>NC_014248.1:2225000-2600000 GCF_000196515.1 'Nostoc azollae' 0708
TAAAATAGGTAAAAATCCTTGTACCATAAGGCGTGAGGATGTATAGAAACACCCAATATCAAGAAAAGCTATCAGAAAACTTTGAACTGACTCTCACTGACCTAAAGGTATGGGGATTCTTAAGGATTCCAAAAATGAACTCTTAAAGTCGTAGCCAAAGCAATTCTGATATCTTTAATAAGATATAATATGTAATATTGCCTATTAGCAGTGGTTGAGGCATAAAATCCTCATGGCAGCTTACCCTACCAGAACGCTTTGCTTATATCTCCGTCTTAAAAGATATAAGAACGCACGAATTATCAGTTACCTCTTTCTTAAAAACTAGTTAATTTATACAAAAATTTACAGACTTTCCAAATAACTCAAAAGGTCTGCCATTTCTTGTGGACTGGGCTGGAATTTTGGCATGGGAGGGGTTTCACCACTAATAACTTGGTGAATTAAGCCATATCGAGATTTGTGCTTGGAGACGGCTTGCAAGCTTGGACCTACTAGCCCATCGGCTTGTAAACCGTGACATCCAGCACAGTTGATTTGAAAGATAGCTTTTCCCTGTACTGGGGTTCCCTCCAGTGATACAACGCTCTTGATGTATGGATCGGAGGCTTGAACGATGTGAACACCAAGAATGACCAAAGGTATTGCTATGAGTATCGCTAAAGCCGACAAAGCGATCCACTGAATTAAAGTTTCAGGTTTGGTAAGCTGGTTATTCAAAAGGGTTGCTTTTACTGTCTAGGTGTACAAAAAATTTTTCATCTCCTACACATAGCTTAAAATCTCTTGATTGTACCTGCAACAAGCACAGATGACAATCTTCATAAAAAAATAGGCTCAAAACCCTCGAATCAAATCCTAAAAATCTTTTGCCGAACTCCGAACGTCTGAAAGACAAGATTGGGATTAACGAGAGTAAAGCTATTAGAGGTGCTTTAACTACACCTTTAAGAGTCTTCTTTGGACTGCTTAAGATTCTCCGTACTTTTAGATCCAGGACAATTCAAATTGTATTTACATTCTCACAACGGTGTAGGGCGCGGCATTGATGCTGGATTTGGTAAAATCAAAAGCAGGAAAGGAATGTTGAATAATAGTAAAGAGGATATTTACAGTGGTTGAACCCTTGTTGTCCGGTATTGTTCTTGGTCTAATTTTCGTTACTCTTAGCGGGCTTTTTTACGCTGCTTATAAGCAATATAAGCGTCCCACTGAGTTGGGAGGCTAAAATCGAGTTAGGAGTTAGGAGTTAGGTGGCAGAGGTGAGGAAGGTGAGAATGATGATTTTACTTGTCTATCTCTCTTGCTCACCCTGTTCTTGTAGTTCTATTTTTTCTGATTGCCTGGTTTTGTAGAATGTGAGTCCTGTGTTGCCATAAACTTTTTGATGGTAGATTTCCCAATTGGGGATTTCTGGTGGTTGAAAATTTTGGGGACTATGTTCGACGGCTATTTCTCCATGAGTATTTAAAAGCTGATATTGAGCGAGCGCTGCTAAGACTGGTTCATATAATCCAATAGCATAAGGCGGATCAAAATATATTCTGTCGAATTTCTGACTTGATAACTTTTTTAACTGCTGGAGTAAATTTCCGCGTAATATCTGAAATTTTTGTTCTTTAGTAGCTACTTGCTGCCAATTTTCCTGGATAATTGCACAAGCTCGACTGGATAGTTCAATTCCTACTACTAAGCTGGCTCCTCTACATAAAGCTTCTGCACCCATTGAACCACTACCGGTGCATAAATCTAACCAGCAACAACCATCTATTGTTCCCTGCCAAATATTAAAAACTGCCTCCCGTACTCGCGCACTGGTAGGTCTAGTTTCTTTTCCTGGTAAAGTTTTTAGCAGCCGATTCCCATAAATTCTCAGACTCATGATTTATTGGTCAGTTAGTCATTTAGTCATTGGTTTTTAGTTTTAAACAACGGAGAACAGATAATAGTGCAAATTTTTATTAAGCAGGAATTTTTTCGCGGACTTGAGCCACAAAATTAGATAAAACTTGCAAACCTATATTAGATGATTTTTCGGGGTGAAATTGGACTGCCATGAGATTTTCATGAGCGATCGCAGCTGTGACAGTTTGACTCCCATGAGTAACTGTTGCTGCTCGAATGTGTGGTTCAGTTGGGTCAACATAGTAGGAATGGACAAAATAAACCCAAGGTTGAGCGGGTAAATGTTCCCACAAAATGCTTTTTGCCTGAGTGAGTTGTAGTTGATTCCAACCCATGTGGGGAATAGCAATACTCGCTTCTGGACGAAATCGGCGAACTTTTCCGCGCACAATTCCTAGTCCTCGTTGAGTACCTTCGGCACTAGATTCAAACAAAATTTGCAGTCCTAGACAAATACCTAAGAACGGTTTACCAGATGAGATCGCATCTTTAATAGGTTGTTCTAAACCACGCTCTCTCAGGTGTTGTACTGCTGGATCAAATGCTCCAACTCCAGGCAAAACTATTGCATCTGCCTGTTCTAATTCTCTGGCACAATAAGTTACTTTAGGAGTTGCCCCAGCTTTTTCTAAGCCTTTGCAGACTGAGTGCAAATTTCCCATTTCGTAATCTACGACCGCAATCACTGGCATTTACCTGCTCCTTGTAATTTTATTAGGGAAGGTATTTATATTCTAATTCTAAATAATATTTGTTATGCAGAAAGAAATATTATTAACTTCTTTTTACACTTGGCTGAGTGATCAACAATCAAATTCTTCCGATGATTTGTTACTCGAACTAGCCAAAATGGCTTGTGTCTGTGATGATTTAATTTTTTCGCGGCGACTACCTATAGATGTTGACCTTCCTGGTTCTCGAGTCATTGTTAAAATCAATGAAATCAAACCTGATTATGTTATTTGTTGTGGCATGGTGGCCAGTTGGATAAATTTAAGTGTGCAAGTAAGTGCAAGTATCATATCTGTAGAGACTACTGACATTACATTTATAGATTGTGCAGAAAATATTTTGCAAACTACTGTTGATGTTGAACAATTAATGGCGGAAACAGCAGGAGTTGATATTAGGTACGACTGTGGTGGATTCGTATGTGAAGGTCTTTATTATTCAGTATTGGACTACTTATACCAATCTCAACTGCCTATTCCTTGCATTTTTCTTCACGTCCCGATTTTGAATCAAGAAAATTTGATGATCATTATGGCTGATTTTGTTTTAAGTATTAATAATCTGGTAATTACTTAATGAAGGTAGGAAGTAGAAAATACTCATGCAAGATTTTTTTGATGTAGAATGCCTTAAGTCCTGACCAATTCAAGCGGGTTCTCATTTTTAATTTTTAATTGCTTATGTTGCCACTATTACTCGGTTTGACTCTCGCTCAAGCAAATCAATCCTCACCACCACCTGAAGAAGTGGTACAACCACAAGAAGTTCGAGCGTTATCAGGACAGTTAGATACTGTGCCAGTTTTTAATAGCAATAGCCCAGAATTGGTATTAAAAGAAGGTATATTACTTTCTACCTTTCCCCCGAACGGTAAAAAGGTACCAACTGCACATTTAAATTTTGCTTTTCGGGGACGCTTTGATATTTTTGCTCATCATGTTGCTAAAGCAGAACCACCAGAAAGTTTGCGTTCTTTGTATTTAGGCATCATTTTGCATAACCCTGGAACTCAGCCAGTAAAGGTGAATATATTACAGGGGGCAAGTTATTTAAGTCAACCGGATGCACCATTTATTAAGTTGGATGCTTTTATCCCTAATAATGCAGGTACGGTGTTTGCCGGACCGGGTAGTCGTGTGATGTCTGATGTGCTGGGGGGAAGACGACAAGGAATTTTCCCTGCTCAAATTGTCATTCCTCCTGGGGAAAGTCATATGTTATTAAATCTACCTATTCCGGTGCAAGGATTGACACCACCATTAAATGGCCGTTCTTCATTTATGCGTCTGCGGAGTAATGGTACTGTGTATGCTGCTAGTCTGGCTATGTTTGCACCAACTAATAAAGATGGTAGTGAACGTGCGCCAACTTTAGGAGAATGGCAAAATCTACTGAATAATGGTGAATTATCCACACCTAGAGATAAAGTTCCCACTCCTTTAGAGGAGACTGGTAAACTGAGAATTTATGGAAGAGTGGCAGGTGTAGCGAGTGGTTCGGTGTGGCGATCACTCTTGGTAGATAGTCCTAAAACTAATTATTTAACTATTCCCCAACCTGGTCAAGCTTTTTCTTATGTTTTAAGCACAGTGGATGGTGGTACTTTGGGAACTGGTCAAATTCAAAGTGCATCTATGTTAGTGCGTTATCCTGATACAGCTTATCGCGCCCATGGCAATTATGGAGTTCAATATAGTTTGAAGTTGCCTTTGTACAACAATACACAAAGTCACCAGAAGGTGAGTGTGTTGGTGCAAACCCCAATTAAAGAAGATCAATTAAGTCAGTCAGGGTTGCGCTTTTTCACTAGACTAGCACGTCAAGTTTTCTTCCGGGGAACTGTGCGAATTCGGTATAAAGATAATCAAGGTCAACCAAAAACGGAATTTGTGCATTTAGTCCAAACCAGAGGTGAACCAGGTCAACCTTTGGCGTTATTAAATATGAAACCAGGTGATCGCTCTTTAGTAGAAGTAGACTTTCTCTATCCTCCTGATGCTTCACCACCACAAGTTTTAACTGTGTCAGTTCAAGAGTAAATTGCCAAATTAAATGACCACTTGTACAGTGACAAATTAACTGTCGCTTTCTGGGAGGTTAGAATAACATTATGTTTTTATAAAAACTATTTTGTTTATGAACAGAGATAAAACTTTTGATTGAACTGTTCATACCTCACGTATTCCTGGGGAAGGCATATCACAAGGAGACAATACATCTCCTGAGATAAATCTGATTGTCACAGAACTCTCTCAAGAAGGTAATACAAAATTTGCTCGAACCGTGTGATCGCACAACTTATGGACAAAAGTTGAAGGAAGCTGGTGAAAAATAGCTGTATCAGTCCGAACAGTTCAAGCTTTAGTCAAAAAGTGGGAGCAGGATGGCTTAGTCAGACTGACTCAAATAGGTAGGACTGATAAAGGAAACCACCGAATTGGTGAGTTTTGGGAAAACTTCATCATCAAAACTTATCGGGAGGGTAACAAGGAAAGTAAACGCATGACTCCTAAACAGGTTGCTCTCAGGGTTCAGGCCAAAGCCCATGAATCGGGTGACTTAAAACCTCCTAATTACAGGATTGTTGTACGGGTATTAGCTCCCATATTGGAAAAACAAGAAAAAACTAAAAGTATCCGCAGTCCTTGTGGGAGGGGGACAAGACTTTCACTCAGTTAAAACCCGCGAAGGGAAGGATTTATCTGTTGATTACAGCAACGATGTCTGGCAGTGTGATCATACCCGTACGGGTGTGTTAGTAGTAGATCAGCATGGTGAATTTCTAAGTCGTCCTTGGTTAACAACTTTAATTGATACCTATTCTCGTTGCATTATGGGTATAATCTAGGTTTTGATACACTTAGTTCTCAGGTAGTCTCCTTAGCATTACGCCATGCGATTTTACCGAAAAGTTACGGTTCAGAGTACAAACTGCTCTGCAAGTGGGGAAGTTATGGTAAGCCAGAACATTTTTATACTGATGGTGGTAAGGACTTTAGCTCTAACCACTTAAGGGAAATTGGGGCGCAATTAGGGTTTGTCTGTCATTTACGACATCGCCCTTCTGAAGGTGGAATAGTAGAACGTCCTTTCAAGACATTGAATTGGTGGTGTAGTAGCACGGTAGGAAAGGTTTCATTTTAATCCTCGTCCTAGTCAAAAAGAGTTAGAAGCGATCGATTGCATCTTAGAAGTGGATACCCAAATATTAGCCAAAATGCTTCCACATCCTGGGGTGAGTATCCAGTATGAACCCATACTGTTATGTGGTGCTTGTTATGCGAAAATACCTTGTCACCTTCTTTAAACCCACATTCGGCACCATAAAGTGCCACAGAGAGAAATTACGGAGAGGAAAAATCCAATGGAGCATAAAAACAAACATATGCAGTGAAAAAAGGCATTGGAGACACAGTAAAGCACCAAAAATAGCATCAAAAGCTATTCTCAATAAGGAGCAATAAGAAAGAACACCGCCCAGAGGAGTCAACAGATCAATACTTAGACTAATATATTGAAGTAAAAAAAGAAATTATGGACATAGTAAAATAGAGCTATAAATCAACGACATTAGGTTATTTTATGATAGAAATTAAATCAATAGAGAGGGAAATTAGGTAAGTAATTGATAGTAGGGAAAACAATGCTCTGGTAAAAGATTCACAATGAAATCTCTCTCTTGAGTCTAGTAACAGATGTGTTTTTCTTGGTTTAGTGTAACTAAATGAATAGACTGAAAGCATGGAAAAATCCAGCGTAAAGTGGGGCGGTCAGTTGGTTTGCCCAATTGATTTTTTACTGTCGATTTAGACTCTCTCAAAGGGGTTCTAATTTGTCGTTGAGCTAAAGTATAAACCAGCAGACATAAACCCATAATCATTCCCAGGGACTCTATTCTCTCTGGACTTTTTAGGAAAATACTGTCTGCAAAAAATAATGGGTCTTTGAGAAAAGCAAACCCTCTCTCGCAAGAGTATTGAGCTTTATATTCACTCAAGATGGAGTCATGGGTAAGTTCATTGGAATCCAAAAGGTTTGTACCAATAATAAAAGGCCATGCCCTCAGAAATTCTGTATTAATTTTACTTTCATTCTGGGAGACTGTAGCTGATATTTCAGAGGATATCTTTCCTGAACTATCCTTTTTCTTAGATTTGATTTGAGTAACTTTACTCTGGTTAATTTGGTGATACTTGAATTGTTTGAATAGTTGAGATAACCCCTTGATAGCATCAGCTTCACAAGCAAATTTTCCTGGTGATAACTTTTTGAAATCTTGCACAGCTTTTGATTGTGCTTTGGTAATTTTTTGTGAGAGTTTACCCAGGTCTGATTCTCTTCTTTCTTGACTTTGCACTACTAACCATCTTTGTTCTATTCCTGGATAATTTACTGTTTTTTAAGCTAGTTTATATCCGGGTAAGTTACTATCAACAAATTCTGTTTCTGGTAATGTTGATATTAATGATTGTGCTGATTTTACGCTTAATGGCACTGGACATAACCAGGTTAAATCTGACATCATTCATCATTTTTAGATTTGATTCTGTATATAAGGCCCAGTCTGCTACTATGAGACTGTTAACTTTTAACTGTTTTTGGTACTCTACTGCTATTTTACCAAAGCATGATGAATCTGCTTGGTTTCCCGATGCTAGTTTTAAAAATATATATTGGTATGTCTCCATCTCCTGAACATATCATTTCTATGATGAACTGTTTTAACTCCGGTCTATGGTCACCAGAATAACCGTAGGTGATAGTTATTTCCTTTGGTGATTTTACTGCTAATTCTTCTATTTCTTGATTATTTCCTACTTTTCGACTCTCAAATATTACTTCTGGTAAGCTGGTATTATATTGCCCATATATGTACATTTATGATGAGTCTAGATGCCCTGCTCATAGGGATACTCCAAGTGTTTGGGCTGCTTTTAAGGCGACAAGAAAAAATATTCTATCCAATCCTTTTATAAAAAGTTTATCCATGACTCTCCCCAGTTTATCGTCCTTGAGATATTCTGGTGTTACTCCTGCTCCTATTAGATACTCACAGGGGATTGTTTCAAAATCTTGGGGAAACATATATAAGGGTTTCTATACAAATCCTAACCCGTTGATTATCATGGGTTTTACTACATGACCCGGACTTACTTTCTCTCCAATTTCAAGGATTATTTCTACTACTCCTATGGGGTCTATTATTCCCGCTACGATGCCTAAATGGTATAGGTTTTGAATCTCCATTTTTTGAAGCTTTGATTTCACAACAGAATTATCCACAACTCCTGTTGTGATTAAATCATTTATTCTTCTGTTCTAATTTAATTTTTAAATCATTAAATTTTCTTTTCTTTTATCTTCTTTACAAAACTTTATTCTCTCACTCTATTCCCATTTTAATCATACTTGTTCTTATTAAGCCTTTTCTTCCCTGCAGGAGCTTTAGTTATTGTGTACTACTATCTGTGACAGTTAGGGTGCCGAAGGTGGGATATAATGCGCCCCGCTGGGAATATTAAATGCAGCTGTATCTGAAATATACAAGAGGCTTTCATCAGGACTACACGCCACTCGGTTAGGATGCACCATATCTGTCACTACAGGATAAATCTCACCTGTTGGTGGTTCAAAGCGATACACGTAACTTCTGGCTTGTTCTTGTTCGCCACCATACCCTTGATTTAGCTCGGTAATTCCGGATCGGTAAACCAAGTTCTGCCGTCGCTTTTGACAACCAAATCATTGGGGCTATTGAGGCGTTTACCTTGGTAGTGATCGGCTAAAACCTTCCACTCTCAATCGTGTTCCTGGCGGAAAATAGCACGCAAACTAAAGGAACAAGCAACTATACGACCTTCCAAGTCTCGGTAATTACCGCTTTGGTAATAAGATGAGTCACGTAGGATAGTTACACTGTTACTAGGATTCTAATACAGTAGACGATTGCCATGAGCATCACTCCACATAACGCTATCATCTTCTTGGATATAAACAGGGCCTTCACTGTGAACTGCGCCTTTAGCCAGCTTTTGCCGTGAAGCATCTGGGGATGGGGATAGGATTGCAAGCAGGCTTGCCATCAATCTCTATGGCTTTAGCCATAAGAACCTCCTGTTATTTAACTTAGTACCTGATTACGGGACGTAAACAAAAATCAAGCCTAAAGCCGTGGTTATCAACCAGGAATAGTAATTGTAGATCCTGGATATGGCCACAATACATCTTTCTTATTAAAAGATGGAAAATCGGAATTTAAAGTATTGAGGAGGATTAGCTAAAAATCCCAAAGTCCTTGCCAGTGACCAAGAGGATAGTCCACAAATAATTAGGTTAGATGAATTAGCACAAAGTTTACCCCAAGAGGCTTTTACAGAAATTCAACTGGAGTTAGATAAACCTAAAACATTATGGGTAGTAACTAAAGAAGTAGAAATATCAGCCTTAACTAACTGGAAAGGGGAATATTACTATCGTCATCAACACTTCTACCTTCTCTCAAGCCACTGATATTGACTACTTTATGACCAATGTTTCTTCATCAGTTGTCACACCCCAATGGATAGTTGATACATATTCTCGAAGAAGTTGGGTAGAATTTGTTTACAGGGAAGCCAAGGGATGGTTAGGACTCAAAGAATATTAAGTTCGAGATAACAGCAGTTTACTGCGCTATTTTATTTTGGTTTTCTGTGTCTACACTTTTATTCTTTGCCATCAGTGGACTGGAGGATTAAGACCAAGGTGGGCTAAGAAACCTTTGAATACTTTTACTGCAGCCTTAGAAGCGTTGAGAACAGCCATATCTTTTCTATTTATTGATTGGTTCAACTGGAATCCGGACGTGTTTCCTTCTGATCAAGCCAGTTTGGGCTACATTTGGGCTTGATTTTTGTTTACGTCCCGCTAACCACATATCAAAAACTAAAAAACCCTCCGCGTACCTCCACACTAATGCGTTCAAAAAAGAGAGATAGAAAACTCTACCTCTCCACAAAATAAATAAATTATTGAAACCAAATCAGATTTTAGTATCTGCTGGGTTTGTGAACGATAAAGCTGAGAACTTGGCACTGTTTGATGTTGTCAAAACCAACAACACGAACATAGCAGTTACCATACTGAGAACGGCAAGCTTGAACTTCACCTAATACTTCTTGAGTTGTTTTAGCACTAAACAAAGGTAGCTTCCACATTGTCCAGAATAATTCAGTAGGTTCAGAAGTTTCGTTGAACTCAACTGCTGGGATGTAGCCTTGGTTCAGAATGTACTGAACTTGCTTGGCGATTTGCGCGTCAGATAGAGGAGGAAGATAAGAGAGGGTTTCGTAACGGCGCTCTTTTGGTAAAGTTTGCATAGCTGTTGATAATTGGGGGCTATTTTTCACTGATTGGTTTTTGGGGCTTGCGCCTATCCTAACTGGATAAATTATCCAAGTCAGGATCTAAAATTGTCTGCTGTTCAGTTTTTGGGGCGGGATTTGATAAATTTAATTGCGTGATACGTTCAAGATGCTGGCGACGCTGTTCCATGTTGGCTTGCTGAATGCCAGTACGCACCATTTCTGGTAAGAAATCTGTCACTTCTGCCGCGATGTGTTCCCTGACAGTCATAATCCGCAGAGCCAAATCTGAGTTCTCCCGAAACAGTTCCTCAATATACGCTTCTCCATCTTGCATTTTTCCAGCAGAAAAGTTTTGCAACCAATGTGCTAATGGAGGATTTGTTTCGCCTAGCTGTGCCAAAACAGTCATAAGTGCCTGATAAGTCAGATAACTTTGGAGAGTTTTGGCTATGTCTTTCGCAATTTGCTTTAGATTCATGCTTAACCCCAGCCCCATTGATTTTAGATTTTAGATTTTGGATTTTAAATTCATCCAATAGTCCAAAATCCCAAATCCTAAATTATCAGACGGTATCCATTGCTTCAAACTCGAACTTGATTTCTTTCCACAGTTCGCAAGCAACGGCCAGTTCAGGAGACCACTTAGCAGCTTCGCGGATAATATCGTTACCTTCACGAGCTAAGTTACGTCCTTCGTTACGAGCTTGGATACAAGCTTCTAGGGCTACACGGTTAGCGGTTGCACCAGGAGCGTTACCCCATGGGTGACCAAGTGTCCCACCACCAAACTGTAGTACGGAGTCATCACCAAAGATTTCTACGAGTGCGGGCATGTGCCATACGTGGATACCACCGGAAGCAACTGCCATTACACCAGGCATAGAAGCCCAATCTTGGGTGAAGTAGATACCACGAGACTTGTCTTGTTCAACGTAGTTTTCACGTAGTAGGTCAACGAAGCCCATTGTGATGCCGCGTTCACCTTCCAACTTACCAACAACTGTACCGGTGTGAATGTGGTCTCCACCAGACATACGTAACGTCTTAGCTAATACACGGAAGTGAATACCGTGGTTCTTTTGACGGTCAATAACAGCATGCATAGCACGGTGGATGTGTAGTAATACACCATTGTTACGACACCAGTGAGCCAAGGTTGTGTTAGCTGTGAAACCTGCGGTCAGGTAGTCATGCATGATGATAGGCATATTGAGTTCTTTGGCGTACTCAGCCCGTTGCAGCATTTGTTCGCAGGTAGGTGCGGTTACGTTTAGGTAGTGGCCCTTGATTTCACCGGTTTCTGCTTGTGCTTTGTGGATTGCTTCTGCTACGAATAGGAAGCGATCACGCCATCTTTGGAATGGTGCAGAGTTAATGTTTTCGTCGTCTTTGGTGAAGTCCAAACCACCGCGCAAACATTCGTATACAGCGCGTCCATAGTTCTTCGCAGACAAACCCAATTTGGGCTTGATCGTACAACCCAACAAAGGACGACCATACTTGTTCAACTTGTCGCGTTCAACTTGAATACCATGAGGAGGACCTTGGAAAGTCTTCAAGTAAGCAACTGGAATCCGCAAGTCTTCTAAACGTAATGCACGTAATGCTTTGAAACCGAATACGTTACCTACGATAGAAGTCAACATATTGGTTACAGAACCTTCCTCAAACAAGTCCAGAGGATAAGCAACGTAAGCAATGTATTGGTTATCTTCACCAGGAACTGGTTCGATATCGTAGCAACGACCTTTGTAACGGTCTAGGTCGGTGAGCAAGTCTGTCCATACAGTTGTCCAAGTACCTGTAGAAGACTCAGCTGCTACCGCAGCACCAGCTTCTTCGGGTGGAACTCCAGGCTGAGGAGTCATCCGGAATGCTGCAAGAATATCTGTATCTTTAGGTGTGTAATCGGGAGTGTAATAAGTTAGTCTGTAATCTTTAACCCCAGCTTGATACCCAGATTTAGCCTGAGTCTTAGTTTGCGCGTAAGACATATTTTTCTTCCAAGAAGTCAATCTTTTTACTATCAAATCACGTTATGTGCAACTTTTTATCACCCTTTATCTTTCTTTTTATCTCCCTGTAGATATAAAGAAAACTTATAATTAGGTCTGTTTGTTGGTTGAGGGTAGCGTTCTTTGTTTTGTAAATACTTGGTAACAGTACCAAATTACCGCACCTTTTTATCTCTATATAATAATAGTAGAATAATAGTAGAGGTGCACATCTAGGCGCTTGGTTTTTTCCCTTGTTCCACGAAGACAAAGTCTTTGATATATCTTTTGCTTACTGTACTAAACCTGCTTAGTTTCAGAGAAACTTCGCCGCTTTATGGGCATTCTTTAAAATTTATGCCTTAAAACTAGGAAGAATTAGGGTTTGAGCCTGTCAAGCCTATTCTCCCGGTTCTTATCTCCTGATATCTTTCTCATGATTTGGGAAAAAAGATATAGAGGAAACTTCACTAACTGCGGTTTAGCTCCAGGATGAGCCAAAGATAAAAAAGTACACACGACGGAATTTGTAACTTGTCTCACAATATATCAACAATTCAATAAGTTATCCTTTGAAAGTTCTTAACTCATTGATTTAAATTTCTTATTGAAAGAATTCAAATAAATGAGTTAAGACTGCTTTACAAAGGGTGATTATTAGTTATATATCAGTACAGTTCCAGATTAGGCTTACCATTATTTGTTAGTTTTGCATTCTGAATTACTAAGTTCTTAGGTACTGTCTCCAAAGGATATAAAAGCGTGGTATTATTTAATAGACGTACTCGTTTATTGATGATTTCTACTTTACTGGGGATAGCTATCAGCCCCAGTATAGGCATACGAGTAGGATCCCAAGAAAAACCTGATATTAATCCCGCTAATAATGCTACTTATCCAGTTGGACCTCCTCCAAAACGAGTAGATCCTTTACCGGATGATAGAGATGTGCAGGAGAGAGAAGCAGAAACTGATTATCGTATTAGTAGCTTATTAGGTGATTTTGCTGGTAATTTGTGGGTAGGTTCTTGGCGTGGTTTATCGCAGATTGACCCGAATACGGGTAATATTATTGCTCGTGTCAGTTTACCCAATGTGACTATTGGTGCATTAGCTCAAGATAAAGTCGGTCGTTTGTGGGTCGGTAATTATGAAGGGTTGACACGAGTAGACCCCCGCACTAATGAAATTACAGCCCAAAATTTATTACTACCTTCCAAAAGGGTGTTGTCGCTGCTGATTGATAAACGCGGTTATTTGTGGACAGGTACTGATAGTGGTTTAGCTTTAATTAGTCCCGATCAAGGCTTGATCATGACAACAGTTAAAAATATGCCTGGTGTTTGTGTCAATGCAATGACCTTAGATGCTGAGGGTCAGCTTTGGGCTGGGACTTTGGATGGACTGATCAGGGTGAATACTGCCAGTGCTTTGATTATGAAGAGGATGAACAATCTACCAGGGTCGACAGTACAAACTTTGGCTATTAGTCCTGAAGGGTTAATTTGGGCAGGGATGCCAAATCAATTACTGGTAGTTAATCCGAAAAATGGTATTGTGCTTAGGTCTGTAACTCCTCTGCGCGGACGAAATGTAACTTCAGTTCGTTTTGCTCAAGATGGTAGTGTTTGGGTTGGTACTACTAATGGTTTACTACGATTAAATCCGAATACTGGAGCTTTGTTAGATAGAGTTCCGGGACTTCCTTCTAGTCGGGTGCTGACGGTTGTTCCTGATCTTGGTAATAAGTTGTGGGTGGGAACCAGTGAGGGACTAGCTTGGTTAATGCCTACAATGGATAAGGCAAGACCTCATTTTGGTTTTGGTCGGAGTGTGAAGTAGGTTATGGGGTATAGGGTATGGGGTTCAAGACTGAGAGAATAAGAATAAATAGATGTATTCCCTGCTGTCTTTTGCCTCTTGTCTTCTGTCACCTATTCCCTACTTCCAATTTTGAATTTTTAATTTTGTTTTGAATTTTTAATTTTGAATTTTTAATTGATTATGGTAATTACTACCCAGCAATTAATTCAATGGAAACAGCAGGGACGGGCAATTGTCGCTTTGACTGCTTGGGATTATGTGATCGCTCAACTGTTAGATGCAGCTGGTTTAGACTTAATCCTGGTAGGAGATTCTCTGGCAGTAGTGCTTGGGTATAATACAACGCTGCCAGTAACTCTAGATGAAATGATCCATCATGCTAAAGCTGTACGTCGTGGTGTCAAACGGGCTTTGGTTGTGGTTGATTTACCATTCTTAACCTATCAAGAAAGTATTTCCCAAGCGATGCACTCAGCCGGAAGGGTGTTGAAAGAAACAGGCGCACAAGCGGTAAAATTAGAGGGTGGACATCCCTCAATGGTGGAAACGGTGGCCAGGTTGGTGCAAGCGGGAATTCCGGTAATGGGTCATGTAGGATTGACACCACAATCTTTACATCAACTAGGTTTGCGACAACAGGGTAAAAGCCCAGAAGCCAGTGAGAGAATTTTAAATGAAGCGATCGCTCTCGAACAAGCAGGTGTGTTTTCAATAGTATTAGAACATATCCCGCCCCAACTAGCCTTACAAATTACCCAAAAGTTGCGTATCCCTACTATTGGTATTGGTGCAGGCTGGGAATGTGACGGACAGATTTTAGTTACTTCCGATGTCTTAGGACTTTCGGAAAAGCAACCGCTGTTTGCTAAAGTTTATACAAATCTGCGGGAAGAGATTACCAAAGCTGTCCAGAATTATGCTTTAGAAGTACGTGATAGATAATTTATGTAAGAGATAATCAAATCACAACTCATCACTTAAAAGTTGTTACTATTGGAACACCGCAAACTATCACGTTTCCCGACCACACCCAGCTACCAGAGTTCAAGGGCGAATTTGTGAAAAGTTTTTATAGCTCAGTACAGTGAAGGCTTACAGCAGCTGGTTTGATATAAAAACCCATAATTTTTGCTGAATTGAGACAGATAAAGACTAAACTTAAAAGTCTTGTACAGCACAACCTGTAATTTTAAATGAAGTAATCATGTCCAAGGTTCTTGTCTCTGATCCGATTGACCAAGCTGGTATTGACATTCTTTCCCAAGTTGCTACGGTTGATGTCAAAACAGGTCTAAAACCAGCAGAACTAATAGAAATTATTGGTGAGTATGACGCGCTAATGATCCGTTCTGGAACTCGCGTTACTCAAGAGATTATTGAAGCTGGCACACAATTAAAAATTATTGGTCGTGCTGGTGTAGGTGTGGATAATGTGGATGTTCCTGCTGCTACCCGCAAAGGTATTATAGTAGTTAACTCTCCAGAGGGAAACACGATCGCCGCTGCTGAACACGCACTAGCAATGATATTATCTTTATCCCGTCATATCCCGGATGCAAATGCTTCCGTTAAACGCGGTGAGTGGGATCGGAAAACTTTTGTGGGTGCAGAAGTATACAAAAAAAATCTCGGTATTGTTGGGTTAGGGAAAATTGGCTCCCATGTAGCGTCTGTAGCTAAGGCTATGGGGATGAAGCTATTAGCTTATGATCCCTTTATTTCTACAGAACGGGCTGAACAAATGGGTTGTCAGTTGGTAGATTTAGATTTGCTATTCCAGCAAGCAGATTATATTACTTTACACATCCCTAAAACTCCAGAAACTACCAATTTAATCAACGCTAAAACTTTGGCGAAGATGAAACCAACTGCTAGAATTATCAACTGCGCTCGTGGTGGCATCATTGATGAGTCAGCTTTGGCAGCGGCGATTAAAGAAGGTAAAATCGGTGGTGCAGCGTTGGATGTATTCGATTCTGAACCCCTGGGAGAGTCTGAGCTGCGATCGCTCGGTAAAGATATTATTCTTACTCCGCACTTAGGTGCATCTACCACAGAAGCCCAAGTTAATGTAGCCATAGACGTAGCTGAACAAATCCGTGATGTTATTTTAGGACTACCAGCCCGTTCTGCTGTTAATATTCCCGGACTCGGACCCGATATCTTGGAAGAACTCAAACCCTATATGCAGTTGGCGGAAACCTTGGGTAACTTGGTAGGACAACTAGCAGGAGGAAGGGTGGAAACACTGACTGTCAAACTACAAGGGGAACTGGCAACTAATAAGAGTCAGCCTTTAGTAGTAGCAGCCCTGAAAGGACTACTATATCAAGCTTTGCGGGAACGAGTAAATTACGTCAACGCTAGCATAGAAGCCAAAGAAAGGGGTATTCGCGTTATTGAAACAAGGGATGCTTCAGCACGAGATTATGCAGGCTCACTGCATTTAGAAGCTACAGGTACTTTGGGCACTCATTCTGTCACAGGTGCTTTGTTGGGTGATAAAGAAATCCACCTAACTGATGTTGACGGCTTCCCCATTAACGTTCCACCTAGCAAATATATGCTGTTCACTCTCCACCGTGATATGCCAGGAATTATTGGTAAACTCGGTTCTCTATTGGGTAGTTTTAATGTCAATATTGCCAGTATGCAGGTAGGACGAAAAATTGTCCGTGGTGATGCGGTCATGGCTTTAAGTATTGATGATCCTTTACCCGATGGCATTTTGGATGAAATTACAAAAGTACCCGGCATTCGAGATGCATATACAGTAACACTTTAACTTTGGATTACAAATAGGTGACAGGTGGGTGATAGGTCACAGTTAGATTTCCTATCCCTCCTTCCCTCCTTCCCTATTCCCTATTGCCTGTTCCCATGATAAATCTAGAATCTAAAATCTAAAATTTTATGGCAAATACTTGGTGGGAACTGAAAATTTTATGTGAAGTAGACCTAGAAGATATTATCTTTTGGCGACTGGAAGGTTTTGGCTGTCGTGGTACAGCCAGCGAAAGTAAAGGGAATTCCTCACTATTAAAGGCTTATTTACCAAGTTTTCAAGCACAACTACTAGATTTGTCGGCCCTATCACTATGGTTGCGTCAAGATGCTTTGTGTATAGGATTGCCATCTCCCCTCCTACACTGGAATTTGATTGATGAGGAGGATTGGGCTAGTAGGTGGAAACAGTATTGGCAACCTCAAGAAATAGGTGATCGCTTCCTAATTAATCCCGCATGGCTACCGTTACAGGACTCACTAGAACGGTTAGTGATTCGCCTTGATCCGGGTATTGCTTTTGGTACAGGCAATCATTCCACAACTCAACTGTGTTTAGAATCTCTAGAAATGCGCCTTAGCGAAGTCTCCACAGGTTTTATTGATAAGAATGAAAAAAAACAATCTTTAGTAATCGCAGATATCGGCTGTGGCTCTGGTATCCTTTCCATTGGTGCCATACTTTTGGGAGCAGAAAAAGTTTATGCAGTCGATAATGATCCCTTGGCTGTGAAATCAACTTTCAGCAATCGCGCCCTTAATGATATTAATTCAGAACAGTTAATACCTGCCCAGGGTAGTGTAGATATTTTGACAAAACTGATTTCTCAACCAGTGGACGGTATTGTTTGCAATATTTTGGCTGATGTCATTATTGAGTTAATTCCAGAAATGGGAGCTATTACTAAAACTACTAGCTGGGGGGTCTTTAGCGGTATTTTACTAGAACAATCTAAAGCTGTTGCTGATGTTTTAGAACAAAATGGCTGGGTTGTAGCTACTCTCTGGAAAAGAAAAGAATGGTGTTGCTTAAATGCACGTCGTTCTTAAAAAGAATAGGTGACAGGTGACAGGTAACAGGGAAGAGTATATAGGGAAGAACTAATTAATTATTCATTCTCCCCTATTAGCAAATTAAATCAGAGCTCTCAGATGTTGAACTAGCTGTGGTGCTTGGACTACACCCTCAATTCTATCTACTGGCTTACCTTCCTTAAATAGTACCAAGGTTGGTAAAGCAGCTATTGCATATTGACTCGCTAATCCTGTATACTTATCAGTGTCAATTTTGACAATTTGTAAACGGTCTTTCAATTGAGCATTAACTTGTTCTAAAATTGGAACCATCATCTGACAAGGACCACACCAGTCAGCGTAAAAGTCCACTAATACTGGAACATCAGAACCTGATAACATTTCTTCAAAGCTGTTAAATTCCTTTTTAGTTGTCATGATGGCACATACCGATTTTTAATTGTTTGCTTTAATGGTAGTTCTTGGGTTATGGAATTGCCGGAATTTTATTTTTTCTTGAGAAATATGGTCTCACACAGAGAATGGACGAGAGATATAGCAGGAGTCAGGAGTCAGGAGTCAGGAGTAAAAGTCTCTTGCTCTCTTGGTTTCAATTTAGATTCTGTACCTCATTAGACCTATCTTTAAAAGAAATTTTGTGGCAAAATAAGCAGAAAAAATATAACTGTGTATATCAACAATGACAAGTCCCCTAGAAAGAATAGAATTATACCCCTAGGAATCAGAAAGATTAATTGGGATTAAGTATGAAGACCTTATCACATTAGTAGCATTAGCAGAAAAAAGGTATCTAGAGAAACAAGCAGAAGTTGAAAAAAGAACAATTAGGTTAATAGCGTCTGGAGGAGGACGTAAAGCAGAAATCAGCCCAAAGGAGGGAGTATGTCTATGCCTAGTAGACCTCAGACAGAAGCCAACATTTGAAATTCTAGGACTATTGTTTGATCTATGGAGGACAAAAGCAAATAACACATTTAATTATTGGGTAGCAATTCCGAGGGGAATTTTACCTATCTCCCAAATAGAAGAGGTCAAAAAAGACGAGCAAAAATATCAAGAAATATGGGAAGGACTGAGTGAGTAAGTCATGATCTTTAAATTATCAGCCTTAAGATTATCTTTTTTAGAAAGCTATGTTTCTTAAAACTTTTAATAATTTTGATATTTTCATCCCCAAACCCCTATTTTTGCCGTCAGCCATAATTAGTGTTTCATCCCAGTTATAGTTCTTGTAACGCTTTCACAGTAAGATTTTTATCGTTTGTGGACAAGTCTATTGATCTGCAATCTGTTGTAAGTGAGTCGGTGTTAAAAAATCAACCTATGTAACGAAATGTCAATACAATAAATACCTTGCAAATAGGACATTTCATGGTTTTTACAAAACTAAACATAGATAGAGTAAGCCACAAAATAAACATTCCTGTCTTGTCATGCTATATCCCTTCGGGACACTGCGTCAACGCGGAGCGTGGCATATGACTCATACGTCGTCACGCAAACTATAGTCATGCGCAGTAAAACAAAATGAAGTATCTCATGACTTTTTACTACACTTCATTCCGTAGGGCTTGCACCACGCTGCGCTAACAGAATGACATTGGGTATTTCTTTTTGTGGAGTTCTCTTATCCAACCTCGCAAAGAACATTTCCCCAAAACTACCGTCTACAAAATGACGTAGTTTCCAGAGTCCAGAAACCATGAATCGTATACAAAAAAAGGCTTGTCACCAGAAATTACTCATCAGGATCAGCTTAGTAACCACCATTCTCACTCCCTATTTCGTCACTGCAACCCCACCCAGAAACCCAGATAAAACCGTCAACTGTGAAATTCTCGTTGTTGGTGGTGGACTTTCTGGAGTCGCTACAGCTTATGAAGGGTCACTCGCAGGAAGGACAGTTTGTTTAACAGAAATTACCGACTGGTTAGGTGGACAAATATCTTCTCAAGGTACATCTGCGTTAGATGAAAGACCAACCCAAAGAGCTAAACAATTCTATTCTCGTGGATATTTAGAATTGCGAAACCGTATTCAACGCAAATATGGCAAACTTAATCCTGGTGACTGTTGGGTAAGTGACTCCTGCTTTCTCCCCCGTGATGCTCACAACGTCATCACAAAAATGCTTAAAGACGCCGAAAAACAGGGTAAAGGAAAATTACAATGGTTTCCAAATACCGTAATTAAAGATTTACAACTTAGCCAAGATGGTAAAATAATTAATAGTGTGATCGCAATACAACACCAACCAGCAAAAAATGCACCACCCCTCAATACATTCACCTTATCTCAAACCATTGAAGACGCTTATAGTTACCAAAACTCATCCCGCTTCACTAAAACTATAATTCGCTTTCTTCCCAAACAATCTCAAAACAAAACCTCAAAATGGTACGTTGTAGACACCAGTGAAACTGGGGAAATTATCGCTTTAGCAGATGTTCCTTACCGTTTGGGAATTGATGCGCTTTCCTATCTCGAACCTTCATCTTCCACCACGAGTAATGATCCTTATTGTACCCAAGGTTTTACATACACCTTTGTAATGGAGGCAACAAAAGAACCGGAAAACCAAGTAATGCCACCGTTTTATCCCGAATATGCGCCTTATTTCAGCTATGAATTAGCAAGATTAGCAAATTTTGATTTAGTTTTCACCTATCGTCGTATTTGGAGTCCGCAACAGGGAAAACAAACTAAATTTGGTGGTGTTAATTTTACGAGTCCCACCCCAGGGGACATATCCATGCAAAACTGGACTTGGGGAAATGACTACCGTCCAGGAACAAGCAAAGATAATCTAATTTATACTCATCAACAATTAAGATCCACAGGTCAATTACAGCCTGGTGGCTGGTTAGGAGGACTAAGAACTGAAACGTTCCGCAAAGGAGAAGAAAATTCTCTCGCTTATTATTACTGGTTAGTTGCTGGAAATACTGATTCTCAACTAGGTGCAGGTGTGAAGCAACCCCAACCTAACAATCGCTTATTAACAGGTTTTAATTCCCCAATGGGAACTGCACACGGTTTATCGAAATATCCATATATGCGAGAAGGAAGACGCATCATCGGCCGTCCCAGTTGGGGACAACCGGAAGGCTTTGGTATTTGGGAAGTAGATATTTCTCGCCATAATTATAATGATGAATATTACCGGAAAACCCTACCGACAAATATGTACCGGCAGTTAAAAGCGACACTGGCAGGTTTAGAGGTAACTTCAGTAATTAGGGGTGAAATTTCCCCAGATAAAGCGATGAGACGCAGTCGTTCCACGATTTTCCCGGATGCTGTAGGTATGGGTCATTACGCCATAGATTTTCATCCTTGCATGGTAAAGAGTCCAGCGGAAACACCGGGAAATAAAGAACGACCAGGAGAAAGAAGGGGTTCTGGTAACGCTTATCCATTCCAAATTGCTCTGAGAGCAATGATTCCCCAAAAAATTGATAACTTATTAGTAGGAGGTAAAAGTATTGCTACCAGTCATATAGCTGCGGCTGCGTATCGCGTACATTCCTTTGAATGGTCTTCTGGTGCTGCAGCAGGAACTGTGGCCAGTTTTGCACTTAAACATAATATTGCACCCTATCAGTTAGTGAATGATTTACCGAAACCAGAACCGCAATTACAAGTTTTAAAACGGCTGTTGGAACAAAATGGTAATCCTACGGCCTTTCCTAATACTTCCATTTTTAACCAAAAGTGGGAAGATTGGAAGTAAATCAGTTATCAGTTATCAGTTTTTTCTGTTTACTGTCACCTAATGTGGTAGAAAGTCAGAATTAAGGGTTTGTTCGGAACTGTAAGGACATATTTCTGGAAATACCTGTTGACCTAATTTTGTTTCTCTCATTGCTAATGCTCAACCAAGTTCATAAGCGGTGAGAAAAAGTTCCTCTAAATAAGGTTTTAAGCTGGCACTATCTTGTAAAAGTAATTTGATTTGAATACGTTATTCTTTAATTGTACTCAGCCAACTATTACTACGTTTTTCAGCTTGAAATTGCCACTTTAATAAATGTCCTAGGAACACAGCTATTTTATTTCTCAATTCCTGTCTTTCTTTTCTCCCCAAAGTTTCGAGTTCTTCAATTAAATTAACGGTGTCTAATGTATCCCATTATTGAGTTTTGAGTAAATTAACCTGTTCTTGAGTCCAAGGGTGGAAGTCGGTTGTATCGAGAGCAAAGGTGTTCATTTTCGTACCTGTTATTAGTTTATATATTCCTAGTACAGTACGGCGTAAATAAACCAACCATTCCAAATCTCTGAAAAGCTCAGGCCATATTCATTTTGAATTTTGTTGGCGCAAGCCTGCTGGAAGCACTATTTTGTTGGCGTAGCTCTTCTGAAAGAAGGATTTTGAATTCACGGCGCTACTAGTTCAATTGTATTGTCGATGAGTTATCCCCAATTCTCAATCCAAGAATGGATTAAACTGGTTATTTGAAGTGTAGTTTTGTAAAACGTAGTTTTTAATTTATGGAGACAAGACTTGCAGCTGTTTATTACGATATGGCCACAGCACCAACTGTAACACCTGATCGGGTTAATCAAGTTACTCGGAAAACCTATCCTAATTATAAGGTGATTGTATTGAATGATGATTTCAATACTTTTCAGTACGTAGCTGAATGTTTGATGAAGTATATTCCGGGAATGTCAGGCGATCTCGCTTGGGATCTGACCAATCAAGTACACTATGAAGGACAAGCGATAGTTTGGGTTGGTCCCCAAGAACCAGCAGAATTGTACCATCAACAGCTGCGACGTGCTGGATTAACAATGGCACCGTTGGAAGGAGCTTAATCATGACTAAACCCACTGATGGCAGACTTGTTTAGAATTATTCTACCCACATTCCTGGCCTTATCCCCATTGTAGAACGTTTATGTCAACAGGATGGGATTTCTACTGTGACACCGACGGTCATTGGACGAGTGAAAGGCCATGCGCCAAAAGTGGGCGTCTATACCTATTCGTGGGGGTTATAGAATTATTGCACGCCAGGGAAAGACGGTGCAAGAGGTTTTTGTGCTAATAACTTTACCACAGGAACAACTCAAATATGCGATCACTATAGCCATGAAAATTGCATGAATAAGAAAATTGAACCAGAGATGAATCAAAAACACTCCTCCCTTGAAATTTGACTATTCTTCAACTTCATGTACTGAAAATTTATGTAATGGCAAACTGAGAATACAAGAAAAAGTTAAAAAATATGACAAAGCTCTAGTAATCTTTAGAGTTGTGGTTAAACCTTCCCAATCTGGTAAAACCATTTTTTCAATACCAAAAGCAACACAGTAAACTAGCCAGTAAGCAAAGCTCATTGTCAACAGGACTTCTCCTGACGCTTGGGCTTCATCTTTCTCTATCTTACTGTCCCATAATAATACTAGGCCAACAATACAAGCCACAAAGGAAACAGCAACTACAAACTCGTGACAAAATAGATTTGCTAAATACATTTGTCTTTAACCCCCATCTTAGATGATGTCTGTATCGACATTAGTCTAAAGGTATAGTCCTTACAGCTACACAAAATATTTACAAAGTGCAATACTTGATAGCCATATCTGTAAGTAAATAATTACAACAATAATCATCTTATGTATTAAGTCTTTTTAAAGTAAAATTCTTCATCACTTAGACAATTACCAAATTCTCAAATTGCTTTATCTAGTACAGTAAGGCGTAAATAAAACACTTATTCCAAAAGTACGAAATGCTTGCATTATCTTCATTTCTAAGGTTGAGTTGACGGTAGTACTAGTACAATACGACGTAAGTAAACCAACCATTTAAAATAGATGAAAAGGCTACTCCATAAGATTTTCAACTTTTGAGTTTCGCCTTGGAGTACTAGTGACTACTGAAGTGCTGAATGCTTATCAAGCATTTAGCTAACTATGTGTAATGTCCTTTTATTCTGTTTCTTTAGTTCTTCTACAAATTTTATTTGCAAACTTTCCACTAAATATAATTCATTTGGGTGTATCTTTACCCATTCTCCTCTATCCGCACGAATTTTTGCTAAGTGAAATTCAAGATTTTCCTTAGTTACTAAAACACCAAAATCTGCTGGTACTTCATTGTCTTTATAACCGAGAATGCGATTAAGTATTAAATCACCAACTAGTTTGGTATAATGGAAATTATCCACATAGTTTTCCATCACATCCTGAATTGGTTCAAGAGTAATGGTATTATGTCCATAAAAATCCCACACGGGGATTTACTCAGGGAGTTTACTTTTCCAGTTTTCAAAACCTTGCCATTTTCCTGTGGCTTTAATAGCTTCCCATTAAGTAGCCTCAGCAGGAGAAATAAAAACAATTAATTTTATATTTCTTTCTTAAGAAAGACTAACAAGCTTTTGGAAATCTTCAAAATATTTATCATAAAGTTTATAGTAATGGTAGCGGTTCAAATACAAACTAAGAGTATATTTAAAGTTTCCTATAGTCTTAGCATTCTTAGATTCTGTATAAGGTGAAAACGCATTTCCAGCATAATAATATTTATTCTTGTCAGGACTTGCAAACTAGCCAATATGCTTTTCTGACTGACTCTAAAAGTATCTACTGAAAAGAGAGAATCCATAATGTCAGCAGGAATTGAAAATTCCTTTTCTAACCTATTTTCATCAAAGCCAGGTCGATTATTACGTAATTCATTAAACATAAAAAAATTAATCCCAAAAATTACTTATTACAGTCTAATTTTTAGTACTATGTTGTACATAGGGTATTCTTTCGTAGAAATCAGCACTATCAAGACCAAAATTGTAAGCAGATTGAGTATTAAATAAACCTAGGTGACTAGGATCTCAACTTTACTTAGTTCTTGATGGACCTAAGAATATAGTTAATGGTTTAATACGAATAATATCAATAGCTTTATATCCCACCTTCGGCACCCTAACTGTCACAGATAGTAGTACACAATAACTAAAACTCCTGCAAGGAAGAAAAGGCTTAATGAGAACAGTATCATTAAAATGGGAATAGAGTGAGAGAATAAAGTTTTGTAAACAAGATAAAAGAAAAGAAAATTTAATGATTTAAAAATTAAATTAGAACAGAAGAAGAAATGATTTAATCACAACAGGAGCTGTGGATAATTCTGTTGTGAAATCAAAGCTTCAAAAAATGGAAATTCAAAACCTAGACCATTTAAGCGTAGTAGCAGGAATAATAGACGCCATAGGAGTAGTAGAAATAATCCTTGAAATTGGAGAGAAAGTAAGTCCGGGTCATGTAGTAAAACCCATGATAATCAACGGGTTAGGATTTGTATAAAAACCCTTATATAGGTTTCCCCAAGATTTTGAAACAATCCCCTGTGAGTATCTAATAGGAGCAGGAGTAACACCAGAATATCTCAAGGATGATAAACTGGGGAGAGTCATGGATGAACTATTTATAAAAGGATTGGATAGAATATTTTTTATTGTCGCCTTAAAAGCAGGCCAAAAATTTTGAGTATCCCTATGAGCAGGGCATCTAGACTCATCATAAATGTACATACATTGGCAATATAATACCAGCTTACCAGAAGTAATATTTGAGAGTCGAAAAGTAGGAAATAATCAAGAAATAGAAGAATTAGCAGTAAAATCACCAAAGGAAATAACTATCACCTACGGTTATTCTGGTGACCATAGACCGGAGTTAAAACAGTTGATCATAGAAATGATATTTTCAGGAGATGGAGACATACCAATATATATTTTTAAAACTAGCATCGGGAAACCAAGCAGATTCATCATGCTTTGGTAAAATAGCAGTAGAGTACCAAAAACAGTTAAAAGTTAACAGTCTCATAGTAGCAGACTGGGCCTTATATACAGAATCAAATCTAAAAATGATGAATGATGTCATATTTAAGCTGGTTATGTCCAGTGCCATTAAGCATAAAATCAGCACAATGATTAATATAAACATTACCAGAACCGGAATTTGTTGATAGTAACTTACCCGGATATAAACTAGCTTCAAAAACAGTAAATTATCCAGGAATAGAACAAAGATGGTTAGTAGTGCAAAGTCAAGAAAGAAGAGAATTAGACCTGGGTAAACTCTCACAAAAAATTACCAAGGCACAATCAAAAGCTGTGCAAGATTTCAAAAAGTTATCACCAGAAAAATTTGCTTGTGAAGCTGATTCTATCAAGGGGTTATCTCAACTATTCAAACAATTCAAATATCACCAAATTAACCAGAGTAACGTTACTCAAGTCAAATCTAAGAAAAAAGATAGTTCAGGAGAGATATCCTCTGAAATATCAGCTACATTCTCCCAGAATGAAAGTAAAATTAATACAGAATTTCTGAGGGCAGGGTCTTTTATTATTGGTACAAACCTTTTGGATTCCAATGAACTTACCCATGACTCCATCTTGAATGAATATAAAGCTCAACAGTCTTGCTAGAGAGGGTTTGCTTTTCTCAAAGACCCATTATTTTTTGCAGACAGTATTTTCCTAAAAAGTCCAGAGAGAATAGAGTCCCTGGGAATGATTATGGGTTTATGTCTGCTGGTTTATACTTTAGGGCAACGACAAATTAGAACCGCTGTGAGAGAGTCTAAATCAAGAGTAAAAAATCAATTGGGCAAATCAACTGACTGCCCCACTTTACGCTGGATTTTTCCATGCTTTCAGTCTATTCATTTAGTTACACTTAACCAAGAAAAACACATATCTAACTGGATCCAACAGAGATATTTCATTGTGAATCTTTTACCAGAGCATTGTTTTCCCTACTATCAATTACTTACCTAATTCTCCTCTCTATTAATTTAATTTCTATCAGAAAATAACCTAATGTCTTTGATTTATATCTCTATTTTACTATGTCAATAATTTCTTTTTTCACTTCAATCTATTAGTCTAAGTTATGATTTATCTCTTGAATATCTTCATTTATCTGTTGACTCCTCTGGGCGGTGTTCTTTCTTATTGCTCCTTATTGAGAATAACTTTTGATGCTATTTTTGGTGCTTTACTGTTTCTCCAATGCCTTTTTTCACTGCATATGTTTGTTTTTATGCTCCCTTGGATTTCTCCTCTCCGTAATTTCTCTCTATGGTACTTTATGGTGCCGAATGTGGGTTATATAGACGATCATTTGAATTTTTTCATATCTTTACATGATTAATCCCGGAGAAATTAGGAGTCTTATGAATTCCATAAGGATCAACTACTATATTAAAACTTAACACTAGTAACATAGATATTACTAGAGTAAATAAAAACCATTCGTTGAATTTTAAATCATTATCATATTTTTTAAATTCTGCTTGATAAGGATTAGTTAAATCACAAAGAGGTGAACTATTCATACATTATCGTTGTTTTATTAAAGTACATGATGATTAATTTTCTTGATGCTACAAAGAATATTCCACCAGTAAGGTTGTAATTTATTATTTGCGATGTCTATCATTCTGATTTATATTTTCCACAAATTTCTGTTCCAGGGTTTGGACTAACTCTAATTCATCTTTGTAGTTTGTTAACTATTCTTCTCTATCTGCACAAATTTCAGCTAAATTAGATTCGATATTTTCTTTAGTTACTAAAACACCAAAGTCTGCTGATACTTCATTTTCTTTATAAGCAAGAATGCGATTTAATAGTACATCACCTGCTCGTTTGGTGTAATGGGAATTATCAACATAGTTTTCCATTCTTAATTGATTCAGCCGTGATAGTTTTATATCCATAAAAATCCCAAATAGGAGTTACTTGCACAACTTTCTTTTTCCAATTTTTAAAGGTTTGCCAATCTCCTGTAGCGCGAATTGCTTCGCATTGAGTAGCATGAGCAGGAGAAATAAAAACAATTAATTTTATCTTCTTGTCTCGACAGAAATTAACGATCTTTTGAAAAATATCAAAATATCCATCGGAGAACTTCTATTTGTGATAGAACTTGTATTATCTATTAATAGAGTTTGTAAACCTGCCTTTAGTATTTCCATCTTTATATTGACGATGAGGTAGAAACCTATTTTCTCCATAGGAGTTATCTTTATTAGGCTCATTCAAACTAGCCAATACTGTTTCCCTGATCACCTCTAAAGTATCTATTGAAAGGAGGGGATTCATAACATGAGTAGGAATTAAAGAAGTTTTTCCTAAGCTATTTCCATCAAAGCGATCTTGATTACTGTTAAGATCATTTAACATCAAAAAATCAATTCCCAAAATTACTCCTTTTAGGTCAGGTCGATTTTTGATAGTATGTTGTAAATAGCCCAGAACTTCGTATGGCTTAGCTCCATCAAGAGCTAGATTGTAAGCAGGTTGAGCATTAAATAAAGCTGGATAACTAGGGTCTCATTCTTGGTTAGTTCTTGATGAACCTAAAAATACAACCAAAGGTTTTATTCGAATAATATCAATACTTTTTTTATGTAACCGATCATTAGAAGTTCTTTTGGGTTTTACATGATTAATACTCGAAAAATTTGGGATTTTATATATTCCATAAGGATCAATGGCCAGATTAACACTGACTACCATCAAGTTAGATATGGCTATAGTTACTAAAAGCCACTTATTAAATTGAGGATAATTATCCGACTTGCTCCGTTGAGTTTCAGAACTATTAGTTAAATCGTAAGAAGAATCACTTATGGGGAGTACGAAATAAATTATACCTTTTATACTTATTTCTAAAATTGGAAATAAAGGGATTCAGAGACATAATTCAGGGAAAGTATGCAATAGCCAGCCAATAAACCGATAGCAATTCCCCAACATTTGTTAAAAGTTATTTTATTGCTGATTTCCTGAGTATTACCTAGGAATGTAAGAGTAATCATTAGTACAAATAAGACAACAAAGCTTAAAGATTGCTTACCATAAAATTCAGTTAAATAAGTCAGCTTACTCCATTCTTGAACTTGAATGCCAAATTGAGACAGAATAGACAAGTTTACCACCTGGCGTACCAGGCAGGTATAACTATGCCATTCATTCTCAACATTGTTTTGAGACGTTCTATAGCATCCTGTAAATGTTGAGCGCGGAAGATTACCCAACCCACTACCACTGCAAAAAGTTTCATCAACGACCCTACTAATGCAGGAAGTTTAATATTTAGTTTTCGCCAGCCATGATTTTTTAATAAAAAAATATCTTGTAATCCTCCCCAAGTCACAAATCTCCAACCTGCACCATGCCATAATCCTCCTAATAACATGGTGATGATTAAGTTGGCATAACGTGGGACTTCTCCTTTACGACTTCCTCCCAAGGGAATATATAAATAATCTCTCAAAAAGTTAGAAAAGGTAATATGCCAACGTTGCCAAAAATCAGTAATTGAAGTAGATTTATAGGGGGATCTGAAATTGATTGCTAGGTGAGTATTAAACATAAATCCTAGTCCAACCACCATATGTAAATAACCTGAAAAATCAAAATATAGCTCAAGTGTATAGGCTAAAGCTCCTACCCAAGCTTGAATAAATGTGGCAATATTAGTATTACTAAAACTGGGACTAACCACTGAGATAAAGTATCAGCTATAATGATTTTTTTAGCTAAACCTAGACTAAATACTATTAGCCGTAAGGCAGAATTTTTACCAGAAAAAACAAAGTCTTTTAAATGATCTAGTTTGGGAATGAGTTTATCATAACGTACTATTGGACCGGCAATTAGGTGAGGAAAGAAGAGAATAAATAATGCGTAATTTGGTAAAATATACTGTTCACCTTTAACTTGTCCACGATAGGCATCGACTAGATAAGCAATTTGGGTAAAGGTCTAAAAAGAAATCCCCAAGGGAAGTATTCAATTACCCAAATTCCATTCAGCTGCAAACAAGCTACCAACTGAAGATAAAAAAGAGTTAGCATATTTATAATATGCAATCAGTCCGAGATTGATTACAGTGCCAATAATCAACAAAAGTTCACCTCGACTACTAAAGAGTTGGGCTGAGGTTATTACCATCCCCATTTGATGATTAAAAACAACAGAAACAATAATCAGTAAAATGTCTCCGGGGGTTAATGCTTGTCCTGCTAGAGGAAAAAGATTCCAATAAGAATAGAAAAGTATAGAACATATCAGCAGCCAAGGTAATACAAATTGATTTAATCCCCATTTACTTAAGAGCCAGAATACCAGCAGAGTGACTGCCAAAAACCCTAACATAAAAACCGAAGAACTAAACAACATATAGGTTAAGCAGTACGAGTGATCGCCCCAAGGAGCACGTAATTCTCATCAACTAGCCAAAAATATTACCATAAAAGCGCTAGTAGTTTTAAACTTGTTGTAAATTTATTGCTAGATATCCTGGTTGTAAATACTGTGAATCAATCTTACCATTCAACCTAGCAATTTGTTGTCAGAGGATACCCTTAAACATTCCTGTTCACAAGCACCAATGCTTACCCAGGAAATAGAACCATCTTGCCAATGTTCCTTTTTCCAAATCGCTGCGTTGTGTTTCAGGGTATCAATTATATATTGACAAGCTGCAAACCCTTCAGTCCGATGGGAACATCCTACAGCTACTAAAGCACTTACTTCTCCAATTTTTAACAGCCCCACACGATGATATATTACTATCCGATTTACATCAGTCCAACGACAGCGTATATCAGCAGCAATTTGATACAATATCTCTAACGCCATTGGTTCATACGCCTGATACTCTAAAGCTACCACTGCTTTACCATCGGTTTGATTCCGAACCATCCCACTCATTACCACTACGGCACCATTGGCAGTGTTGTCTGCTTTAGTATAAATTTCTTCAATGGACAATGGAGCTAAGGTAATAGCAAAGCTATCTTCAGCTTTAGGTCTGATGGGAAAAGTAAGATTCATATTCATCACTAATTGCTGAAAGATGAATCTTAAACTGGTGAGAAAAATTTATCACCTTAAACAGCCCAAACCGTGAGTAAAAATGGGCTGATAAGAAGAAGTGAATGCTGTCTATTTCGTGCTAATAACCTTATACATATCAAGTCAAATGTGACGTGTAGTACTAATATTATTCAGAATAATATTCTCAAACACTTTTGCCAATGAGATACAGAGTAGACCTCTTGCAGAATTAATTTTATGTTATAATCAGGGCGTATCCTTATTTTAGCCAGAAGTTAGAGTTACAGGGTCATGTTTGAATTAGCGAGGCCAAAGAACACCAAAAACAGATAAAATCTGAAACTCTCTATCATACCACATAAACAATTTTGCAAGAGGTCTGGTGTATTAGTACATCCATTCAGGATAAATCCTTACAAAATGGTTGCTTAGAGGAATTGAGTGTTTTTCTATCAAACCTGTAACTATTAGTAGGAAAATTGTTCATAAAATTCCCAGTGTCTAATCATGTAGCAACAAAGCTTGATACTCCCCATCAGCATAAAATTCTTGATATCGATTCAGAGTAAACTTTTGATCAGTTAACATCATTAGGTGCGCTCCTTTGTGATACACCAATTGCTGCAATTAATCTTATAGATACCCACCATTAGTGTAACTCCAAAGTAGGGTTATATTTTCAGGAAATACCCTTAGATGAGGACTTTTTTCACAGTTTTCTTCAGCAAGGTGATATTTTAATTATTCCTGATACCTTGGCAATTGAACAGTTTGCGATAGTACATGCAGTCATCTCTGAACCGTATATAACATCTTATGATGCTCTACCTTTAGTAGTCTCAAGAGAAGCAACTATTGGAACTTTATGTGTAGCAGATCAAGTACCACGCCAAATCAGTCCTAAACAATTGAGAGGACTGCAATATACGTCTAATAGTTAGACAATTAAAAATTCGCCGACATTTAAAACAACTTTCACATTTGAATGCAGAACATACACAAGCTCAGACAGCACTTGATGAAAGTAAATCTATGCTACATACTTTCTTTAAAAGTGCCCCGATGATGATGGGAATTGTAGAGTTAGTAGATAAGGACATTCTACATATTTCTGATACTCCAAAGACTGCAAAACTTTTTGGACTCACTCCACAATGTAAGATCTTCTAGCGAGGGAGATAGGTGCAGATATAACCCATTTAAACCAGTGGATTAATTACTATCTTCAAGCAGAATTGACTCAAGCACTGTTAGATTGAAATATCCTTTTTTTAATGAGAAGTTGTGTGAATTTTGGCAAATTTAACACTTGAAGGAGCGCATGGAAACTAGGGAACTAAAAAGTCAAGATATTCTTCCCACTTGTTTCCAATGAATCACCGATAGGGAATCTTCTTTATCATCATTTCACGCTCTCAAATTTGAAAATAATCGTTCCGTAATTGAAGATGAACTATCCTTCACAGATAGGCGGATTATTCGGCGTTTTTCCAGCGAGATTTGTGGTAGAAATGATCAATATTTTGTCCGACTATATATGCATAAGGATATCATAGCCCGTAAAAATTCATAACAAAAACTCCACTAACAATCTGCATTAAATTACTAGATATTGTAACAGATGCCATTGTTGTCCAGAATTTAGACAACAAAATATTTTTATGGAATAAAAGCGCCGAAAAGTTCTATGGTTGGAAGGCAGAAGAAGTTATCAATCAAAATCCTAACCATCTATGGAATCATCAAATAGAATCATAACAGCAGAAAATATATCAAACAGTTGTCACAAATATTTATTGGCAAGGAAAATTATATAAGCATCAAAAATCTGGCGCACAAATAATTGCAGAAAGTTGGTGTAACTTGGTATATAATGATAATTTTTTAGCTAAAAATATCCTCTTCATTGAGACAAATATCACTTATGAAAAACAGTTAGGACAGCAATTTATCTGCGCTCAAAGTATGGAGAGTATTGGCACTCTTTTTACCGGAATTGCTCATGATTTAAATAATGTATTTTCGCTAGTTTTAATGGTAGTACATCTATTGCAGAACTCAATTCCAAATTTCCAATTTCAACAAATATTAACTAATTTTTTATGTCTGAATGCTCATGATGCTATGTCAAAGGGTGGATGGAATCAAAAGTATTCACAAATTGCGACAAATTAATCCACAATTAATAATTCATGCTATAAGTTGATTAATTACCAGTGAATATCTATTCTTGCAACAAGAATTTAATTATATAACTTTTTTACACAAACGATTCACAGTACAAAAACCATTAAAGACCCTAGATACAGTGAAAAAATAATAGCAGTAGTATAATTGAGTTTTATATATAAATATTCTCTATTGCATCTAATAATATTAGCTAATAGTTGAATTCTGAAAAATTTTCCTCCCAGAGAGGGATTACTACCTTACTATAAAATATAAAATGAGGTTAATTATACAAATGTAGCGGAGAGTTTATGTCTAGAGCTTATGTCTATTGAATAAACAAATAATTCATTAATACTAAATTATTAGTACAAAGAGGAAAAATGAAAGTGATATTAATACTAAGCACTTAAGGGGTATAGGCGAAGACCTTTACTTTTTACCCTTTACCCCTTTTGCAAACCAACTAACAATTTTCAGGGTTTTAACCAAATAGTAGTGAGATTAATATCATATTAACCTCTGAATTTATTTATGACCTGAGATAGATATACATCAGTAATTGGGAAAAGCAACTATCAAATAAAGTAGTATTATACGGTAGAAATTAACCACCGATTCCAAATCTCTAAAAAGCTAATGCTGCGTACATTTTTAATTTTTAGTTCATGGCGTTACTAGGTTTAGTATAGGTAATTATCCAAAGTTGATATGAAGCAGCTAAACAGAAATCTATTAAAACTTCCCCTATAAGCTGTGGGAGGCAATTATGAATAAACCCAAGCTGAGAATCTTGTCAATTGATGATGAAGAGGATAATTGTTTTTTAACTTGTGATTAGTTCAGTGAATTTCAGGTGGCTGGTTGTGAATTAGAATGGGTTGATAGTTATCCATTAGCTAGAGAAATGATCGCTCAAAACCAACATGATATCTATCTAGTAGACTACCGTTTAGGTGGGTATAACGGACTAGAACTGTTACGGGAAGCTATTAACAATGGTTGTACTTGTCCTTTTATTTTACTTACGGGTCAGAGTGATAGAGAAATAGATATAGAAGCTATGGAAGCAGGTGCAGTTGATTATCTCGAAAAAAGTCAATTAACAGGACCTTTATTAGGACGTTCCATTCGGTATACCATTGAACGCAAACAAACAGAACGAAAAATCCGTCAACAAGCTGCTTTACTTGATTTTGCTATTGATGCAATTTTAGTAGGTAATCTAGAAGAACAAATTTTATTTTGGAACAAAGCTGCTGAACATCTGTATGCTTGGAGTCAAGAAGAAGCTCAAACAAAAAAATCCGGCATCTCTTTGCAGAAAGAAGCATTTTTTAATTGTCAGAAGGATTCAAAATTCTCATTAAAAATCAGTCCTGCGAACGAGAACTATATCGAATTACCAAAGATGGTCAAGAGATCTTTGTTGAAAGTCGTTGGACATTACTACCAGCATTCAGTCATAAACTCCAATCTATTTTACTTGTCAACACTGACATTACTCAAAAAGACCAACTATAACAGCAATTCTTACGCGCTCAAAGATTAGAGAGTATTGGTACTTTAGCTAGTGGTATTGTTCACGACTTAAATAATGTCCTAGCACCGATTTTGATGACTGCACAACCTTTAGAGGCTCAAATTAAAGGTGAACGTTCTCAAAGACTAATACCGATATTGATTAATAATGTGAGAAGAGGCTCAAACTTAGTCAAACAAGTATTATCTTTCGCTCGTGGACTAGATGGTGATGGCTGTGGTGGCTTAAGCAAACCTAATGTGATACAATTAAAACATTTACTAATCCAAATTCAGCAAATTGTTAAAGAAATATTTTCTAAAACTATTGAACTTATTACCAAAATCTCTCAAAATGTCTGGACTGTTTCTGGTGATGCTACACAAAATTATATCAGGTGTTAATAAATTTATATGTCAATGCCCATAATCCTATGCCCAAAGGTGGCATTTTAAAGCTTACTGCTGAAAATGTTTTAGTTGATGAAAATTATGCTCAAATGCACATTTGTGCTCAAGTTAGACCTTATGTTGTGATTACTGTAACTGATACTGGTATTGGCATGAATCCAATAATCATAGACCGGATATTTCAACCATTTTTTACTACTAAAGAATTTGGTCGTGGTACTGGTTTATGTCTTTCTACCGTCTTGGGAATTATTAAAAGTCATGGCTGTTTTATCAATGTTTATAGCGAAGAAAAAAAATGCAGTAAATTTAAAGTTTATTTACCAGCACAAGATACAACTGAGATTATCAAACAACCAGAAATCTCGCTCGTTGACTCAACGCAATGGAGAAGTAATATTAGTTGTAGATGACGAAACTGCTATTTATGATATTACAAAAACAGCACTAGGAAAATACAACTATCAAGTAATGACGGCTCATAATGGTATTGAAGCAATTGCTTTATATGTAGAATTTCAAAATGAAATACCTCTAGTGTTAACTGATATAGTGATGCCCTCCATGGATGGACTCACTACTATCCGTACTCTCAATAAAATTAATCCGAATGTCGAAATTATTGCTATCAGCGGACTGCCATCCAGCGATAAAGTCAATGCAGTTTATAATCTGGGTGTTGCGACTTTTTTATCCAAACCTTATACGACAAATCAATTATTAAAAAGTATTGACACAGTCATCAGTTAACAGTTATCAGTTAGAGATGACTTATAAAGTAAATGTTGAGGAGACAAGAGGAAGTAGCATAATTCTAGTCATAAGAGCATATATAGCCCCCTCCCTCATTTGTGTTAAACGCTCATAATCCTTGCTTAGACGATGATATTGGTTAAACCACCCAAATGTTCTTTCTACTACCCAGGGTTGTGGTAAAACTTTAAATTCTTGCTCAGTAGGTCCTATGACTTCAACATGAGCTTGAGTCAGGAACCAAACTGCAAGTGCAAATTTATCACCGTCATAACCGGAATCAACCCATAAAACTTGGACTTTTTCCAATAATTCTGTGGGTTTCTCTAGCAGTTCCATTAGTGCATAGGCAGCAAGTATTCGTTCTGGGGCATTCGCTTCACTAACAACAACTTTCAACACAAGTCCCAGGCTATCAACTAAAGTCTGCCCCTTTCTTCCTTTTACCTTTTTACATCCGTCAAAACCATACACATCCCCTTTTTTTGGTCAGTGTTGACCGACTGACTGTCTGCGGCGAGCGCGGTAGGTTGTGTTGATTTACCTAATTCCGAGCGAACTTGACCACCCAATGTATGGTTGAATTTTTCCCAGACCCCCTGGCCCTGCCATTTCCTGTAATAGCTATATACCGTTGACCTTGGCGGGAAGTCACCTGGAAGCATATTCCATTGACATCCAGTTTTCAAATGATAATAGATGGAATTACATATTTCACCCATATCTGTTGTGGGTGGATGCCCTCCTTCTTTAGCTGGTGGAATCAATGGGGCCAGGATTTCCCACTCCATATCAGTTAAGTCTGTGGGGTAAGACTTTCGTTCCATCAGTAGCTATGTAAATACACTACATTTTATGTATGCTATCCTTCCAATATTCCTTTTCTACTCCCCTTTACATTTACTTTATCAATAGCCTCTAAGAGCAGATTGCAGATCAATGAGGTACAGAATCTAAATTGAAACCTAGACAGCAATGAAGTTTTACTCCTGACTCCTGACTCCTAGTGTATCAGTCTGTTCACTGTTACCTGTCACCTATGACTTCTCACCTGGTTCAATTACCAATCAATTCCACTGCATCCCGTCCATCCCCATCTTGTAAGTAAACTTTGACAATCTCCTCTTTAGCAGTAGGCAGTTTCTTACCTACAAAATCTGGGTGAATTGGTAACTCGCGATGACCCCTATCTACTAATACAGCTAAACGAATCACCTCTGGTCTACCATACTCATTCACTGCATTCAAAGCAGCACGAATTGTTCTACCTTTGAAAATGACATCATCAACTAGAACAACTGTTTTCCCTGTTAAGTCAAAAGGTATCTCAGTTTTAGCAGGTGTTCTTAAGCCAATTTTATCTAAATCATCACGATAGAATGTAATATCTAAGGCTCCAACTGACACACATATATCTTCAAGAGTCTCTATTTGACGAGCCAATAAATTAGCTAAAGGTACACCTCTAGTGTGAATACCCAAAAGTACCAATTGGGACAAATCACGAGTTCTTTCAATAATTTGAGAAGCAAGGCGGGTCAAGGTACGACGCAGTTCTTCTGATGAGAGAATTTCAACTACTTTGGTAGACATAAGTACTGGGGGAGGGAGATAAGGGAGATGAGGGAGATAGAGAAATATTTATCTTTCTTCAGCTTTCTGTCTCCAATTATGAATTAAGAATTATAAATTAAAAATATTGCCGACCCCAACCACAGTAAAAACGAATATCTAGTCAATTGCAAAGCCTTGTAAATTGACGCTGGGGTGATTGGATAAATAGCATTTCCTAACAATGGTTTATTTTTAGTTACTCCACCATAATAATTTATCCCTCCCATCTGTACACCTAAAATAGCCGCATAGGCACACTCGCTCCAACCAGAATTAGGACTGGGGTCTTGAATAGCATCCCGGCGACAAATACTCCAAACATCTAAGGGTTTAACTGATAATAGTGCCAAAGTCATCACTGTTAACCGACAAGGAAGCCAAGTTAAAAAGTCTTCTGACCTAGCACTGAACCAACCAATATAAGTATAGGGTGCTTGTCGATAACCCACCATTGAATCTAAGGTACTACTGGCTTTATATGCTAGAACCAAAGGGACTGCTCCAACAACAGGAACTAATGCACCCACAATTGCATAAAATAAAGGAGCCATTACTCCATCCGTAGCATTTTCTGTCACTGTTTCTAGAACTGCCCGCAAAACTTCTGGTTCTGAGAGGTTTGCTGTATCCCGACCCACATAATTACTTAAGATCTGTCGCGCTTGTTTTAAATTTCCTGTTGTTAAAGGTTTGATAACATCTACAGCAGCCGTTCGTAAACTATGAAGAGCGAAACAACTGGCTAGAAAAATACTCTCTAATATTACTCCTAACAATGGATGCAGCCCTTTGGCTATTTGAATGATTGACCAGCCTGATAAACCACTCCCTATTATAAGGATAATGGCGAGTATAATTCCAGCTAAACGCTGTGTTATATCACTCTGGCAATGTTGCAGAAAAAATTTACTTAAGCCAGAAATTATCCACCCCATCACTCGCACTGGATGAGGCCAACCCCAAGGGTCGCCAATTAAATAATCTAACAAGGCTGCAATGATGAAGATATACATGTTGTTGGTCATTGCTCATTGGAAATAGGGAACTCTAAACAATTTATAGTAATAACTGATAACTGTTAATTGACAACTGGACTAAACTACAAAACTAGCTACTTCTCCCAGAGATGCCTGCCAACTACGAGCATCATAATAAAGGTCTGCCAGAGTGACACTGTATAAAGCTTCTCTTAGTTTTTGGTTAAGTCTTTGCCATAGTGTAAATGTTACCCAATCTTCCGCTTGTGCAGGACGTGGATTGTTCAAAGGTAAGTCCGTTATATTTTCCCCTACTGCTTCTAAAATTTGTCCTATAGAGATTTGTGCAGGTTTTATTGCTAATTGATAACCACCGATGCTGCCACGAATTGATTTCACTAATCCGGCACGACGCATTTCTATTAGCAGTTTCTCTAAATAAGGAGCCGGAATATCTTGACGCTTGGCAATTGCTTTTACAGACACAGGTCCATATTTTGGCTGTAAACTCAAATCTAGCAATGCCTTAACACTATAGTGTCCTCTGGTGGTTAGTTTCATCTGTCAGTTATCAGGGAATGGGGAATAGGGAAGCCACATATCAATGACCAATGGCTAATGACCAATGACTTCAAGATTATCTTCCGTTAGCAGCGACTTTTCTGCGGGACTTTAAAAAAGTTAAACAAATATAGTCTACCAGCAATTCACAAACTATATATAGATACCAGCATTATCAGAACTATATTTCAGAAAATATCTTGACAAGATTGGTAATTGTGCAACAATTTTTTCTGTAAGTGTAATATACTTGCCTATGCTGAGATAAAAAATAAAGGATTCTGTTCCTGTTAGCTCAGTATCAGTTAAAATAAAATCGATTCAACCAGTTCAAACATTCATTTTCGACCTAAGTTGATGCCTAAACAGAAAAAAATTGACCCCCTTGTTGGTGAAGAACTGCTTAAAAAAGTCAAGGAGCTAGAGAACGAGAGCAAGGAAGACAAAGCTAAACAGTGTGGCTACTATACTGTTACCAAAAATGGTATAGAGCGCGTCAATATGATGAAATTCTTGAATGCCCTAATTGATGCTGAGGGCATTCAGTTGGATAGCACACCTAGTGCTAATGGTCGTGGTGGACGCAGTGCCAGCTATAGAATTAGTGTGCAGTCGAATAATAACTTATTGATAGGTTCAGCTTATACAAAACAGATGAATCTTAAACCTGGAGATGAATTTATCATCACTTTGGGTAAAAAGCACATTCGATTGCGGCAAGTAGACCCAGAAGAAAGGGAAGAGGATGCTGAAGTAGAAGCTACAGCTTAATAATTTGTCATTTGTCATTTGTCAGTTGTTGATCTTTATCAATGACCAATGACCAATGACCAATGATTAATGACCAATCACTATATCTGTTATTGGTAAGACAGGTAAATACTGCTGTATCGCCTTGCGGGTGGCTGCCAAGTTACAAGTTAAAGCAATTTGCTCCTTTTCTAATAAACCTAAAATGCAATCGGGGTTGTCTCTTGCTACTACTGGTAATTGATGCAAACCACGCAACGCCATACGGTCTAAAACTTCTGATAAAGGTTCATCCTTCCAAGCATAGAGAATATCAGTTGTACAAATGTCTATTACTGTTTGACTGGCAAAATTAGCCTGTATTTGAGTGGGAGAATTATGGAAACCTTCCCAAAGGGAAAGGGTACGGTTTATATCTTCTAGAGAAAGAATACCCACTAATTTTTCTGCATTATCAATTACTAAAGCAGTGCGTGTGCGATCACGGATCATTTCCATAGCTGCTTCCAAAACTCCAAGATTTGCAGGCATTTTTTTAGGGTAGGAGTGCATAGCATCTGCCACGGAAATTTGCTGCACTATTTCCACCTGGTCATCTTTCAATTCTGCAAGCCCAATCTGTTGAAGATTGGAATTAGAGTTAACATTTGGTTTAATTCGCTCTACTAACCATACACTTAAACCAACTGCCGCCATCAAAGGTAAAACTATGCGGTAGTCACGGGTTAACTCAAACAACATTAAAATAGCTGTTAATGGCGCTCTTACACTAGCCGCTAAAACAGCAGCCATACCCACCATTGCATAAGCTGGAGGAGCAGCCATATATTCACCAATTATGGGCGCTATCAAAGCTAAAACTTTGGCGTAAGCTGACCCAAAGGATGCACCTAAAAACATGGCCGGTGCAAACAAACCACCTACAAACCCACTAGCAGAACTAACCACCGTCATTAGCAGTTTCAATACTATAAGTTCAAGTAAAAGGTTTAAAGAAAATTCCTGATCTTGCAGCATTGCTTGCACAGTTCCATAACCAATGCCTAAAATTTGTGGGTACTGTAAAGCCACAAGTCCAACTACTGCACCACCAATAATTGGTTTAATCGGCTGAGGAATCTGTGTAAAAACTTCAGAGCCTTTAATCCGACCTTCGAAAAACCCTTTAGCCAAACTAATGGATTGAGTGTAGGTCAGTGCAACTAAACTTGCACCCAAACCCAAGCCTAGATAAAGCGGTAATTCCAATAGACTGCGGACTTGGTAAGCAGGTAGAGCAAAAGCGGGTTGGGATCCTAAACCAATTTGAGCTATCAATGCTGCTACTACTGCTGCTAGTAAAACAACACTCACAGCATAAGTGGCAAAAGATGTAGTTCCCATCACCACTTCTAGAGCGAAAAATACTCCGGCAATGGGAGCATTAAATCCTGCTGCTAAACCAGCCGCAGCACCTGCACCCAAAAGTAACCGCTGTCTCTCTTGAGAAACTTGCAGTACATCTGACAACAACACCCCAAAATTAGTACCAATTTCAACGCTTGGTCCTTCTGGTCCCAAAGATGCACCACTACCTAAAGAGACGGCAGCAGCTATCATTTTAGTAACAGGTCGTAGTTGTTGCTTCACCTCTCTCCCTTGAGAGACAGCAATTAGAGATGAAAGTCCGGGGCCAAAGTCTTGAGTGCGCCAACGCATTAAACCTACAATAAAACCACCTAGTGTGGGAACACAAGCTAAAGTCCAAGCACCCCAGACTCCTATATGTCCCATGAAATTTTCCAGCATTAGGTCGTGAATCAGCTGGATTAAATAGTGAAAGGTAACTACACCCATACCAGTACCACCACCAATAAGCACGGCTAAAAACAGCACGACTGTTTCTGGAGATGGTTGAAAACGATTAATTAGATGAGTTAAACGGGCGGAAGTTGTGGGAAAGGCAGGTAGTGACCTTACCTTCCTCAGTTGAGTAGGAGGCAAGAGAGTCATGAAAACCGGGGGAAATGTAGAAAGAAATTTAATCTTTTATTCGTTAGTTCTCATTGTGAGCCATTATTTAGCAACCGGACAAGTATGCTTGATTGGCTTCAATTACAAAGCTTTGGTAAACCCAAGTAAGTAGTTAGAATTTTTGTGAAAAGAAGGGTTTAAATAGGAGAGAATTAGTGTTGACGGCAGATGAGTAAGTCAGTAAAAAGTTTGTAGGGATTTAGGGTGCAGGGAAAAATTAGTAGTAGCTCTGTCCCTTATTGATCTTGGGACTGGGTATAAACAACACCAATTCTCTGTTTCCTGTCCACACCCAGGATCATACACCTTCTTGGCGGATGTAACTGGCGTACCTCTCGCAGTTGTAAAGGTTTGACTAGATTACTCGATAGTTATCAAAGTTCAATATAGCTATTTTTATAGAGTGAGTAAATGGACTAGGTGGACAAGCTAGATGAATATACACACCTTTGATAATAATTATGTTACTTGCCCGATTTGCCAAAGAAATAACAGAACAAAACCTATGAAGACCTATATTGGTTTATTTACTTGTCCATATTGTCAGGAAAGGCTTGTGGTTTGTAACAGTGGTCACTATGTCCGTGATCCGTTTACTTGGGAGGAAATTGTCATTGCTTCGGCGTTGGCTCGTCAAAGCTATCCTCTAGCTAGGATGATTAGGAATTTAGTTCTTCTCCAGCGCCCTTTTGTCGCTTTGGCTATGGGATGTGCAGTTTTATTAACTACAATTGCTGTAACCCAGGAAAATATAAGCTACAACAATCCATTGGTTGGAGAAAATGAGAAGGTGATTAAACCAGGAAAGGATTACATACCATAAATTACCACAAATAGGCTGTAGAATCTAGTACGGCTTGGCATAAATAAACCAACCATTCCAGATCTCTGAAAATCTCACGCCATATACATTTTGAATTTTGTTCACCCACCCTGCTGGAAGCACTATTCTGTTAGCGTAGCTCTTCTGAAAGAAGCATTTTGAATTCACGACTGTAGTAGGTTTTTAAAGGAAGGTCAAAAAGGAGAAAAAGGTGCAGGGGAATGTATTACCTTCAGCCCCTGCCCCCTACCTTCTAGCTTTTTTAATAGCGAGTGATCAATTGCCAACCTTGAGCTTGATCAACTACTTTAATCAATGGAAGTTTGAGATTTTCTAAAGCAGATGCATTCACAAGCAAATAAGGTGGTTGTACATCATACTGCCAATAATATTGTAAATCCCCAAAAGAAGCAGGAATAATGGTGCGATCGCTATAAAAATTCAACGATGAACGGGGGTAGGGAAAAGATGTGTATATTTTCCTAACTGCTGGATTGGCTCGTGCTATCATTAGCGCAACTGGTTTGACAGCATAAGCTTCTCCTGGTTCCCAGATCCAGTAATTAGATTTCATCAACAACAGTAGGGAAATATAGCTTCCCCAAACTAAAATCTTCAAAAATTGCCCATCACCTCGTTCTGCTAAAATAGCCGCTAAAGTCATAGTCAAGGCTGCAGAGGCGAAAATAATCTGTAAGTCTGTTTTGCCTGTACTCCCCCAACTAAAATAAATGCTACCTGCAGAAGCTACGACGGCTAAGATAGCAAAACTAGTTACCCAAGCGCGGGGATAGGAGGAGAATAAACGCAAATTCTCTATTTCTGTGAGTTGGAAACCAAAGGCCAAAGCGAAACCAGGGTAAATGGGGAAGATATACCAAGGCTGTTTGACACTAACCAGAGAAATCAGCAGTAAGTACACACCAGTCCAGACTATGATCAATCTTGCCCAGCTAAGATTACGATTGTCCCAGGTGAAGCGCAGAGTTTGTGGTAGAAATACTAACCACGGCCATGACCATTTGAGAATTTCTATGAGATAGAACCAAAATGCTTCAGGTTGACCATTTGCTACCAGATTAATTTGATTAAGGGGTTGATCGACTAAATTAATCTCAGTGAAGGGATAACCATAGTGCAGTAGTTGGGCAGCGTACCAACCCAGTACAGGTAAAATGCCGATCAATATTCCTATCCACAGATAGTAACTAGTGAGTAATCTTGGTGTATCCCAAAAGAGAAAAACTACAGCAACGGCACCCAATAATATACCCAATAAGCCTTTAGTCAGGCAAATCAGCCCAAAACTTATCCCGATACCAAGGCAATAGCGTAAATCTCGGCGTGATCGCAAAACACACAACATCATCACCATTAACAGGGTTACTACCACCCCATCCAACATTGCTAACCTGCCATCACGCACTACTGGTAACATTGTCAAATAAATTAAGGCGCTATAAACAGCCGCCCAACGCTGGCGAAATATCTCTCTACCAAGACAATACAGCAAAGGCACAGAAATCGCAGTCAATATTGCACCAGGTAGGCGAGTTGTCCATTCGTTTACACCACCTACAGAGTAAGACCAAGCAATTAGCCAATGCATCAAGGGTGGCTTTTGATAGTATGGTTCACCTCCCAAAGTAGGGTAAAGCCAGCCCATAGAACCTGCTGAATCCTGCCAAATTTCTTTAGCCACCTGTGCCACAGTCCCTTCATCCCAATCTCGTAGCGGTAGTCCTCCAAGATTAATACTGAACAGTAACACCGCCGCCAACAGTAACACTATTAACCATATCCAATCAATCCATTTGTCAACTGGGTGATGCTGTTTTTCTAGGTGAGTCCAAATATAGCTTCCTTCTTGCATATTTTATGCTAATCATTTTACTCGCTGGTTCAATTACGTAGAGAAGGTAATAGGGAACAAGATGAGGAGATGGGGATAAGAATCTCACCCACTCAATGCCCGATGCCTCACTAAGTTACAACTTCAAGGCTCAAAACCCAGAACAGTATTGCACCATCACCAACTATTTTCGAAAGCAATGGCTAGATCCAAAATTAGCTCAGTTTTCTCTCAATAATGATAATTTTTTGGAGAAAAATTTTTTTAGTTATTCTTTATATCATTTAACGAGTATTTTACAAGTTAAATGATATAAAGAATACAACCATCAACTTATTAATTGTCCTGAAGGAATGTGTATAATGTACCTAGCTTTTATTTTAGATATCGCCCTGGGTTTAATTTTTATTTACCTAATTTTAAGTCTGTTAGCGTCAGAGATTCAAGAATTAATCGCTACAGTATTGCAATGGCGGGCTGTACATTTAAGAAAATCAATTGAAATTCTCTTAGCTGGAGATTTGGTAAACTCAGAAACCAAGGAAATAATCGAATTAACAAATAAAATTTATACTAATCCATTAATTAAAAGCATCAACCAGGAAGCTAAAGGAGTGTTATCTACTTTTCCTAGAAAACTGACTTGGTTTATAGCTTCCATAACTCGCTTCATAGGACAAATAATTTCTAAATCCTCACAAGGGAAAACAGCTCTTGGAAATCAAAATAGTGCACCTTCTTATATGTCCGGTGATACTTTTTCCACAACTCTGATAGAGGAATTGAAAATACCTAAATTAATCTATAATTTAACAGTAGTGAGGCTGGGAAAATTTAAAGAGCTAAGTTTACAAGAAGTCAGAGAGATTCTTGTCAGGTTGCAGAAACATTTGGAAACAACTAAAATATCCAATCATATCACCCAGGATATCGGGAATGATTTCAATAATCTATCTCAGCAATATACAGACATTTTTAATGACTTTAAAGATCATAGATTTGATATAGATACCACTGTTGAACGGATGAAAGATAGTCTATATAAATATGTGGACAATTTTGAAGCCAATATACACCCCCAATATGAATTCTTAAACGAAACATTGAAGAGATTACAGGCCCTCCGTCAACACATTTTTCAAGATCTTGATGAAGCAATAATTCTAGGAGGATTGAAGCCCAATATCAACGAAATCGTCCAATTAATGAATACAAGTAGTGCTGTTTATACAGAAATAGAAACAGCCATACATGACGACAACAGCCCAATATATCAAACTATTAAGGAATTGACTGATAGCTTACCACCTATGATAGTAGAGAACATTGGCACAATAGTAAAACGAGCGCAATACAGAGCTAAAAGCACAGAGGAAGGTATTAAAATATTACGAGGAGAACTTGAAAGCTGTTTTGATGAGTCTATGCAGCGAGCAGGTGGCGTTTACAAGCGTAATGCTAAAGGAGTAGCCATTTTGATTGGTATTACTTTAGCTGTCAGTGCAAATGCAGATATATTTCACATAATTGATCGTTTATCAAAAGATATGGTACTAAGAGAAGCTATTGTTTACAAAGCTGTGCAAACAATAGAAACTACTAATGCTAATGATCTCAGTAGTGTTAATACTAAAGAGATTTTAAAAGAGATCTTAAATGAAATTAGTTTACCAATTGGTTGGACAAGAGAAAACTTACAAGAACAACTCAATTGGAGAATCAACAAAGTGAATAGCTGGCCTGTTGTTCCTGTGTTAACCATGATTACTGGTTGGATGGTAAGCGGTCTGGCAATTGCAATGGGAGCGCCTTTTTGGTTCGATCTACTGAGTAAAGTTATGAATGTGCGGAATGCAGGTAAATCACCAAAACCAGCTAAAAATCAAGATGATAATTAACTCGTAATTCGGTAAGAATTCAGGAGTCAAGAGAAAGGAGTCTGAATGTTTCAGAAATTGGTTAATTATCAAATAGGTATTTTTGGCGTTAGCCTGAAAAAGCTGACTGCTTACGTAACTCCTAATTATTAGTTGGGACCAGGTGATATGAGAAGAATAACCACTGAAAACCAGGGCAAACGCACCTTATTTCCTAATAAAAACTAATGAGGATTTTAAAATCATCTATATAAGTGCAAAGCTTGATGGATATATAAACACAATCAATCACTTTTCTATTAGGCGATGAATTAGCTTATCTCCAATTGAATAACTCTTAGCTAAGGATAAATGAGCTAACTATTCATCCATAAATAAGTAAACTTATCTGTAAAAATAAGTAGAAGAAAATATTAAGTAAATTGTTGACAAGTTAGTTGAGGCTAAAGCTAAAACTCTTTCTCAAGAGTTATTATCCATTTCTGCCAAAAACTGTTTATTTTTTATCCCCCGCTTCACGGGGTTCTCTTTACCCAAAAGATTGACTGCTATCTGCCGCATTACTGCAAAGTTTTGTGGAGCATTATCTTTCCTAATCCGGTAGTCATCTTGTTTTAAAGCTACATTTAATACCCAATGCAATGAATTTTCTATTGCCTAATGGCTGCGGACAGAATTAGCCAATTGTTCTCCATTTGACTCAAGACTACTAATAAAATAACGAGTCTCTACTGTTGTTTTATCATCCACTTATCCGATAGGTTCTAGCATCCCAACACTTTTTAGATTTGACCAAACTGAATCAGGGTCAAGCTGAAACCCAATTCCAGGTAACATCACATAATTGCGGATTTCATGAAGACCATGCCCTGTTTCTTCGGGTTTATATGTGCTATGTTGAAGCTCTTGAAAACCTGTACTTATCCCTGACTTAAATAGCTGTTCTACTGACTCATACAGATTACCTTGGTTCTTTTTTAAAGTAATTACATAATCTGCATTTTCTTGCGTAATTAACTTTACTATGTCTTTGTGACACCCGATGGCATCAATCCTGACAATACATCCAGCTAATTCTAAAACCTTTAATAATTCGGGAATTGCTGTAATTTCATTTGATTTCTCATGCACCTTCACCTGTCCCAACACTAATTTATTTGTAGTTGCCCATGCACTTACCATTTGGATTGCACTCTAGTCACTATTTTTACCATGAGAACTACATAAAGTTTTCCCATCAATTGCCACAACTTCACCATCCCTTATCTTATGTACTGATTTCATCCAGTTCAAAAAACAATTTTGAAATTGTTGCGGATTCAATTGTGCAAATACCCTTCCAAATGTGTCCTGGGACCAGAGCCCATTTCCTAGTTCTAAAAAGGTTTTTAACCACTCATATTTTGTGCAGCCATACAGTTCAATTGCCACCCAACTATCTGCTCCACAAATTACTGCACAAATTCCAATGGTAAGAATGTCAATTAACTTGTGTCGTTTCCTCCCCTCTACTCTTGGATCTTCCATCTGTGCAACGTGGTCAGTAATCGTGATTGTGGGCTTGAGCTTCACACTTTTTGGGACTTTCTTCTTCTACTTTTACAATGACTTTACCATCAGAGCCTCATTGGTCAACCTCCATATCATCAGCCCTCCCTACCTTTCTCGTTCCTTAGTATATATGTACCATAATTACATGCGTTCGCCCTGGGTTTAGCACTGACACAACGAAAAGTCTGTGGTCGTTCTCTTTCTCTGGACCTATTCCAACATCCTGCGAATTTGTTGACCGTTATAAAAACTTGTCGCCGTCAGGCACTTTCTCTAATTGAGTTTTTTGACCAACCTATGAAAGCCATAGTTCACTCTGCTTTCCATACACCTTTCTTTAATCCCTCTACCTTAGACCTGAATCCTTACATTAAAAAAATTAGAGCATCTTCAGACCATATTTCTTGTAAACTTCCAGTGTAAGGTTGAATTGATAGTAATAGATATTCTAAAAATTTTACTTCTTGTATATTGGATGGGAGAAATATTTTAGCTTGTGATATCTCATGAAAAAAAGGATGGGCTTCAGAACCTATTGAGAATAGATTTCGAAAGTTGGACTCAACGAGTGTAGTACCAAGCCCAGAGAAAGTATCAATTACAACATAATCACAATTTAGTTTTGCTTCTTGTATATAAAAACGTACAAATTCAGAATAAAAACCACCTACAAAGTTGTACCAACAAAGTTGTACCATCTATGAATCGAGTACTGGTTAGTAAGTACATTAGTTGATAACTTCTTATGAGAAAGTAAACCTATATTGTCTACCAAGCTGTTTTCTGAGTCAAACGAATTTAATTGATGCATACGAATTATTTTATGACTTATGTATCATATCTCATAAATTATGTTTTGTTTTAATGAAAGCTTGCAATGAGCCTACATTCCTCAACCCTGGGGGAAGCCACGCAAACTGCACCTACAAGTTGGGTCACCTGTTCACTGTGCTAGCTTCCCTACAACCTTTTTTCGGTCAGTCAAATGAAGGCCCAAAAAAGTGATCTATCTATAGTCGTCTATTAATCATTACCCGATTTTTCACTACTAGCTTTTAATTTTGGATAAGCAATGCGTTTATGATGAAATTGCTGCCAAACATCCACAAATATTTGAGCAACTTTCGACATTTCTTCCTTTGTCAATCCTGAATCTATTAATTGCTCATCTTGCCATTTGCCACGGATAATATTATTCAACATATTTAATGCTTGTTCTGGAGTCGCATCTTTGAGACTTCGCAACGCAGCTTCACAGGAGTCAGCTAACATGACAATTCCTGTTTCTCTAGATTGAGGAATAGGACCATCATAACAAAAGTCGGCTTTGTTGACAATTATACTAGGATTATCCTTAGCCATTTCTTGGGCTTGGTGATAAAAATATGTGATCGCCATTGTCCCCTGATGTTCAGGAATAAAAGCTTGAATTACTGTCGGTAAACTGTGTTTCTTAGCCATCACCAAACCTTCAGTCACGTGCTTTTTAATAATTGTCGCACTCTGCCAAGGGTCTTTAATTTCCGTCTCATGTTTATTCGGACTCCCCATTTGATTTTCAATAAATCCCAGAGGGTCATGCATTTTACCAATATCATGGTAAAGCGTCCCAGCCCTTACTAATTCAACATTACAGCGCAGTTTTTTAGCCGCCGCTTCCGCTAGAGTCGCTACAAACAAAGTATGTTGAAAAGTTCCTGGAGTTTCAGTAGCGAGTCGCTTTAACAAAGGGCGGTTAGGGTTAGCCAATTCTGCCAAGCGGATGGGAGTGACGAGATCAAATAGTTTTTCTAAATAAGGACTTAAGCCTAAAGCAATAATACTCCAAGCCAAACCAGATAAAGCAAACAACAGAGAGTCTTGGAGGACGATATACCATCCTGAACCAAATGCTGCACCAATAAGTATATTTAAAACTAAATAAATACTCCCTTGAGTCAAGGCAATCACAATACCTAATAACGCCAGTTCTTCGCGGGATTTGAACCTCTGTGCTAAATAACTGCTCAAAATTCCTCCCGCAGCACCAGCTAAAAGAACAATCTTACTAATGCCTATACTGACTGGTAGTATTAATGATAATAGTAGCACAACTGTTACACTTAAATTCGAGCCGTAGAAACTCCCCAACAATAACCCGATGGCGCTCCAGGTAGTGTAGGGTACACCCATCGCTAGAACACTAGGGATACTTAGAGTTAGCAGTAATATCAACAAGCGATCGCGTTCTCGCAAATGATTACCAAGCCGCCGGTCTACCCAAGCAAAAACCCCAAGGGCTGCGCTAACCAAGCCTGTTACCCCTATCAAAGCCAGCCAATTTAGTTCTCGACGAATCAAATGATAATACTCTAAGACATCAGATTTCCATTCTGTAATCCGTTCTCCTTTGTTAACAATTACTTGTCCTTGACGGACTTTTTCCATCACAGTTGGAACTTGATCTGCGGCTATTTCTGCCTGTTGTTTGGTTTTTTCTTCATCTTGCTGGAGATTCGGCCGCAGCACAGCCAATAAAACCTTAGTTGCTAAGGATTCAGCTTCATCAGGTACAGACTTTTGCACTTGTAAACTCACCGCATCCTGCAAAATACTGAATGGTACTCCTGGCGCTATGCCTTGAGTAAGAATCCTTTCTGCACTTTCATGGATTCCCATTTGTGTTTTTATCCAATCTTCATCTGACAAATCCAAAAGCAGAGTTGCCGCATATACTGCTTGTTTTCTTTGAGTCTCTATCTGTAAAAGTTTGGCAGTTGCTTGAACATATCCTTGTCTGATTTGGGATATTTGGGTAATCAGTAAAGAGAAATTCTTGTTTGGGGCAGTGATACTATAAGCACCTAATTCTGCTAAGGCTTGATCAAAATCAGGTTTACTAATCTTACTTTCCTCTTTAATTGCAGGTGTAGATAGAGGCAACAACGGACTAGGCATAGGTCTAGAAAACACCAGTCTATCTGCTGTTCTTGATTTAGGCATCAACAATTTATTATTTTGTTTCTGATAATTTGCTAAAGCCACTTTTAGCCGTTGCCATTCGGATTCCAAACAAGAACGGAGGTATCGCTGGTTAGGAACAGACAAAATTGAAACATCGAAAAAAGGAAAAGACCCAGCAACACCACGAAGTTCATTCCCATCTTCGAGAATTTGTCGTAAATGTTCGTTAATTTGCTCATTTTTTCGGGTATTAATCATCAATATAGCGTGTGTATTTGTTTTTGCTACTTTGCGATCAGCTTCAGTTTGTTGTCTATTTTCGATACTTGCAGTATATGGAGCAATAAATGTTTGTGGTGCAATAGTGCCAATTTTCATCTGGGGTTGATTGTATAATTCATGCCCCATTACACCAGTAATAGATACCACAGCCATAAACAAAATTACAGCAGAACGCTTTTCATGTAACCAACTGAAAACTACTGCATGAAAGCCATGATGAGTTTTGAAAGATTTTGCAGTTGATTGAGGTGCTTTTCTTGCTTGTCGGTGTCCACCTTGATCAGTAGTCGGTAATAAATACAGAAGTAGATTCTTGAAAATAGTTCTGAAAATATTCCTGAAAACTTTTTTGTTGCCAGTTCCACTCTTGGAATTACTCACCGAACCAAGCCTCTTTACTTGACGGTATAACACTTTGTACTGTCGCCGCCATTGCCTCAATTGCTGGGTCAAGGACTGCCAAAATTGCTGCGTTTTCATTACTTCTGGCTGTAGTTCCGATACAAAATGCTAAATTCAGTAGATCAACAAGTTTTTAGTCAAGGCATACACACAACAGTAATGTTTTCCTAGACAATAAGTACCTGGGCGAAATTAATCAAACATTTTTGGGAAAAACAGAAATCTCCGTATTGCTTACAGCAGATAGCAGATCAATGAGGTACAGAATCTAAGTTAAAACCTAGACAGCAAGAGAGTTTTACTCCTGACTCCTGACTCCTGCTGTATCTGTTCCCTGTTAAGAGTTTCCTGTTTCTTCCTCTAAATGCAAAATTTATTTTGCACCACTACTTATTCAAAGAGTTTGTTTGAAAGTGTAAGTGGAAAGGCGCAAAAAACCAAAGTATGTAATTAAAAGTAAAGTTGCCCAACAACCTCTTTTTTTTGGGAGCATCCCAAATATGTAAGTTTACTGTCATGCTCTAGCTTGCTTCCCGCACGGTATGAAGTGCTGCACTAACAAAATGACAATTTATGTATGATATTTTTGCAAAATTGGTATGCTCCCTTCTTTTCTGCCTTCTGCTTTGGATATTATTGATTTTTTAGCGTGGGCGAATGACACTTGGTGCAGCATAGATTGAAAGTAGGTTCCCATTCATGCCGTATCCTGGTTTTGTTAATTCCTGAGTATTGGGAGTAACAGTATACACACCTGACCAAACCTCTACCAGTGTATTTGCTAATTCTAACATCTGAGAAAAGTTTTTCAGTCCCCATGGGGCTGAGTTAGTAGCTGGGAATAAAACCTGCCAATTAACAGGTATGCCGACTGCAGTATTATATGCCCCTGATAAGGCACCAGTAATTGCACTTCTAGATTGTGAGCCTAAACACCAATATTCTTGCTTCCGAGTATGATTATTAACTCGCAAAACTGTCAGTCGGAAGTCTTCCAATGTACTCAAAAAACAATAAATAGCTAATGCAATATTACTACTTAGTTCCTCTTGCTTGGTCAATTCGCCCCGCACCTGTTCTAATCCGGCATCTTGGGCTAATAAACTATTTACTTTTAATAAAGTTTGTGGTATTGAAGTTGTAGTTTTTCCTAGAAAAGAAATTGTTTGGGGAATAAGGGTAATGGGGTCAAGTTTTTCTGTCAAAGATTGAGCGATCACATATCCTATTACTAAAGCTGCATCTGTCATCACTGGGTTAGTATCCCAAATTTGTAATACTTGCAGCAAATTTTTTTTAAGTTTAATAGTGTCTTCGTGAAAAAAAATTACCACTGGTAAAGTGGCTAAAATTATTTTCCCCCAAGCAATATGAGTAATATTTAAATCAACGGCAGCTTGTTGGTAACGCTTTAACCAATCATCTACATCTAATCTACCGTACTCAATTAAACTTTGTACACCCAAAATCGTCATTGCACCTAAATCACAACGATTGTGAGTAGCTAAACTCTCCCCTAGAAATGCTCCCAGGAAAATACCTCTAACTCGACTTACGAGAGAATAACGCATATAATTTTAGATTTATTAGATTTTGGAATATTTTATCTATTTGCTCCAAAAATCAAAATCCACAACAAACTGTTAAACTTCGTCCTTTTTCAGATGATGTATCAATGCTTGTAAGCCTAACAAATAACTTTGCATACCAAAGCCACTAATTTGACCAATTACCACTGGAGCTATGTAAGAATGATGACGAAAATCTTCTCGCCGATAAATATTACTTAGATGTACCTCCACTGTTGGTAAATTCACCGCTGTGATCGCATCTCTGAGAGCTACACTCGTATGGGTATATGCCCCGGCATTAATTACAATTCCTTGATGTTGTCCTAATGACCCATGAATTGCATCCACTAAGACTCCTTCATGATTAGACTGTAAAACAGTAACTCTCGCCTCTAACTTCCGTCCTTCTGCTTCCAACAGTCCGTTAATATCCGCTAGGGTTAGAGAACCGTAAATTCCCGGCTCTCGCTGTCCTAGTAAATTGAGGTTTGGCCCGTGCAGTACGAAAATACTTAAAGAAGGCAATGTTAACTCCAATTACTTTAAATATTTATCGACGACGAGAACGTTCGTTCACAGGAATCGGAATCAGTTCCGGCTCCGGTTCAGATTCTGGCCCCAGCAATGCCTCAACTAGCTTCCGTGCTAACTCTTTCAGCTTTTCCAGTACCTTTTCTATATAGTCCATTGAACTGAACGCTCCTGAGATAATACCTCAATTTTAATTGAACTTTCTTTGCAGAAACTGGCGTATTGTCGCACTTCTGGTTTCTAACAGGGCTGATACATTTCTGTATTTAGGAGAAAATAAACCAATTGCAAAATTTAGTTTTGTGTTTTTCCTTACTTATTAGATTATCACAAGCTAAAAGGAAAGGGTAATGCTGTTTCGGTTGAATGTTGCTATAGGAGGATACAGGGCATTGGGCATTGGGCATTGGGAATTACTTTTGAATGTTGCTATAGGAGGATACAGGGCATTGGGCATTGGGCATTGGGAATTACTTTCTTATCCTCCTGCCTCCTGATACCGCAGCGTGGCGACAGCCATACTCCTTAATTCTTAAGATTTCATAATTCCCCATTTCCCCTGTCCCTAATTTGATGCTTCTTTCTTTTTCGCTCTACTCATTGATGATTTAGTAGTTGACTTAGTTTTAGAACTCGTTGATTTAGTAGTTTTGCGTGTTGTAGATTTTGTAGATGCCTTAGCTTGAAGTAATTCTAGTGCAGCAGAAAGCGTTACTGTTTCTACGGTCTGACCTTCAGGAAGACTGACATTAGTTTTGCCGTGCTTAATGTAAGGGCCATAGGGTCCATCATAGATATTAATTGGTGAATCGTCCTCTGGATGTGTCCCCAATTCCCGTAAAGCCGCTTTAGATTTGCTAGTGCTAGAAGCACGTCCCTTTTTCGGTTCTGCCAACAATTCCAATGCACGCTCCAAAGAGATTGTCAATACATTATCAACTGCTTTGAGAGAACGGTAATCTTTTCCTTCCTTGCCCTGGTCATGGACAACATAGGGACCAAAACGACCTAAACTAGCTTGAATTCTACTATTTGTCGCTGGATGAACTCCCAATGTCCGGGGTAGTGCCAACAGCCCTACAGCCATGTCTAAAGTGAGATTTTCCGCTGTGACACCTTTGGGAAGAGACACTTGTTTAGCCTTAGGGTTTTCATCAGTTTTGTCACCCAACTGCACATAAGGTCCATAGGTGCCAATCTTCACATAAATTGGTTCACCAGTTTCTGGATGCCTTCCCACCTGGTCTGGTCCGGTGGTTTTTTGTCTGAGTAAAACTTCTACCTGTTTGGGGTCGAGGTCTGCGGGTGTCAGATCTTTGGGAATGGAAGCTGTAACAACACCTTCGCCATTTTCTACTTCAATGTAAGGACCATATTTACCAATGCGGACTTTAGCATCTAAATTTTCTAGTTCTACAGTTCTGGCTGTAGTCGCATCAATTTGACTTTCCCGTTCTCTCACCAGGGTTTCTAAACCTTTTTCTCCCAGATAAAATTTCTTCAGGTAAGGTAGCCATTTAGCTTCACCTGTAGCAATGTCATCTAGAGTTTGCTCCATTTTGGAGGTAAAACTGGGATCAACAATATCGGGGAAATGTTTCTCTAATAAATCAGTGACAGCGAAGGCTGTGAAAGTTGGAATCAAGGCATTACTCACCAAGTGAGCATAACCTTTATCGATGATAGTGCCAATAATGCTGGCGTAGGTACTAGGACGACCAATACCTTCACTTTCTAAGGTTTTAACTAGACTAGCTTCGGTGTACCTAGCTGGAGGTTGAGTTTCATGATCCACTGCTTCCAGTTCTGTACAGGTAGGATGATCTCCAACTTTGAGGGGTGGTAAAATGACTTCTTGGTCTTCTAATGCAGCTTCGGGATCATCGGAACCTTCTACGTAGGCGCGTAGGTAGCCTGGGAAATCAATACGTTTTCCAGAAGAACGAAAACTAGCTTCTTCAACTTGTAGCTGGACAGTAATTTGGGTTTGGCGCGAGTCAGGCATTTGTGAGGCGACAGTACGCTTCCAAATTAAGTCATATACTGCAAATTCCCGTCCACCTAAACCTGTTTCTTGGGGCGTGCGGAAGGTGCTACCGGCGGGGCGAATAGCTTCGTGTGCTTCTTGTGCGCCTTTGGACTTGGTGGTGTATTGTCTCGGCTGAGGGCTGAGATATTGTTTACCGTATTTTTTTTCTACACAACTACGAGCTGCTGCGATCGCTTGATCTGACAAATGCACCGAATCTGTACGCATATAGGTAATATACCCTTGCTCGTACAAATTTTGGGCAACCCGCATTGTATCCCGTGCTGAAAGGCACAACTTACGGTTAGATTCTTGTTGCAGCGTCGAGGTAGTAAACGGTGGTGCGGGTTTGCGCGTAACTGGACGTTCTTCAATATTGTTGACATTCCAGGTTTTACCCGTGAGTTGTTCCTGGAGTTCTACGGCTTGTTCTTTGTTTAACAACACCACATTGTGCCCAGCAGTAATTTGTCCTGTGGCGGGATCAAAATCACTACCTGTCGCTACTTTGGTACCTCCTAGCGTCACTAATTGGGCTCTAAAGGGGGTTTTTTCCTGTAGTAAGCTAGCTTTTAAATCCCAATAAGTACCTTCATGGAAAGCTCGGCGTTGGCGTTCCTTCGTGACTAAAAGCCTGACTGCTACAGACTGGACTCGTCCTGCGGATAAACCCCAAGCAATTTTTTTCCAGAGCAGAGGTGATAGGGTGTACCCTACTAATCGATCTAAAATTCTCCGGGTTTCTTGAGCGCGAACTAACTGCTCATCAATAATACGGCAGTTTTGCAAAGCCTTTTTAATGGCCTCTTGAGTAATTTCATGAAACACCATTCGCTTTGTGGGAATTTTTGGCTTCAGCAACTGGTATAAATGCCAACTAATGCTTTCACCTTCCCGATCTTCGTCAGTTGCCAATATTAATTCATCAACACCTTTGAGGGCATCTTTAAGCTGAGTGACAATTTTCTTTTTATCCTTGGGAACGACATACACCGCTTCAAAGTCGGCTTCTATATTCACCCCAAGCTGCGCCCATTTTTCCCCTTTGACAGCCGCGGGAATTTCACTAGCTGACTGTGGAAGGTCACGTACATGACCCATAGAAGCCTCTACCCGATAGTCTTGTGGCAGGTAGTTGCGAATGGTACGAGCTTTGGTTGGAGATTCGACGATGACGAGAGTTGACATGGAAATTTCAAAAAAAAGAATAGCTGTGAAGCTAAACAGTCAAGTTGAGATAATTTTGGCGAAATGTCAAGATGAAATATCACGCCTAAGCAGTTATTTAATCCTTACACAAACTGCCCAAAAGGGTGAAAACTCTTTCAACTTTAGGTACAGTCAGCCCCAGAAGACTGGAAATGGCAATGCAAAATGCAAATTGCTTAGATATTTCCATCTTTAACTTATCTAACGCACAATTGGCGACTACAATTTTCAAAATATCCCTGAAGTTTAAGTCGTTTGATTCCTTCTTTGTTTGATGGCTGGGAGTTGTGAGCAATTCTAAATTCTGGTTCACTTGACTACGCAGCAAGTTGAGAAGCAAAGGATACCTCACTTACACTTTATCTAAAGTACGATATGCTTCGCGTCAAGCCTACAAAGCATCGCGCTTTTGGAAAATTGAGAAAAAAGGTAAGTAATATTATATTTATTTAGGCTAATCTACGTAGTATTACGAAATTAAGTATTATTCGATAATATAAGCATAAAACTAATTCCTAACAAAATCTCTCAAGTTTAGCTTCATCAAATACTTACACCCCGACGGGGAAAATAGTTATGAATATTGATTTGCGCAAACAAAATGTTTGAATTATTCGCAATCTTAATTGGTGTTTTTTCTGAGCAAGCAACTGCCATTCGGGATTTTCAGTAAAATTAATTATCCTAATTTATGAGTTCTCCGGTTTTTATATTTCAAATAAATGAAAATACTACCTTGATTTCAGTAACAAATAGAGTTAACCGAAGAAACCTAAAGTTTTCACACATATTTCTTCCTGTTTGGTAATATGGTAACTATAGACTGAAATCAAATTTTACACGGTATCTAACTACATGAGAGTAATGAAGCTCTCATCAGCAAGAAACTTGTAGAACATCTGATAGAATCACTCGGATTTAATCAACAAGAGCAGGTTTCACAATTAATTTTCTATAGGAAATGGAAAACTTGATTTTGCAGTTCGCAAAAATACTGTTAGTGATAGTTTCTAATGTTGGAGAACTCATCCATATTTACTAGTCGAAGTCAAAGCATGAGGAACAGGTGCAGGAGCAAATATTAATTTATCATAAGGGACTCCTCAATACGTCAGCACTATAGAGCAAATCACAAGATATTTAATTCCTGCCAATTGTCAAAAATGTCAATGGGCATTATTACTAGTTCAGTTCATATCCAGCTATTTAGACGACATGGGAAACTTGTTGTACCTGCCACTGCTAGTCTTTTAATTTAAAAAGAGTAAGGATTCAGGTGGTGGGGTATTGACAAGTGTGATAGGTGAGGCAGAATATAGCAGTTATGGAAAAGAAGCTGCCACCAAAACTAGACAGACTGGTAGGAATCATTTGGGAACAGAGCAACTGGTAGGAATCATTATTTACCAGGGGAAAAGTAGAGAGAACCTAAGAAATAGAGTAGTAGAACTGGAAAAAGAAATAGAGAAACTCAAAGTCAGTAGAGATTTAGAGACCATAACATTATCCAAACCACCGTCGGGAGACATCCTCAAAAAAACGGAGAACAAACAAGAAGAGAAACAAGAAGAGAAACAAGAAGAGAACCAGACACGAAAACGGAAACCAGGAGGACAACCAGGGCATAGGGGAAAAAGGAGAAAGGTGTTTGGTGGAGTAGATAGAATAGATTTGAGATAGTGGGACGGCAAGTGTATGGATGGTGAGCTCAGGGGGGATTATTTGGCGAACCAATAAAAGTGGAAACACAACAAGTAGGGGAGTTGGTGGACAGGCTAATGGCAGTGGATTTGCAGTCTGTGTGGGCAAACACAAAGGGAACACTGGTCACCAGAGATAGTACCGGGACAAGATATAGGAATCACAGGACAAGCTTTTTTGGGATGGATCAATAACTAGGGTCATTGACCCTATGAAAAACAACACTTCTTGTTGTGGGCACTGGGTCCAATAGAAATTGGAGTAGGAACATTATTAAGTACCAATAAAGGAGTAGATGGTCCAGTGGCTCAAAGTATTCATAGCCTCAAACAGTGGATCAAACAAACCCAGCCTCATATCCTTGGGGATGAAACACCCTAAGTAGTCAAAGGGGTGAAACAATAGTTATGGATTTTTGCCAATAGTGACTTCCCTTTATTTCATGGGTCCTGATACTCCTTGTCCTGGCGAATTAGAATCCATTGTGGGTTCAAGTTACTCTGGTGTACTCAGTTCTGATGACTTTACTGCCTATAACGGTTATGCGGTCACAGCTCAACAGAAATGCCAGGCACATCTACCCTACCCCGTCACTTCAAGACACTAATCAAGATTCCTGGCTTCAATCACCAAGAAATTGGCACAAAATTCATGGACCTCATAGATGAAGGTTTTAAAAACTACCCTTTATTCCAACAAACCCAAAACCTTCATGAATTCTTGACTTGCCCATCCTAGTTTCAACCAAAAGTTGAATCTTCCATTCATTCATTGATCAAGCCCCAGGGGAACCTGGTAAACTTTTACCTTCCTTAGGCAATAGACCTTGATCATAATTTAGCTGAACTAAGGTTAGGTTTAGCACTGACACAAGGAAAAGTCTGTGGTGGTTCTCTTTCTCTGGAGCTATTCCAACATACTGCGAATTTATTGACGGTTATACAAACTTGTCGCCGTCAAGCACTTTCTCGAATTGAGTTTTTTGACCAACCTATGAAAGCCATGGTTCACTCTGCTTTCCATAGACCTTCTTTAATCCCTCTTCCTTAGACCTGAATCCTTACAAGAAAAAGTAAACATTGTTGTCTAACTAGCTTTTTTACTGTGTGAAAAAAGCTGGAAGTTTCAGGTGCATAATTTATATTTTCATGGCTACTGGATTTAAAGAAACTATAGTTCTGAATTGCTTGTAAATGTAGGTTTGTATACTAACTCGTCAAGTACATAATGTGGGTTTAGCAGCAATTCTCACCCAAATGGGAGAAAAAGTCCTTGTAATTGACTTCGAGCTACAACAAGGAGATTTAACTAACTCCCTTAGATTACAATTAGGAAAAATAGGTTTATATGATTGTCTAACTGATAATTTTTTAGATATTTACAATACTATTAAGCCTTTTGCAGTAAATTTAAATCTGGAAAGAAATTAAAACTTGATGTTATCCCAGCAGATCCAAAAATGGGATTATTTACAGAGCAAGACTTGTTTGCAAAAATTGACAAAGGTTCTGCTAGATTAAGAAATGATATTAATATTTTCAGAAATGAATATGATTACATATTTATTGATTGTCCTACAAATTTAATGTTTTTCAGTTAAAGTAGCTTGTATACCTATAATACTGTGATGCTACCTACCAAACACAACAATTTAGCATCTCTAGAGAATGCAGCAAAAGTAATTAAAGATTTTATCCCAAAATAACATAGATGGTTTTGACAAAGTTGATATAGAAACAGCCGCTGATGTTATTTTTATTGTCAGTAAAGGTAAATGAAAAAGCTTAAATCGTATTTCTAAGCTTCAATGTGGTATTAATACAACTAAAATCAAGACTTGGGAAAAAGTGTTTAATCTCTAAATATAAAACTTACCGAAGTAGGTAAATCATGATTCAGGTCTTACAAAAACCAGTAACTTTTTAGGTGTTGCTAGCACTTGGATAAATGTGCGACCTGTATTACAGAGGAAGAAATTAACCAGTTGAGAGTAATTCTTCATCATTTGCAGCCCTAATTAGGCATGAGCTTCGCTATAATATGACATGGTATTTATCAGTAGAATTATTCAGATTTAATCCCCAATGAGCATCCGTGAGTTTAAAACATACGGATAAATGCAATTTTGGTCAAGAACTATAGATAGAATTAACTCAGTTAGCCTTGATCTCTAATCGACAAAACCTATACATCTCATGGATTTTGCTAATATTGCATCCCAGTTAAATGCGGGAACGATTTTACCAGAGGGAATTGTTATTCTCACCCTCTTGGGGGTTTTGATTGTTGATTTGATTTTGGGGCGTACATCTTCACGCTGGATTGGATATCTAGCGATCGCAGGTTTATTCGCTGCAATTGTCGCCCTATGCTTACAATGGGATGCTACCAATCCCATCGGTTTTACTGGTAGCTTTAATGGTGACGACCTCAGTATTACCTTTCGGGGTATCATTGCTCTGTCTGCCATTGTCACCATGTTGATGTCCATTCGTTATGTTGAGCAGAGTGGTACTGCTTTAGCAGAATTTATCGCCATTTTGATGACAGCTACTTTGGGAGGAATGTTCTTATCAGGTGCTAGTGAGTTAGTGATGATTTTCATCTCCTTGGAAACCCTGAGTATTTCCTCTTATTTGTTGACAGGTTATACCAAGCGTGATCCTCGTTCCAATGAAGCGGCGCTGAAATACCTGTTAATTGGTGCTTCTAGCACGGCAGTATTTTTGTACGGTGTATCACTGCTGTATGGTTTATCCGGTGGACAAACAGAACTGAGTGCGATCGCTAATGGTATCGCCGCCGCCAATGTTAGTCAATCTCTAGGTTTAGTGATTGCCCTTGTTTTCGTCATTGCCGGGATTGGTTTCAAAATCTCCGCTGCACCCTTCCACCAGTGGACACCAGACGTTTATGAAGGCGCTCCCACCCCAGTTATTGCCTTTTTATCCGTCGGTTCTAAAGCTGCGGGTTTTGCCCTGGCTATCCGCTTATTAACGGTAGCTTTCCCCCTAGTTGCAGACGAGTGGAGATTTGTCTTTACTGCGCTTGCAGTCCTCAGTATGGTATTGGGTAACGTCGTTGCCCTTGCTCAAACCAGCATGAAACGGATGTTAGCTTATTCATCTATTGCTCAAGCCGGTTTTGTCATGATTGGCTTAATTACTGGTACGGATGCTGGTTATTCCAGTATGATATTTTACTTGCTGGTTTACCTCTTTATGAACCTGTGCGGCTTTACGTGTATCGTTCTTTTCTCTCTGCGGACAGGAACAGATCAGATTACAGAATACTCAGGTCTGTATCAAAAAGATCCACTACTCACATTAGGTTTAAGTATTTCTCTCTTGTCCTTGGGTGGTATTCCCCCACTAGCTGGGTTTTTTGGGAAGATTTACCTATTCTGGGCAGGTTGGCAAGGTGGCCTTTACTGGTTAGTTTTGCTAGGTTTAGTTACCAGCGTTGTTTCCATCTACTACTACATTCGTGTCGTGAAAATGATGGTGGTTAAAGAACCTCAAGAAATGTCCGACGTAGTGAAGAATTATCCTCAAGTGCGTTGGGATCTACCAGGTTTGAGACCTTTACAAGTAGGGTTGATAGTAACTTTAATTGCTACCTCTATCGCGGGTATTTTATCAAATCCTCTGTTTACTTTAGCTAATAATTCAGTTGCTAATACTCCTATTTTGCAAGCTGCAAAAATAGCGAGTAGTCAAGCAAGTGTAATTATCACTGAACAAGCAGAGAAGTTATAGATTCATTAATGGGTAATGGGTAATTAACTCATTGCCCATTTTTGTTCATGTCAGAATCAGGACTTAAAAGTTCTGATTCTGCTAATAGATGAACCAATACATCATTCTAGCCAATTGGGACCACTGAAAAACTCTCCATCAGCCCAAAAGGTTTTACAGACCAAAGAACCTTGTCCGGTACTACTAAAATTTTGAGCAGCCCTGAAGTCGGTTGCAATTACAATAAGTAGGTGGGTATTAAAAATTGTCGTTGAAAAAAACCCTGCCATTCTCTTTAAATAAGTAAAAAATGGCAGGTGTTGTCAATCTATAGAGCTTTCATCGACTGAAGTATTTTCGGTGGCAAAGATAATAGAAACAGCTAACACTACTTAATTTTCTGTTTAATAAATGTCACAACCTGAGTTAACTGTTTCTTCAAACTATAAATTTCTGCTTGCATTTTAGCGATTTTTTCATTTAGAGCCTGAATTTCTGCGGAAGAAACACCTTCTCTAGAACCTGGTTTTGCTGAAACTGATTCTTTTGGGAGGGGAGTGATTCCTGGGGTGTTAATTTCTGGACGGCCTTTTTTAGTAGCCTTAGCCATAGCTGACTTGATTGCACTAATCAGCTGTCTCTGGTCAAAAGGCTTGTTAAGAAATTCAAAATATTCAAATGGTTCAGGGATTTTTTCTGTTATCTCTTCCTTGCGACCAGACATAATCACTAAAGGAATTTTCTTTAATTCTGAGTTGGCCTGAATTTTTTGGAAAACTTCCCAGCCACTCATTTTCGGTAATATAAAATCCAACATGATCAGGCTGACTTTTTCATTTAGGATCAGATTATATCCTTCTAAACCGTCTTTTGCTTCCAATACCTCAAAATTGCCCGGAGGTAACATTTCTCGTACTTTTACCCTAACAACTGTAGTGTCATCGATAACTAAAATTTTGTTGGCCACGACTGATTACTCTACCAAAGACTATAAGTTTAGATGGCTGATTTGCCGCTTGACATTAAGAATCCTCCCACTATATACAAGATTTATGTAAATTGGGGGAGAGTATATTTCTGTATAATTGCCGAAATCGCAAGTCCTTTGTACAATTTTTGCTTGCGTTGTGGTTACTTGTTAGTAAGCTATTACTACATTTACTTTTTTGACTGCTCCCGAACCTGAAGGTACAGGGATTTTTAAGCAGCTCAAAAAAGCACTATTCAAGGTGTGGTCAATGCACCTCTAGTAACTCCATTGAGATTTAACCCCAATGTGGTTGTTACTTTTCTCAAGCTTCGTGTTCCCTGTTACCTGTTATATATTACTACAGGCTTTCAAGGTAAATTAAGGTGCTCAAGGATTTATACTAACCTATACTAGTATATCTTTATAGCTGTATTTTTTTTAGATAGCTGAAATGTTTATGAGCTCTTCCAGAAACGTCGAACTCAAATCAGAAATTGCAGCAATACCTAGCTGGTTGCGTCGTTCTATTGGTAAGGCCAGTGAAATTTCCACTGTACAACGTATTATTAAGCAGCGCCAACTTCATACCATTTGTGAAGAAGGCCGCTGTCCTAATCGGGGGGAGTGCTATGCCCAAAAGACTGCAACTTTTTTACTTATGGGACCGACTTGCACACGGTCTTGTGCTTTTTGTCAAATAGATAAAGGTCATGCCCCTATGCCTGTAGATGTGGAAGAACCGCAAAAGGTGGCTGAGGCAGTACAGCTTTTGGGATTGCGCTATGTGGTACTGACTTCTGTAGCCCGTGATGATTTAGATGATGGAGGTGCAGGGCATTTTGTCAAAACTATGGAAACGATTCGCCAAATCAACCCAGAAACACAAATTGAAGTGCTGACACCAGATTTTTGGGGTGGTACCGATGTCGGTGAGACTGGTCAAAAACGACGGATAGAAATGATTGTTACTGCCCAACCGGCTTGTTTTAATCATAATGTGGAGACGGTACGTAGATTAACTGGTCCTGTGAGACGAGGCGCAAAGTACGATCGCTCATTAAGTGTATTGGCAACAGTAAAAAAAATTGATGTCCGTATTGCCACCAAGTCAGGTTTAATGCTGGGACACGGAGAAACTAGGGAGGAAATAATTGAAACAATGGCGGATCTGCTGGCTGTGGGGTGCGATTGCCTAACATTAGGTCAATATATGCGCCCATCTTTGGAACATCTACCAGTTCAAAAATACTGGACACCAGAAGAATTTGAGGAACTTAGGAAAATAGCTGAAGACATGGGCTTTAGTCATGTTTGTTCCGGTCCATTGGTCCGTAGTTCCTATCATGCGGGGTCAGTTGACAGTTAACAGTTATCAGTTATCAGTGTCTCCCCAGTCCCCAGTCCCCAATCTTCACACAAATATTTTTAAAGATTCTGGGGAATTGGGGCTTCTGTTTGGTATTTGTTAAAAAGTCATCAAGTCAGGAGAACCAAATTATGACCAAAGGTAAAGCTGCTAAACCTACCTACGCTTTCCGTACAGGTTGGGCGTTGTTATTGTTGGCTATCAACTTTTTGGTAGCAGCTTATTACTTCCACATCATTGACTAGTTACTAAGTAGACTGGTGCTGCTGAAATCAGTGAACAGTTACCAGTTATCAGTTATCAGTGCATGGTGAGGCTTTTCAGCCCTTGATGTCACTGATAACTGGTAACTGTTAAATCGTGCCTTTGAATAAACCTTTGGGACGGATTAGCAATACTAAAATCATGATTAATAAGGCTATGCCTTGTTTGTACTGTGAACCCAGCCAAGGGGTGCTGACTTCTTGAACAATGCCAATGATAAAAGCAGCTGTGATCGCACCGTAAGGGTTGCCGATACCTCCTAAAATTACGGAAGCAAATAAGGGGAGAATCAAAAACCAACCCATATTTGGTCTGACAGCAGTAATTAAACCGTACATACTACCGCCTAAAGAAGTTAAAGTACCACCAATTACCCAAGTCCAGAGAATTACTCTATCAACGTTAATGCCAGAGACTCTAGCTAAGTCTAAATCATCAGCTACTGCTCGCATGGCTTTACCAATTTTGGTTTTTTGCAGTAAGTAGTGAAGCAACGAAATTGCTACTATTGATAACCCCAGTACCCATAATTGATTTTGCGGTACTCTTATTTGACCCAATTCTAAAGCAGGGGTGACAGGGAGATTATAGTTTTGATTTTTACCACCCCAGATAAAAATAATGCCGTTGCGGAGAAATAAAGCCAGACCAATAGAAATAATGATCAGTGTAGTCGAAGTAGCCCGAATCGACCGCATTTTTGACCATAGTAATTTTTCTGCCAGTAACATTGCAGCTACTGTACCAACTACAGCTAAAATCATTGATAGCCAAATATTTACCCCCAGGGTATTTACCACCAGTGTTAAATAAGCTCCCAATGTAAGGAAATCACCGTGGGCAAAATTAGATAGCCGTAAAATTCCGTAGGTCAGGGTAAGTCCAACTGCTGCTAAGGCAATAATACTACCTACAGAAATTCCGTTAACTATTAATTGAGCTATTAGTTCTGTATCCATTGTTATTAGTTAGCATGAAAAAAATCAGTGTGACTTTTTTAGAAAAGTCTGTAATTAAGTGTTACAATCGGCACTGTCAATTATAATTGACAATTAAAAAGGATTTATCCGTTTATATACATAAAAAAAATCCAGTTCGCATTTTCCTGCCAAGCTCAGTTTCTTTGGCCGTCTAGTTCACCATGCAGCAACCTTCAAGTTTACCAGAACAGAACTCACAGATAGACGGAACGCCAACTCTTTTGCAAACAATCCAGCAACTGCGGGATGACTTGTGGTTAGAAAGTAGCTTGAATCAGTTGCAAAGCCGATTGTATGAATGCCTGCTTTCAGCTGCTAACACTATGTCACAGGTGATAACCCCAGAAGCAGAGATTTTTCAAACCGTTGTAAATGAACTGCATCAGGCTTTAAATGGCAGTTGGATAGGGTGTACGCATTGTGCCGTAGGCATAGCTCAATGTCAACCACAAGAAAAAAACGGTAGAATTTGTTATGTTTCTAGGTTTTCTACCGTGGAAACACGAACTACAGAAATTAGCTATAAACAACGGACAAAGCTGGAGTTTAAATTAGACGCTGCTATCAGATTAGAAGATTTACAGCAAATGGAGAGACAAAAACCACGGATTGCTTGGCCTTTAGTTGATGATTCTAGAGATGTGATGGCATGGCTAATTATTGCCACAGCTAAACCACGCGATCATCGTGAGCAAATTCATCCATTACAGATTCAACTGCGATCACAATTAATCACAAAGACAATCCAGCACTTTAATACAGCCTTAGCACAACTGAGGCAAATTCAATTTTGGCAACAACGTTGTCAACAGTTAGCTAACTTTAATCAGGAACTAGAACGCACCAATCAACTCAAAAACCAGTTTCTGGCCAATACCAGCCACGAAATTCGCACCCCGCTTAGTTCTATTATTGGATTCACCCATCTACTGCTGGCACAAGGTTACGAACCAGAAAGACAACGCCATCAAGAATATTTACACATCATCCAATCTAGTGGTAAGCATTTGCTAGACCTGATTAACGATATTTTGGATCTCTCTAAAATTGAAGCTAACCAACTAGAAGTGCAATGGGAAATAGTCGAAGTATCAACATTATGCCGTAATGTTTTAGCTTTGGTAAAAGAGAAAGCTGCTAACAAAGGGTTGAAACTACGGTTGGAAATAGAGAATGATGTCACAAATTTAGTAGTCGATCCCTTGCGACTCAAGCAAATGCTATTAAATTTATTATTTAACGCTGTAAAATTTACAAATTTAGGAAGTGTTGGTTTACGGGTATCTATAAAAGATTTATACTTACGATTTTCAGTTTGGGATACTGGTATTGGCATTTCCCAGGAAAACCAAACACGCTTGTTTCGTCCCTACAGTCAAATTATTAATCCTGGTGCTGGAAGCAATGAAGGTAGCGGTTTGGGGTTAGTGGTGACACAGCAACTTGCAGAAATTCATGGTGGTTATTTAGAATTGGAATCAGCAATTGATCAAGGTTCATGTTTTACCATTGTCCTTCCTCTCAAGCCACAGGGGAGAGCTTCGGAAGCTATCGATATCAAGGCAGAAGAAGATTCAGAAATTAGTCAGGAGGTGAAAAAATATTCTGATTCCCAATCTTCTTCTCGTATATTCATAAATACCTCACGAGTAATTTTATTGGTAGAAGATGATTTAGCCAATTCCGAATTAATAAGAGTTTATCTTGGTAGATTGGGTTATCAAGTAACTTGTGTTAAGAATGCTCAGGAAATGTGGACAATGCTGCCACAAATAGAACCAGCAGTTATTTTAATGGATGTGAGTCTACCAAATGCCAATGGTTTGAACTTGGTAAAACAACTCAGAGACAATATTGAATATCAGCAGATACCAATAATTGCTCAAACAGCAATGACAATGAAAGGAGATAGAGAAACTTGTCTAGCCGCCGGTGTGGATGACTATATTTCTAAACCTATAGATTTACAACTTTTAGGTAGTATAGTGGCAAAATATAGCTAATTATCAGAATCAGGATTTGCAGGATTTACAAGATGAAGATATTTGATTACTTTCCATTTAGGAAAATAATGACTATTGAGAATATTTTGAGGAGTAAAATAGAGAAACTTGAATTGCGATATCATTTCTGGACCAAGTATGGGAACGAAGGAACTGATTAATGATTACAATAGTAGTGGTCAGGTGTTATTAGTTTTGGGAGGATGGAGAAATGACACTAACAGAAAAACTAGAACAAGTAAAACATTTATTTGTGGAAATGGGGCAGGCTTTGATAGCCTACTCAGGGGGAGTTGATAGTACATTAGTGGCCAAGATTGCTTATGATCTGTTGGGCGATCGCGCTTTGGCTGTAACTGCGGTCTCCCCTTCCCTACTACCAGAAGAATTAGCAGACGCAACAGCACAAGCAGCAACTATTGGCATAGCCCATAAAATCGTCCAGAGTCACGAGATGGAAAATCTCAATTACACCTCTAACCCTATAAACCGTTGCTATTTTTGCAAAAGTGAATTGCACGACACACTCAACCCATTAGTATTAGAGTTAGGATATTCTTATGTAGTAGATGGGGTCAATGCAGATGATTTGCATGATTATCGCCCCGGAATTCAAGCAGCAAAAGAAAGAGGTGCGCGATCTCCCCTAGCAGAAATAGGTGTCACAAAAGCCGAAGTTCGTCAACTTTCTCAACAACTCGGATTACCTTGGTGGGATAAACCACCCCAACCATGTTTAAGTTCTCGCTTTCCCTACGGCGAAGAAATTACCATAGCCAAATTACACCGAGTCGGTAGAGCAGAAATCTATTTACGAAATCTGGGTTGGGAGAATTTACGGGTACGTTCAGAAGGTAATACAGCCAGAATAGAATTGCCACCAGAGAAAATTCAAGATTTCATCTTAACTACAGATTTACCCACTCTCCTGAGTACATTTCAGAATTTAGGATTTATCTACGTCACGTTAGATTTAGAAGGTTATCGAAGCGGCAAGTTAAATCAAGTCTTACAACAGATTGCAGCCAGATGAAGAGCCAAACTTAATTAATTTCTTTCTTATACCCACAGGGTTTTGCGACTAACTCCTCATAGCGCAGCATGGCGTAAGCCATACTTCTGAACTCCTCATACCTCACAAACCTTGAGCAACCTTATATTAGAGAGGTCTGAAAATTTAGAAAGGAGTCTGTATCTGGCTTTCCATAGTGTTAAGATGAGGAAAGAGCCAAGGAAGGAAGCAGGGTTGGGAATAGTTACGGATAGTTCCTATCCATGAAGATGTTGATGACTAATTCATAACTGACCTCATATCCATAACATTTATGAAATGGGCAAAACTAATGAACCAATTCCTAATGTAATGTAACTAAACTACAAATAGTTAGTAAGAATTACTTGTGAGTAAATTGGGGAATCCAGGGGAAATGTTTGTTGAGGTACCCGGAATATTTTTACAAGTCTAATGACCTGTTCAACAAAAATCCCCTTGGTGGAAAACTCTTTGTTTCCTGCCTTTTATTCTGAGACGCCATGGCATAATCGCTATCATGTTTTTCTACCTGTTCAAGGAGACTAGGAGGGAAAACATTTTGTAATATCTCTAACCAGTAATGAAATGTGTCCTTTGCTTCCGTTTTCTATATACCGAAATGGAAACCTAAAACCTCAAATGTTAGAATTTTCCTCCAATAGAACAAGGATAGACATACCTGTTCTTTTATCTCTAGTTTCCCTTTCCCCCATGCTCCTTTCTGATTTATACCTATGTTGTTACTTTCTATGTCACCTTGAAGTTTCTTATGCTGCATTTCAGCTCGGGCTAACAAGTCTTGAAACTGATGGTTAGTTATTCCCAGTATTTGTTTTCTACGATGTGGATATTCTTGAATATAGTTAATTTAGTGGATTTTTCCTTTTGGTACACCCTCAAAATTCCCTTCTACCATTTTTTTGGCACCAAGTTGATTTTCCTGACAGGTCTATTCCATTTGTTGCAAGGCAAATCGCCATACATCATATCCTTCAGGTGATAAATGCACCCCATCAGTTGTTAAATCTGAACGCAAATTACCATCTAAGTCAGCAAACCAATTATTGATATTCAGATAATAAACGCCTTCCTGTTTCGCAATTAAAGCAATTTTGGAATTGATATAACGAATCCGACGGTTAGAAATTTGGGCGTGGCTAACAGGCAGAATTGATTGCACCATAATCTGACTTTTTGGGTGAGTCTGACGCAAGCTGCGAATAATCCGGCGATGATTAATCAGAATTTTTTGGTCACTAGCACCCCTCAGCAAATCATTAATCCCAATCATCAGATAAATTACTTCTGGGCGTGTTGTCGAAAATGCTGACAATCTTCTCAATACACCTTCAGACCTATCTCCAGATATCCCTTGATTCAGCCACAATTTACCAGTAGGGAGTTTTCCTTTAGGAAACCACATACTCAAAGAATCACCCACCAAAATACTCAAACGATTTTTACCCTGACCTTGAGAAATTGCCCTAGCTTCCATAGCTAATAAGCTTTTCCAGTCTTCATAACTAAGTTTCTGTTGCTTAACTGACTTCGACAAAGACTGTAAATCATCATCATCCACACGAGTGTATATCTGACCAGTCTTCAGGGACGCTAATCGGAGATAGTACATTTGACTTCCAGATACTAAACTTTGCTTAGTTTTTTGAGAACTGAAGCTTAGTGAAGTTTTTTTAGGCTTGGGCAAAACGTAGTTAGTTAACTCTGCTAACAAGATGTCAACACCAGAAGTAATTTTCTGACCTACTTTTAGCTGCGAACCATCTGATACTGATATAAATTGACTGCTAAATTCTGGATGAGAGATAACTTTGTCACGTACTCGTGGCTGTAAGCTTGCTGGTTTGGAAGGAACTTGACTACTGAATTCTGGTGAGGAAATATCAACATTAGAGATGACTTTTTTACCTACTGGCGACAGTGAACGTGCTTTTAAAGCATCCGGCAAACCAGTATTTTCTGGAGCGATACTCGATATCTTTGGGAGATCAGATGTTGGTACTGTCAATCCTGTTAACAAGCTGGCTGCCAACAGATAAGGTTCATTCATTGTTTTTTATTTCCTTGCAAGTACTTGCTGCTTTTCCATATGACAGCCTGACCTGGCTGAATTCAGGAAAATTTTACTTTGCTGATGCCGTATCAATATCCCCCACCAGAATGTTATTTTGCATCTTTGAGTATCAAAAGGGACTACCAAGAAAAATGTTAAATTTTTTTATATATACAATAACGTCGTTTAAAGTGCTAAGATTTATGCGAAGTCATTAATGTTTCCATTTAATTCCGTGGCTAGAGCTAGTACTGCTATTGGTGTCAGTCCAATAATTAAAGAGATTGTGCAAAAACAGGCACATTCTACCCGTCTGACGTTGAAAGAGGTTATCCTCATGGGGATGTTAGCAATTGACAGACTTGATGATCAAAGTCGTCAAGAGTTGGCAGATCAAGTCCATCAAATGCAAGTGACTGGTGACATCTGAATCTGCATTGATTAGTCTAAACTCTAAAATCTCAAGTGCAACAAAATGAGCGGCACTCAAGACAATAGTAGAACGGCGACTAATCAATTATCAATTCTTAGCTAGATTCATAGCAGTGTCCCATTCCATCAACTTTGTTCAATTCACAAGAGATGCATTGGTATTGTTGAATTTCCGCAACAAAGACCGTTGTATTACAGACTGAGAAGGGATATCAAACCTGATTCCCTTCATGAATGAAAAACTGAATAAAGATCAGCGTGAAACTCTGATATTAATTAACAGATAACGCACTGGATGGCGTTTAATGACCGCTGATTTACAGCGGCATAAACACCATTAACATCAAATATTGGCAATTTCTAATCAGGTAGGTAGCATTGAACTTTAGTTATGCTTTACGGGTTTCTCGCAAATATAATGTCAATCAGGACAATCATGGAGTTTAATAGCTTTACTTGAGTAAATTTTATCTACTCTCTCTATAAAGCTAAAAAAAATTTTCTTTTATTAGACCTCTTGCAAAATTGTTTTTGTGGTATGACAGAGACTCTTAGATTTATTTTATGTATTTTTGGTGTTGTTTGCGAGCGCTAATAGACCTATCTTTCTTTAAAATAAATTGTATGAGAAAATAAACAGATTAGATGAAAATGTAAGTATCAATAATAAGTCCCTTAAAAAGGATAGAATGATAGGTAGAGGAATTAAAGTGATTGATTAGAATCAAATATGAAGGTTTTATCACATTAGTAGGATTAGCAGAAAAAAGGCATCGTTATAGTCAGGCGATAGAGACGGTATGTGGATTAATTAGGTTACATCTAAATGCTTCATTTATACTAAGCCATAATATTTGAATTATCAGATTTCACATTTACCTTTTTAGAAAGCTATGTTTCTCAAAATTATCAGAAATTTTGAGATTTTCATCCCCAAACCCTAATTTTTACGTTCAGCAATGATAGCTGTTGTATGTCAATTATATCTCCTGTAATCCCTTCACAGTAAGCTTATTAGCTTTTATAGACAGGTCTATTGGGTTAGGTGATGTCAGACAGGTGAAAGCCTGCAATTGCTGTTTGACCCCAGAATCTCCTCCCTTCTAGGGCGGGTAGTATGTGAATTTCTTATAGTTGTAGATGAGTTTTAGGCAAGAAAAGTGATTTTAACGCAGAGGAATACGGAGGTTAGGACAGAGGTACACTGAGGATTGATTAACGCCTAAAGGATGAAAAAAGATTTTGTTTTTCATCCTTCCTCATTTGATGCTTGATTCTGTTTATAGTGTTCCCACAGCACCAGAGTAAACTAAACCCCGTTGCATATCTAAAGTTAAAATCGCTCCATCTTTAATTACTTGTGTTGCTTCCTTAACACCAACTATTACTGGTACACCTAAACGTAACCCAATGACTGCGGCATGACTTGTGAGACTTTCATCTTCTGTAATAATTCCGCCTGCTTTGCGAATTGCATCTACAAAATCAACGCCAGTACGAGGTGCAACTAAAATATCACCTGGGTTAAAGTTACTTGCATCCATACCAGTATAAGCTACCCGTGCGCGGCCACTGACTGAACCCTGTCCTAGTCCTATTCCCTGTCCTAGTACCGCTGTTACTACTTCAACCTTAATCAAGTCTGTTGACCCAGAAACTCCTTGGAGAGTACCAGCAGTCATTACGACTAAATCACCTTCGTTTAAGAGGTTTTTCTCTTGAGCGACATTAATGGCTGCTTGAAATGTCTGTCCAGTTGATGGTAATTCCAGCACCAGTAGGGGTTTAACTCCCCAGACCATTTGTAGCTGTCGCGCTACATTTACATGGGGTGTGATCGCTAAAATGGGTGTTTTAGGTCGGAATTTAGAAACGTTGCGGGCTGTAGCTCCTGTTTGTGTCAAGGTCATAATTGCTGATGCGTTCAGATTTTCAGCAATTTGACCTACAGCTTGACTAATAGCGTTAGGAATAGAGCGTCTATTATCTCTTGATTGAGGAGAGTTTAAGTTTTGTGCTTCTTCTTGTTCAATACGTTCGGCGATTCGCGCCATTGTTGCTACTGCTTCCACTGGGTAATCACCAACTGCTGTTTCATTGGAAAGCATGACTGCATCTGTACCGTCGAGAATAGCGTTGGCTACATCGGATACTTCTGCACGGGTAGGACGGGGGTTGCTGACCATACTATCTAACATTTGGGTGGCGGTAATGATGGGAATTCCCAAACGGTTAGCTGTGGCAATTAGCCGCTTTTGCAGTACGGGAACATCTTCCGCTGGTAGTTCTACTCCTAAATCACCTCTAGCCACCATTACCCCATCACATAAGGATAAAACGGCTTCCATTTGTTCAATCGCTTCGTGTTTTTCAATTTTGGCGACTACGGGGACATTTTTGCCGATGCTGGAAATTAGTTCTTTAATTTCAATAATATCTTGGGGGTTGCGAACAAAGGAAAGTGCTACCCAATCTACACCTTGGTCTAAACCGAACATGAGATCCTCTCGGTCTTTGTCAGTCATAGCTTTGATTGATAGGTAAACTCCAGGAAAGTTAACACCTTTGTTGTTAGAAAGTTTACCTGCAACTGTCACACAACAGTGTAAATCACCTTTATCGCGGTTAATTTCCTCGACTAGCATTTCGACTCGTCCATCATCGAGGAGAATTTTTGCACCGACTGGGACTTCATCTGCTAAATAATCGTAGGTAACACAGCTAATTTCTTGGGTTCCTATGACTGGACGATTTGTCAATGTAAAGTGATCGCCCTTTGCCAAAACTATAAAACCGTTTTCAAACTGCCCCAAGCGAATTTTTGGGCCTTGCAAATCTTGGAGAACAGCAACTGGTCTATTGAGTTCAAAAGCGGTTTGCCGAATTAACCGAATACTACGCTGATGGTCAGCATGGGTTCCGTGGGAGAAATTAAGTCGCAGTGTTGTTGCACCAGCTTCAATAATTGCTTTCAGCATTTCTGGACTGCTGGTAGCCGGTCCAATAGTAGCAACAATTTTGGTTCGGCGCAGAGAATCTCTTAATTGCGTCATGGGGTGGTTTCAGGATTTGTTGGATCTATCTGGGAAATAATCGTAAATTAAGCGACCTCTCCTTTTCAGTCACTGCTATATCAATAGTTATAAAGTTATAAGCAGTTAGAGTGGGGACATAGTTGTCAGTTAAGGGAGAAGGGGTAAGAGGGAATGGGGACAGAAAAATCTTGACCCTTTAACTTTTACTCTTTCCACAGTTACAATTTCAACACTCTTAACCGAGCAGTATTGAGCGTCGTAGTTACGGTATAGATTTGATATCGTACACCAATATGATTTGCAACCTGTCTCTAGGAGAGCTTCTTTGTCTAAACACTCTTCTAGTCTGGAATCATAGCGCCATTTATTTGCTAATCAGCAAGACTAAGGATAAATCTTGCTATACAAAGCTTTACATAACTTTACTAATGACTCAGATTTATCTTATGATTTGTAATATTTGATAAAGAAGGAGTTAATAATGCTCACGTCGGAGGCACACAGGCCACTGACAATCCCCCCCAAAGAACTTTTAGCACCTCCCGGTGATTTTAATCCCACACTACTGCTGTTTTCTGTAGTGGTGATGATGTTGGTATTATCTAACTTTGGTTACTGGCTGTGGGATTGGCCCCATTGGTTATGCTTTAGTATTAATACTCTGGCCTTGCATTGTTCTGGGACGGTAATTCACGATGCGTGCCACCAGTCAGCCCATCGTAATCCCATCATTAATGCCATGTTGGGTCATGTTAGCGCCTTAATTTTAGCTTTTGCGCTTCCAGTATTTACACGGGTACATTTGCAGCATCATCGTAATGTCAATCATCCTCAAGATGATCCTGATCATTATGTTTCTACAGGTGGCCCGTTATCGTTGATTGCAGTACGATTTTTGTACCATGAAGTATTTTTCTTTCAACGGAAATTATGGCGCAAGTATGAGCTATTGGAATGGTTTATCAGTCGCTTAACTGTCATTTCTATTGTTTATATTTCTGTCGAATATCACTTTTTGGGGTATATTCTCAATTTTTGGTTTATTCCGGCATTTTTGGTGGGTATAGCATTGGGGTTATTTTTCGATTATTTACCCCATCGTCCCTTTGTGGAGCGCAGTCGCTGGAAAAATGCTCGTGTCTATCCTGGTAAGGTTCTCAATATTCTAATTTTGGGGCAGAATTACCACCTCATTCATCATTTGTGGCCTTCAATCCCTTGGTATAATTACCAACCTGCCTATTATTTGATGAAGCCGTTACTGGATGAAAAGGGTAGTCCGCAAACTTCAGGTTTGTTGCATAAAAAGGACTTTCTAGGATTTCTCTATGATATTTTCATAGGTATCAGACTTCATCACTAAATTCATTAGACATCTGATGAAGACAGAGGCGTTCCTTGGAACGTCTCTCAAAAGTTATTCAAAAACTAATAGACCTGTCAGGAAAATTAACTTGATGTCAAAGAAATGGTAGAAGGGAATTTTGAGGGTGTAAGGAAAGGAAAAATCCAATAAATTAACTATATTCAAGAATATCCACATCGTAGAAAACAAATACTGGGAATAACTAACCATAAGTTTGAAGACTTGTTAGCCCAAGGTGAAATGCAGCATAAGGAACTTCAAGGTGATATAGAAAGTAAAAAGATAGGTATAAATCAAAAAGGAGAAGGGGGGAAAGGGAAACCAGAGATAAAATAAGAGGTATGTCTATGCTTGTTCTATTGGAGGAAAATGCCAACATTTGAGGTTTTAGGTTTCCATTTCGGTATATCGAAAACGGAAGCAAAGGAGACATTTGATTACTGGTTAGAGATATTACGAGATGTTTTCCCTGCTAGTGTCCTTGAACAGGTAGGAAAACATGATAGCGATTAAGGGGACTTAAACAAAAGTTAAGAGTAAAAAGGAGTATGGTGCGGTTTCAGTGTAGCTTTCACGTTAAAAGAAGCTGATGAAAGAAACCACTGCCACAGCAATGGCACCGTAGTTTGAAAGATGGTGTCATTTGATGATGTATTTACTCATCAAGGGGAAAGAAGAGAGTTTAGACATTATTTAGGGGGATGATTGGGTAAAAGTGAGAGAAAAAACCCATTTGAAATAGCAGAGAATGCCCTAGGAGTGACGTACCAGCGATTACACCACGTTTTAACTGAAGCACCTTGGTCCAGTTCCCAAGTCAATGAGCGTCAGTTAGAGATTATGAACAAGTGTAGTCAGAGGAGAATCACCAGAGGATTTAGCTTAATAATTGATGATTCTGGCCATAGAAGAAGCGGGAATTTTAGGGATAGTAATTAGAGATGCTGGATATGGCCACAATACATCTTTCTTATTAAAGATAGAAAATCGGAATTTAAAGTATTGAGGAGGACTAGCTAAAAATCCTAAAGTCCTTGCCAGTGACCAAGAGGATAGTCCACAAATAATTAGGTTAGATGAATTAGCACAAAGTTTACCCCAAGAGGCTTTTACAGAAATTCAACTAGAGTTAGATAAACCCAAAACATTATGGGTAGTAACTCAAAAAGTAGAAATATCACCCTTAACTAACTGGAAAGGGGAATATTGCTATCGTCATCAACGGTTCTACTTTCTCTCAAGCCACTGATATTGACTACTTTATGACCAATGTTTCTTCATCAGTTGTCACACCCCAATGGATAGTTTATACATATTCTCAAAGAAATTGGGTAGAAGTTGTTTACAGGGAAGCCAAGGGATGGCAGGGCGAACGCATGTAATTATGGTACATATATACTAAGGAACGAGAAAGGTAGGGAGGGCTGATGATATGGAGGTTGACCAATGAGGCTCTGATGGTAAAGTCATTGTAAAAGTAGAAGAAGAAAGTCCCAAAAAGTGTGAAGCTCAAGCCCACAATCACGATTACTGACCACGTTGCACAGATGGAAGATCCAAGAGTAGAGGGGAGGAAACGACACAAGTTAATTGACATTCTTACCATTGGAATTTGTGCAGTAATTTGTGGAGCAGATAGTTGGGTGGCAATTGAACTGTATGGCTGCACAAAATATGAGTGGTTAAAAACCTTTTTAGAACTAGGAAATGGGCTCCGGTCCCAGGACACATTTGGAAGGGTATTTGCACAATTGAATCCGCAACAATTTCAAAATTGTTTTTTGAACTGGATGAAATCAGTACATAAGATAAGGGATGGTGAAGTTGTGGCAATTGACGGGAAAACTTTATGTAGTTCTCATGGTAAAAATAGTGACTAGAGTGCAATCCAAATGGTAAGTGCATGGGCAACTACAAATAAATTAGTGTTGGGACAGGTGAAGGTGCATGAGAAATCAAATGAAATTACAGCAATTCCCGAATTATTAAAGGTTTTAGAATTAGCTGGATGTATTGTCAGGATTGATGCCATCGGGTGTCACAAAGACATAGTAAAGTTAATTACGCAAGAAAATGCAGATTATGTAATTACTTTAAAAAAGAACCAAGGTAATCTGTATGAGTCAGTAGAACAGCTATTTAAGTCAGGGATAAGTACAGGTTTTCAAGAGCTTCAACATAGCACATATAAACCCGAAGAAACAGGGCATGGTCTTCATGAAATCCGCAACTTTGGGTTTCAGCTTGATCCTGATTCAGTTTGGTCAAATCTAAAAAGTGTTGGGATGGTAGAACCTATCGGACAAGTGGATGATAAAACAACAGTAGAGACTCGTTATTTTATTAGTAGTCTTGAGTCAAATGGAGAACAATTGGCTAATTCTATCCGCAGCCATTGGGCAATAGAAAATTCATTGCGTTGGGTATTAGATGTAGCTTTAAAACAAGATGACTGCCGGATTAGGAAAGATAATGCTCCACAAAACTTTGCAGTAATGCGGCAGATAGCAGTCGATCTTTTGCGTAAAGAGAACCCCGTGAAGCGGGGGATAAAAAATAAACAGTTTTTGGCAGCAATGGATAATAACTCTTGAGAAAGAGTTTTAGCTTTAGCCTCAACTAACTTGTCAACAATTTACTTAATATTTTCTTCTACTTATTTTTACAGATAAGTTTACTTATTTATGGATGAATAGTTAGCTCATTTATCCTTAGCTAAGAGTTATTCAATTGGAGATAAGCTAATCCATCGCTTAATAAAAAAGTGATTGATTTTGTTTATATATCCATCAAGCTTTGCACTTATATATATAGATGATTTTAAAATCCTCATTAGTTTTTATTAGGAAATAAGGTGCGTTTCCCCTGGTGCTAAACCTAACCTTAGTTCAGCTAAATTATTATCAAGGTCTAGTGCCTAAGGAAGGTAAAAGTTTACCAGGTTCCCCTGGGGCTTGATCAATGAATGAATGGAAGATTCAACTTTTGGTTGAAACTAGGATGGCCAAGTCAAGAATTCATGAAGGTTTTGGGTTTGTTGGAATAAAGGGTAGTTTTTAAAACCTTCATCTATGAGGTCCATGAATTTTGTGCCAATTTCTTGGTGATTTAAGCTAGGAATCTTGATTAGTGTCTTGAAGTGACGGGGTAGGGTAGATGTGCCTGACATTTCTGTTGAGCTTTGACCGGATAATCGTTATAGGCAGTAAAGTCATCAGAACTGAGTACACCAGAGTAACTTGAACCCACAATGGATTCTAATTCGGTAGGACAAGGAGTATCAGAACCATAAAATCAAGGGAAGTCACTATTGGCAAAAATCCATAACCATTATTTCACCCCTTTGACTACCCAGGGTGTTTCATCCCTAAGGATATGAGGCCGGGTTTGTTTTATCCACTGTTTGAGGCTATGAATACTTTGAGCCACTGGACCATCTATTCCTTCATTGGTACCTACTAATGTTCCCACTCCAATTTCTATTTGACCCAGTTCCCACAAAAACAAGTGTTGTTTTTCATAGGGTCAATGGCCCTAGTTATTGATCTATCCCAAACAAGATTGTAGTGTGATTCCTATATCTTGTCCCGGTACTATCTCTGGTGACCAGTGTGCCATTTGTGTTTCCCTACACACACTGCAAATCCACTTCCATTGGCCTGTCCACCAACTCCCCTACTTGTTGTGTTTGGATTTTTATTGGTTCGCCAAACAATTGCCCCTGACCTCACCATCCACACACTTGCCGTCCCACTATCTCAAATCTATTCTATCTACTCCACTAAACACCTTTCTCCTTTTTCCCCTATGCCCTGGTTGTCCTCCTAGTTTCCGTTTTCGTGTCTGCTTCTCTTCTGGTTTCTCTTCATTGTTTGTTCTCGGTTTCTTTGAGGATGTCTCCCGATAGTGGTTTGGATCATGTTATGGTCTCTAAATCTCTACTGACTTTGAGTTTCTCTATTTCTTTTTCCAGTTCTACTACTCTATTTGTTAGGTTCTCTATACTTTTCCCCTGGTCAATAATGATTTCTACCAGTTGCTCTGTTCCCAACTGCTTCAATATCTCTCTATCTATTTTTGGTCCCAGCTTCTTTTCCATAACTGCTATATTCTGCCTCACCTATCACACTTGTCAATACCCCACCACCTCAATCCTTACAGTGTAATAATAGAGAGTTTAATAAAAAAATGAGAGAAAAATTCAGATCAGGAAAAAAACATTACCACCTATTAATATATCCATATTTATTCTTCCCAAATGTAAAAAATTGTACGAGGACTTAATCATCTATTTAGTTCTGGGGGTAACATTCATATTATTGTTTATTATTGTTTATTGTTCCAGATGCTGGTCTATATGGAGTTTATATTGCCACTCACTAAATCCTTACTCAATGAATGATAGATAACAGATTGACAATTATGAACTTAGAGAATACCAGAAAACGGGGTGAACGTTGGCTGCTGGAAAAAAGAACAGGTTCAGATAAATTAGGGGAGTATCATATCCATGCAAAACGCATTTAACCCAGATTTAGATATTGAGAACACTACAGATACTGATGAAAGTAGCAGTACACTCTATGCTATTGCTATGGATTTCATGAAACTTTGGTTATATAGACGTTTATTTAAAATAAGTAAATGAAACAAAAGAGTTGGTGGTAGTTGACACGAAAGATGCTGAACATTATGAACAAGAAATAATTATTCTAACTGGAATTAATATCAATATTAAGGCGTAAAATGCAACTGCCAATGATGTAGTTCGAGAATGGCAAAGACGACAAGCAATGATTTTCGATGTAGAAACGTCAATAACTAAAGGTCTTTATATAAACATGGGAGAAATAGGGCGAAATCTGATTGACGAACTTCGCATAGATACAAATAATCTCCAAATATTTGAGCCTGGTTATATACATAAAAATCCGAGAATGTTACCAATTTTCAGAGGTTAATCAATGTCAGAAATAGATCTGACCTAAAGACAATAATTGGAAATATTTTTAAGAATGCTATATCAAAGCTAGCCGCTAAAAGATTATCAGGTATTGTGAACAGTAACAGAACTAACGGGACTTAAACAAAAATCAAGCCCAAATTTAGCCTAAACTGGCTTTATTAAGAAGGAAACACGTCCGGATTCAAGTTCAACCAATCAATAAATAGAAAAGATATGGCTGTTCTCAACACTTCTAAAGCTTCAGTAAAAGTATTCAACCCACCTTCCGTACCCTAACTCTCACAGATAGTAGTACACAAGAACTCAAGCTCCTTCAAGGAAGAAAAGGTTTAATGAGAATAGTATGATTAAAATGGGAATAGAGTGAGAGAATAAAGTTCTGTAAACAAGATAAAAGAAAAGAAAATTTAATGATTTAAAAATTAAATTAGAACAGAAGAAGAAATGATGTAATGACAACAGGAGTTGTGGATAATTCTGTTGTGAAATAAAAGCTTCAAAAAATGGAAATTCAAAAACCTATACCATTTAGGCATCGTAGCAGGAATAATAGACGCCATAGGAGTAGTAGAAATAATCGTTGAAATTGGAGAGAAAGTGAGTCCGGGTCATGTAGTAAAAGCCATGATAATCAACGGGTTAGGATTTGTATAAAAACCCTTATATATGATATTTCCCTAAGATTTTGAAAAAATAGCCTGTGACCATCTAATAGGAGCAGGAGTAAAACCAGAATATCTCAAGGACGATAAACTGGGGAGAGTCATGGATAAACTATTTATAAAAGGATTGGATAGAATATTTTTTATTGTCGCCTTAAAAGCAGCCCAAAAATTTGGAGTATCCCTATGAGCAGGGGAGCTAGACTCATCATAAATGGACGTACATGGGCAATATAATACCAGCTTACTAGAAGTAATATTTGAGAGTCAAAAAGTAGGAAATAATCAAGAACTAGAAGAATTAACAGTAAAATCACCAAAAGAAATAACCATCACCTACGGTTATTCTGGTGACCATAGACCGGAGTTAAAACAGTTCATCATAGAAATGATATATTCAGGAGATAGAGACATACCAATATATATTTTCAATACTAGCATCGGGAAACCAAGCAGATTCATCATGCTTTGCTAAAATAGCAGTAGAGTACCAACAACAATTAAAAGTTAACAGTCTCATAGTAGCAGACTGGGCCTTATATACAGAATCAAATCTAAAAATGATAAATGATGTCAGATTTAAGCTGGTTATGTCCAGTGCCATTAAGCATAAAATCAGCACAATGATTAATATCAACATTACCAGAACCAGAATTTGTTGATGGTAACTTACCCCGATATAAACTAGCTTCAAAAACAGTAAATTATCCAGGAATAGAACAAAGGTGGTTAGTAGTGCAAAGTCAAGAAAGAAGAGAATCAGACCTAGGTAAACTCTCACAAAAAATTACCAAGGCACAATCAAAAGCTGTGCAAGATTTGAAAAAGTTATCACCAGAAAAATTTGCTTGTGAGGCTGATGCTATCAAGGGGTTATCTAACCTATTCAAACAATTCAAATATCACCAAATTAACGAGAGTAAAGTTACCCAAATCAAATCTAAGAAAAGAGATAGGTCAGGAGAGATATCCTATGAAATATCAGCTACATTCTCCCAGAATGAAAGTAAAATTAATACAGAATTTCTGAGGGCAGGGCGTTTTATTATTGCTACAAACCTTTTGGATTCCAATGAACTTACCGATGACTCCATCTTGAGTGAATATAAAGCTCAATAGTCTTGCGAGAGAAGACCCATTATTTTTTGCAGACAGTATTTTCCTAAAAAGTCCAGAGAGAATAGAGTCCCTGGTAATGATTATGGTTTTATGTCTGCTGGTTTATACTTTAGCTTAACGACAAATTAGAACCGCTGTGAGAGAGTCTAGATCAAGAGTAGAAAATCAATTGGGCAAACCAACTGACCGCCCCACTTTACGCTGGATTTTTCCATGGTTTCAGTCTATTCATTTAGTTACTCTTAACCAAGAAGAACACATCTGTTACTGGGCTCAAGAGAGAGATTTCATTGTGAATATTTTACCATATCATTGTTTTCCCTACTATCAATTACTTACCTAATTCTTCTCTCTATTAATTTAATTAATATCAGAAAATAACCTCATGTCTTTGATTGATAGCTCTACTTTACTATGTCAATAATTTCTTTTTTTACTTCAATCTATGAGTCTAAGTTATGATTTATCTCTTGAATATCTTCATTTATCTGTTGACTCCTCTGGGCGGTGTTCTTTCTTATTGCTCCTTATTGAGAATAGCTTTTGATGCTATTTTTGGTGCTTTACTGTTTCTCCAATGCCTTTTTTCACTGCATATGTTTCTTTTTATGCTCCCTTGGATTTTTTCTCTCCGTAATTTCTCTCTGTGGAACTTTAGGGTGCCAAATGTGGGATTCAAAGGTTTCTTAGCCCACTTTGGTCTTAACTCTCCAGTCCACTGATGGCAAAGAATAAAAGTGTAGGCACAGAAAACCAAAATAAAATGGCGCAGCGCAGTCAACTGCTGTTATATCGAACTTGATATTCGTTGAGTCCTAACCATCCCTTGGCTTCCCTGTAAACAACTACTACCCAATTTCTTTGAGAATATGTATCAACTATCCATTGGGGTGTGATCATTGATGAAGAAATATTGGTAATAAAGTAGTCCATATCAGTGGCTTGAGAGAAAGTAGAACCGTTGATGAGGATAGCAATATTGCCCTTTCCAGTTAAGGGTGATATTTCTACTTCTTTAGTTACTACCCATAATGTTTTGGGTTTATCTAACTCCAGTTTAATTTCTGTAAAAGCCTCTTGGGGTAAACTTTGTGCTAATTCATCTAACCTAATTATTTGTGGACTATCCTCTTAGTCACTGGCAAGGACTTTAGGATTTTTACCTAATCCTCCTAAATACTTTCAATTCCGATTTCCTATCTTTAATAAGAAAGATGTATTGTGGCCATATCCAGCATCTATAATTACTATTCCTGGTTGATAACCACGGCTTAAGGTCAGATCTATTAATTTAATTCCTAACTCAGGTTTATTCTCAAATATAGGGTCTTGTTTCCCTTTGGGTCAAGAATCACCGTGGTGATATAACTCCATATGTAATGCTAAGCTTTTACTGCCATCATATAGATGTGTTATTACTACTACTATTCCATTATCCCTTTTCCCAATTTCTCCAATATATTTTCTTCCTACTCCATCCTTAAAATTCCCCCTTTTTCTATGGTCATAATCATGAATTATTAAGCTAAATCCTCTGGTGATTCTCCTCTGACTACACTTGTTCATAATCTTTAAGCGACGCTCATTCACTTGGGAACTGGACCAAGGTCCTTCAGTTAAAAAGTGGTGTAATCGGTGGTAGGTCACACCTAGGGCATTCTCTGCCATTTGAAATAGGTTTCTTCTCTCACTTTCACCTAATAATCCCCCTAAATAATGTCTAAAGTCTCTTTTTTCCCCTTGGTGAGGAAATACATTATCAAATGACACCATCTTTCAAACCATGGTGCCATTGCTGGGGCAGTGGTTTCTTTCATCAGCTTCTTTTAACGTGAAAGCTACACCGAAACCGCACCATACTCCTTTTTACTCTTAACTTTTGTTTAAGTCCCGCTAATCAAAATATAGATGATCAGGAAATTTTGCAACGCTTGGAAACAACATTAGAAGGAATAGTTCGTGATTTAGTAGGTAGAGTAGTACTATAAAGTATAGTAGCTACAGCACTTGATGAAGCTGATGTTCCTTATAAACGAGAGAAGGAATACAAGTATTTAGAAGGAGTGATATATGATTTTAGATTCGGATTTTATTGTACCTTCTGAAAATGAACCTGAAGCATTTATAGAAGTGAGAGAATTATCATCTAGACATGCATCTTTATATGCTAAAGATAAAATATTTCCAGCTATTACTTGGAAAGGTAAGAACAAATATATTCTTGCTCTACTAATAGCAGACACAGAATGGACAGCAGAAACATTGCGAATTATCGCAAATATTTTTGATTATCTTGTAACTATTAAGGCAGTTTCTTCAGTGGCAAATTCTATAGCTGAATATTTGCAAGGAGATCAATCAAAGTTGCAATGGGTGATTGATTTTCCAATTAAACCCGCAAATGAAGAAGTTACGATCCAGCAGGAAGAAATACGAGAATATTAAATTCTTGCTCCTTCAGTACTAATATGCGAAATCTAGCAAAAAATCTCACAAAACCTAACCATGTATTAAGCTTAAGGTATAATTTTTAACATTATTTCAAAATAGTACTTCTTTCCTCCGTTCCCTGTTAAGAGTTCCCACTTTCAGACTGGTAATTTACCATAACAAGTACGGTAGAGTCGTTCTTTCTTAGTAGGAGCAGCTTTAATGGGATACTCTGAGGTCAGATCCGGTGATCAGATCCGGTAGAGCAAAAATTTCCCACAAAGAAAAATACACAAAAAGATATAAGTTTATGGGTTTGTGCGATCGCTGATTCTGATATTTTAGAAGTTTAAATATCTGGTCATGTTTTAAGGCCTCCCCATGGAAGTTTTAATTACAGCCAGCACAATTGATTGAATATTCAAACATTTACAGTTATGGCCCTTATAGTTCAGAAATACGGTGGTTCATCTGTTGGTTCTGTAGAACGTATCCAAGCGGTTGCAAAGCGGGTTTACAAAACTGTGCAAGCAGGAAATTCCGTTGTCGTAGTCGTTTCCGCGATGGGAAAAACCACCGATGGACTGGTGAAACTAGCCAATGAAATCTCTAAAAGTCCTAACCGTCGGGAAATGGATATGCTGCTTTCCACTGGGGAGCAAGTCACGATCGCTTTATTGAGTATGGCTTTGCAGGAAATTGGACAAGCGGCAATTTCTATGACTGGCGCTCAGGTAGGAATTGTTACCGAAGCTGAACACACCCGCGCTCGGATTTTGCATATTGAAACAGGGCGTTTGATGGGGCAGATTAATTTAGGTAAAGTGGTTGTTGTGGCTGGATTCCAAGGTATTTCTAGCGCTAGAAAAATGGAAATTACTACTTTGGGACGTGGTGGTTCTGACACTTCTGCAGTAGCTTTGGCAGCGGCATTAGGGGCAAATTTCTGTGAAATTTATACAGATGTACCAGGTATTTTAACTACAGACCCCCGCCTTGTCCCAGAAGCCCAGTTGATGACAGAAATCACCTGTGATGAAATGCTGGAACTAGCTAGTTTAGGTGCGAAAGTATTACATCCCCGTGCGGTGGAAATAGCGAGGAATTATGGTGTGCCTTTGGTGGTCCGCTCAAGTTGGACCGATCAACCAGGGACTTGGGTCACAACTTCCAGAACTCAAGAGCGATCGCTCGTCAATTTAGAATTAGCTCGTCCTGTGGATGCGATAGAATTTGATATAAACCAGGCTAAATTCTCTTTGCTGCGTGTACCAGATAAGCCGGGAGTGGCAGCGCGGTTATTTGGGGAAATTTCCCGGCAAAATGTTGATGTAGATTTGATTATTCAGTCAATTCATGAAGGTAATACTAATGATATTGCTTTCACAGTAAATACACATATATTAAAACGCGATGAAGCTATAGCAGCCTCTATTGCCCCGGCTTTGAGAAGTCAACCTAATTCAGATGAAGCTGAAGTTTTAGTAGAAAGTAATACAGCCAAAGTGAGTATTTCTGGGGCGGGAATGATTGGCCGTCCTGGTGTGGCTGCCAAGATATTTGCTACCTTAGCGCAAGCTAAAGTAAATATTCAAATGATTTCTACCAGTGAAGTGAAAGTGAGTTGCTTGGTAGATGCGACAGATTGCGATCGCGCTATTGTTGCTCTCTGTAACGCTTTTGAAATTACTGCTTCCCCCGCTGTCCTTGCTTCCCCAACTCCTGAATCTCCTGCTGTGCGTGGTGTTGCTTTAGATATGAATCAAGCGCGGTTAGCAATTCGCCAAGTTCCAGATCAACCAGGGATGGCTGCAAAATTGTTTGGATTATTGGCAGAATATAACATCAGCGTGGATATGATTATTCAGTCCCAACGCTGCCGGGTAGTGGATGGTGTAACACGTCGGGATATTGCCTTTACTGTGGCTAGGATGGATGTAGAAAACGCCCAACAAAAATTAACCCAAGTAGCAGATGAACTAGGATGGGGTGAAGTAGTTTTAGATAATGCGATCGCCAAAGTCAGTATCGTTGGTTCTGGGATGGTAGGACAACCAGGTATTGCAGCCAAAATGTTTACAGCTTTAGCAGAAAATAAAATTAACATCCAAATGATTGCTACTTCGGAAATTAAAATTAGTTGTGTTGTGGGACAAGATGAAGGTGTCAAAGCTTTACAAGTCATTCATACAGCTTTTGATTTAGCTGGTAGTGAAAAATTTGTAGTCCCAGTGTGAAAATAGATAGCAACTATGAAAGAGGTGTAGGAGTTAGGGTGCTGGGTGTAGAAAACCCTAACTTTAATGTAAAAGCAGTCTCACCAATAAATGTATCATCTAACTGCAAATCTCCGTTATGAGCGCGGGCTATTTCCCGTGATAAACTCAATCCTAACCCAATACCTTCAATTTGGCGATTGTGTGACAAATCACCACGATAAAAACGCTCAAATAATCTTTCCTTATCCTGGGGAGAAATGTCTTGAGAACTATTGGTGACAGTTAAATAAACTAAATTATTTTTATGTTGGCAATCAATTCTTAACCATCCAGAAGGAACATTATATTTAATGGCATTGCTAATCAAATTTTGGATAATTTGAGTTAGTAAATCTTTGTCTGCTTTGACCCATAAATCAGCAGCAATATTTGTTTCCACCTGCAAATCAGGAGCAAGAATTTCTATATCTTCAATAAGATCTGCTAAAATTTTTGATACATCCACATCAATTTGATATAATTGCATTTGCCCAGCATCAGCTAAAGATAATAACAGTAGTTTTCTGACAATCGAACTTAAACGTCTGACTTCATTAATTAGGTTACTTAAACTTTGCTGAAGTTGGGAGGCGGGTTCAGCTTTTTGTAAAGCTAACTCTAATTCTCCTTGTAAAATTGCTAATGGTGTTTTCAGTTCATGTGCTGCATCTCCACTAAACCGGGATGCTTGTTGAAAACTGCGTTCTAAACGTTCCATCATTTGATTGAAAACTCCAATTAGTTCGATGAACTCAACATCAGTTGTACCCATAGGAATGCGCTGACTTAGTCCTTTGACTGTTACACCGCGAATAGTTGTGGTTACTTTACGGATGGGTTGTAAAGCTGTTCCTGACAACCACCAAGCTGCGATCGCTACTAAAATTAGTACAATTGGGACTGCAATCGAAAAAACGTTGCGAATCACACTCATTTCGCGGTCAATTTCACTTAGACTAATAGCAATAATCAAACGGTGATGAGGGGATGTGATCACACCAATTCGCCAAACTTCCTGGTATGTTTGCTTTGTGGAGACTTGAGAAAGTTTCATTGGTGGTGGTAAAGGTGGTAATTGATTTGGAATCAGAAATTGTCGTTGCTGTCTCGGTGGTAATGGTGGTGGAAACGGCTGACAATTTAATTCAGACTGTGGTGAACATAGTATTGTTGAATTTAAATCAGATGGCCAATTATTTGATTGATATAATGTTTCTCCATCTCTATCTACTACTAATAAAGCCGTTGATTTCTGTAAAGTATTATCAAATCTGGGTGGACGAGTGTTATTTGCTAATAACTGGCTTTTGATTTCTGCATCAAGCGCGTCAACTTTTGTTTTATAAATCAGCAAGCAAGAGGCAAAACCAAATCCTATCAATGCACTACCAGCGAGTGAGGCTGACAGTAAAGCAATGCGAAGACGAAATGAACGAATTTTCAAATTAAACTCCATATATTTTGTATTCAAAAAAGCATGAACATCTCTTTTTTCTGTCAGATATCACCTATTTTTCCTGATTTACGAAATAAATAACCAACACTACGCACGCTATCAATCCAACTATCACCTGCGACTTTTTCAATTTTTTTTCGCAATCTTTGTACGCAAACATCGACTAAATTAGTATTAGGATTGAAATCATAACCCCAAACGTGTTCGAGAATTTGTGTCCGGGTAAATACCCTACCAGGAGAACGCATTAAATATTCTAATAAGTTAAATTCACGAGTAGTTAATTCTACTAATTGATAATTACAGGTTACTTCGCGGGTAATCCGATCTAATGCAAGAGAACCGACGCGGAGGATGTTTTGACGTTCTCCAGATATGCGACGAATAACTGCATGAATTCTGGCTATTAATTCTTCAACAAAAAACGGTTTGGATAAGTAATCATCTGCACCTAAATTTAATCCTTCTAGCCGATCATCTAGTTCATTACGAGCAGTTAATAATATTACTGGTAAATTACGTCCAGCGCGACGCAAGCTTTTCAAAATTGCTAGTCCGTCTTTGCCTGGTAACATGATATCTAGTACAATAACATCATATTCGTTTTCCATTGCCCGGTAATAACCTTCATCGCCATTATCAATATAATCGACAACAAAACCTTGTTCTTTCAATCCTGCACAGACGAAGTTGGCAATTTTCGCTTCGTCTTCGATGTACAAAATGTGCATATAACAGTCCTGTTTAACTCGTGTAGGGGTTAAGTAATGCGCTTTACATTTACGGGTGTATGATTTCTATAGTTTCATGATTTACATGACTTACGCAACTGGCATATTATTCATTAAGGTACATCAGACCTATAACTTGGTTAGTATCAAAAGATTTTCTACATCTGACCCACCCTACAAGAAACAATGAGTATGACACTTGCGTAAGTCCTAATTTATTCATTTATTCTAATTCTCTGGGATTTTAAGAAGAATTACAAATTTGTAATTTAACTGCATATTTATCTGTAATTCTTGGCTGCTGAAATTAAGAACATCAACCAATTGAGCAGAAAGATGATGAATCCACGTAATTTTTTTTTGATAGGTGCAGTATCAATTTTAATCCCTATTAGTAGTGTGCTAGCAGTAACCAAAACCCACTCAGCACCGATTATTGCACAAGGAACACAGAATCAACGACCAGATCGTGAAGGAGAACCAAGTGATGGTTTTGCTCCCCCTCCTCCTAGTGGTGGTAGAGGTGAACAAAGAGGTAATGGAGAACTACCTTGGGCTAAGGAAATTAATCTTTCTAGTGAACAAGAAGCACAAATTAAGCAACTTCATGAAAAAGGTAAAAAAGATACTAAATCCCTAAGTTCACAATTAATGGAAGCTCATAAACAAATGCGATCACTGTTTGCAAGTGGTGCTTCTCCAGAAAAGTTACGCAAACAATACCAAACAGTCCAAGGGTTACGTCAAAAACTTGATAATAAACGTTTTGAAATGATGTTAGCTGAACGACAAGTTTTAACAGCACAACAGCGTAACCAGTTAGGGAAATTAATGGAGCAGCGTCAGGTGAGGAAACGGCAATTACAACTGAGGTAATCGTAATGTAAATAGACTACTTTGGTTTAAACTGCTGCTGACTTCTAGTGTTCCGTGGTGTGCGATCGCGATTGGTTGCCTATAGGTAATCCTATGCCAGAACCGCCAGTATTACGAGAGCGATCGCAATTCACCCACCAAAATCTAGCAAAGATTTGTGTATGATGTTCCGGTGCTATTGGCACACCTATATCTTCAACTTGAATAGTAGCTTGATGGAGATTACTATCTGAAATTATCTTTACTTCCCCACCACCTAAGGTATATTAAACTGCACCTAAAACTAAATTAGATAAAAACCGATATACTTGTTCTTCATCACCTACCTAATATATTGATTTTTTCCTGTCTAATTTGAGTTGTCAAAACTGGCTGTTTTAAAGTTGGTTCTATTCTGTCATGAAGTTTACCCGCAACCGATTTGAATTTTTCATTTATGCAACCCAATGGGCATGAGCTATAGCCTCATATAACCCAAATCCACATAAACTAAGAATCACTCCCATCATAGCAGTATACCAAAGAGCCAAACGCCATCTTGTTAATTTAAAAAGTTGACTATGATTCATAAATTGATAATTTTTAGCTTGGGTCACAACCTAACACTGCTTAATATTCCTGTAGAAGATAGTCCTACGTAAGAATTCAGGAGTCAGAATGTTTGACAAGTTGGTTAATTATCAAATCAAATAGGAATTTTTGGCGTTAGCCTGAAAAACCTGAATACTTACATTCCTACATCTATTATAAATTTAAACGACAACCAATACCATACACAGTTTGGATTAAAGTAGTAAGGATTCAGGTCTAAGGTAAAGGGATTAAAGAAGGTGTATGGAAAGCAGAGTGAACCATGGCTTTCATAGGTTGGTCAAAAAACTCAATTCGAGAAAGTGCTTGACGGCGACAAGTTTGTATAACGGTCAATAAATTGGCAGTATGTTGGAATAGCTCTAGAGAAAGAGAACCACCACAGACTTTTCGATGTGTCAGTGCTAAACCTAACCTTGGTTCAGCTAAATTATTATCAAGGTCTAGTGCCTAAGGAAGGTAAAAGTTTACCAGGTTCCCCTGGGGCTTGATCAATGAATGAATGGAAGATTCAACTTTTGGTTGAAACTAGGATGGGCAAGTCAAGAATTTATGAAGGTTTTGGGTTTGTTGGAATAAAGGGTAGTTTTTAAAACCTTCATCTATGAGGTCCATGAATTTTGTGCCAATTTCTTGGTGGTTGAAGCCAGGAATCTTGATTAGTGTCTTGAAGTGACGGGGTAGGGTAGATGTGCCTGACATTTCTATTGAGCTGTGACCGCATAATCGTTATAGGCAGTAAAGTCATCAGAACTGAGTACACCAGAGTAACTTGAACCCACAATGGATTCTAATTTGCCAGGACAAGGAGTATCAGACCCGTGAAATAAAGGGAAGTCACTATTGGCAAAAATCCATAACCATTGTTTCACCCCTTTGACTACCCAGGGTGTTTCATCCCCAAGGATATGAGGCTGGGTTTGTTTGATCCACTGTTTGAGGCTATGAATACTTTGAGCCACTGGACCATCTATTCCTTCATTGGTACCTACTAATGTTCCCACTCCAATTTCTATTTGACCCAGTTCCCACAACAACAAGTGTTGTTTTTCATAGGCTCAATGGCCCTAGTTATTGATCCATCCCAAAAAAGCTTGTCCTGTGATTCCTATATCTTGTCCCGGTACTATCTCTGGTGAGCAGTGTGCCATTTGTGTTTCCCTACACACAGTCCAAATCCACTTCTATTGGCCTGTCCACCAACTCCCCTACTTGTTGTGTTTGGATTTTTATTGGTTCGCCAAACAATTGCCCCTGACCTCACCATCCACACACTTGCCGTCCCACTATCTCAAATCTATTCTATCTACTCCACTAAACACCTTTCTCCTTTTTCCCCTATGCCCTGGTTGTCCTCCTGGTTTCCGTTTTCGTGTCTGCTTCTCTTCTGGTTTCTCTTGTTGTTTGTTCTCGGTTTTTTTGAGGATGTCTCCCAAGGGTGGTGTGGATCATGTTATGGTCTCTAAATCTCTACTGACTTTGAGTTTCTCTATTTCTTTTTCCAGTTCTACTACTCTATTTCTTAGGTTCTCTATACTTTTGGCCTAGTCAATAATGATTTCTACCAGTTGCTCTGTTCCCAACTGCTTCAATATCTCTCTGTCTAGTTTTGGTCCCAGCTTCTTTTCCATAACTGCTATATTCTGCCTCACCTATCACACTTGTCAATACCCCACCACCTCAATCCTTACTTCAAAGTAATACAACCTTTTTCTTCTAGTTTACGTCTTAATAACCGCATTTAGGCTGCTACTACATTACTGAGAGGTTCTTCTCCTAATTCCCAAAGTTGATTGATACTTTCGTCACGGGTAGTAATTTGATGAGGATGTTTAAAAAATATTCTAATAATTGAAATTCTTTATTAGTGAGAGTAATTTCTATATCTTGATCATAAAGGTTAGGAGTCTCATAATCTAAAGTAAAGTTTTCTAATTGCATTTTTTGGGTTTGTGTTTGTGGTGAGCTTCTTTGTAATCCACGTAGCGTTGCTAATAATTCCGCGATTCCAAATGGTTTAACTAAATAATTATGTGCACCAGCATCTAAAACCTATGAGTTCATCTTCCATGCAGTTTTTTGCTATGAGCATTAAAACTGCTGATGGGTCATTTTTTGACCTTAATTTTTTACATAGTTTTAAGCCTGATATAGGAATTAACCAGTCGAAGATGGCTAAGGTGTATTCTGTTGATTGGGTTTCTAGATAGTTCCATGCTTCGTTACCATGTTACCATCTAATAACTAATCTACTACATCCCACCTTCCGCACCTTAACTGTCACAGATACTACTACACAAGAACTAAAGCTCCTGCAAGGAAGAAAAGGCTTAATAAGAACAGTATCATTAAAATGGCAATAGAGTGAGAGAATAAAGTTTTGTAAAGAAGATAAAAGAAAAGAAAATTTAATGATTTAAAAATTAAATTAGAACAGAAGAAGAAATGATTTAATCACAACAGGAGTTGTGGATAATTCTGTTGTGAAATCAAAGCTTCAAAAAATGGAAATTCAAAACCTAGACCATTGAGGCATAGTAGCAGGAATAATAGACGCCATAGGAGTAGTAGAAATAATCCTTGAAATTGGAGAGAAAGTAAGTCCGGGTCATGTAGTAAAAGCTATGATAATCAACGGGTTAGGATTTGTATAAAAACCCTTATATATGTTTCCCCAAGATTTTGAAACAATCCCCTGTGACCATCTAATAGGACCAGGAGTAAAACCAGAATATCTCAAGGATGATAAACTGGGGAGAGTCATGGATAAACTATTTATAAAAGGATTGGATAGAATATTCTTTATTATCGCCTTAAAAGCAGCCCAAAAATTTGGAGTATCCCTATGAGCAGGCCATCTAGACTCATCATAAATGGACGTACATGGGCAATATAATACCAGCTTACCAGAAGTAATATTTGAGAGTCAAAAACTAGGAAATAATCAAGAACTAGAAGAATTAGCAGTAAAATCACCAAAAGAAATAACCATTACCTACGGTTATTCTGGTCACCATAGACCGGAGTTAAAACAGTCCATCATAGAAATGATATGTTCAGGAGATGGAGACATACCAATATATATTTTTAAAACTAGCATCGGGAAACCAAGCAGATTCATCATGCTTTGCTAAAATAGCAGTAGAGTACCAAAAACAATTAAAAGTTAACAGTCTCATAGTAGCAGACTGGTCCTTATATACAGAATCAAATCTAAAAATGATGAATGATGTCAGATTTAAGCTGGTTATGTCCAGTGCCATTAAGCGTAGAATCAGCACTATCATTAATATCAACATTACCAGAACCAGAATTTATTGATAGTAACTTACCCGGATATAAACTAGCTTCAAAAACAGTAAATTATCCAGGAATAGAACAAAGATGGTTAGTAGTGCAAAGTCAAGAAAGAAGAGAATTAGACCTGGGTAAGCTCTCACAAAAAATTACCAAGGCACAATCAAAAGCTGTGCAAGTTTTGAAAAAGTTATCACCAGAAAAATTTGCTTGTGAAGGTGATGCTATCAAGGGGTTATCTAACCTATTCAAACAATTCAAATATCACCAAATTAACCAGAGTAAAGTTACTCAAATCAAATCTAAGAAAAAAGATAGTTCAGGAGAGATATCCTCTGAAATATCAGCTACAGTCTCCCAGAATAAAAGTAAAATTAATACAGAATTTCTGAGGGCAGGGCCTTTTATTATTGCTACAAACTTTTTGGATTCCAATGAACTTAGCCATGACTCCATCTTGAATGAATATAAAGCTCAACAGTCTTGCCAGAGAGGGTTTGCTTTTCTCAAAGACCCATTATTTTTTGCAGACAGTATTTTCCTAAAAAGTCCAGAGAGAATAGAGTCCCTGGGAATGATGATGGGTTTATCTCTGCTGGTTTATACTTGAGCGCAACGACAAATTACAACCGCTGTGAGAGAGTCTAAATCAACCGTAAAAATCAATTGGGTAAACCAACTGACCGCCCCACTTTACGCTGGATTTTTCCACGCTCTAAGTCTATTCATTTAGTTACACTTAACCAAGAAAAACACATCTGTTACTGGACTCAAGAGAGAGATTTCATTGTGAATCTTTTACCAGAGCATTGTTTTCCCTACTATTAATTAGTTACCTAATTTTTCTCTGTATTAATTTAATTAATATCAGAAAACAACCTAATGTCTTTGATTTATAGCTCTATTTTACTATGTCCATAATTTCTTTTTTTACTTCAATCTATTAGTCTAAGTTATGATTTATCTCTTGAATATCTTCATTTATCTATTGACTCCTCTGGGCGGTGTCCTTTCTTATTGCTCCTTATTGAGAATAGCTTTTGATGCTATTTTTGGTGCTTTACTGTTTCTCCAATGCCTTTTTTCACTGCATATGTTTCTTTTTATGCTCCCTTGGATTTTTTGTCTCCGTAATTTCTCTCTGTAGCACTTTATGGTGCTGAATGTGGGCTACATAAGCCTCTTGATTTAGGGTTTGTTTGATAGCTGCACCTAAATCTGCTTCATCTTCGACTAGTAGGATTTTCACGATTCCAGCTACCTGTAAGTTTGAATTCGGACTGTACCAATTGGTATATATGCTGCTATACCCACAGTTCTAGCATAGAACGGATAGAGCAATATTAGAGTCATGATTATCAGTAATAATCCCATTTAAGAAAATAGAGAGTATAGTTTCTATTGGCACAGGTTGGGCAAAATTAATTGTATATTTCCCATTATTACTAGGAACATTAGCATCTATTTTTTTCCCATATTGATTACTGATATCAACCCCTTCAGTCACTTTAATTCCATTTGGTACATCAATAGAAAGTTGTGAAACTGCTCTACCTTGGATATGTATTTCAAAATAATGAGCAGTTTTTTGTAAGATGACATGATTTGGATGTGCACCACTATGAATAATATGAGGAGCTTTTGCATCCCGCAAAGCCCCTGCTCCTAGGGTTGCTGGAATTGGAGAAATGAATAAGAGGGTAATTAGACTACAAATAATTATTTTTTTTCATCATTGAACCTTAATCAAGTCAATCTAAAGTTTGAGCTTTTGAATTGTGATAAATCTTTATGAAATTCAAATGTAACTTAGATATTTTATTCTACGTTAACCCAAAAATCTGCGGTTTTGATTTTCCCGTTGTGCTTAAATTGCATCCACATTTTATATGTTCCTGATTTGGGAAAATTTGTATGAAATTCAATGTTTTCACCAGTCGTATTTTTGATAGCGTGCGCGTGGATATAATCGGAGGCGGTTAGAGGAGATGAGCTTTTGATAATTAGTAAATGTCCTTTTTCTCCTAAGTATGGTTGTAGGTCTTTGATGGTTTGATTTTTGTTGTCTTTTAAATCAAAGGTTAATTTAATATCTTTACCAGCTTTGATTGTTGGTGCTGATAGATTGAGGTTAACTTTTGTATCTGATAAGGTTTTGGTTTCCTCATATTTAGATAAGTTCTTGGGAAGGGGAACTGAACCAGGAATGGAGATGTTTGTTAATGATAAAGATTCCTTTTGTCCGGTTGGTTTATAGTCACTGAAGAGTGTATATTCCCCTGGTGTGGGAAATTTGGCACTAACTTCAAAGCGACCATTTTCTTTATAGTCTGGGTGAAGATGGTCGAAATGTTCCAAATCATTACTAACCACTATTAAGTGCATTAGTTTTCCCTGGAAGATATCAAATTTATTGACTGGTTTTCCTGCAGTATCCTGAATATTAATAACTAAGTTAATCTGTTGATTAGCAGCTAACTTTTTAGGTGCTTTTAATTTGGCTTCGGTAGTGGTTCTTGAGTTATCTTCATGATTCATATTTTCCATTGTATGGGTATCATGATTCATTTGTTCCATTGAGTGTCCGTCTTGACTGTCACTCATGGATTTTCCCTCTTGTTTTTCCAGTTGAGAACTGGTTTCACCATTAGCAACATTTACTTCACCTGGTTTAGTTGATGAACAACCAGGAGAAACTAACAATGTTGCACCCACGAACATCCCTAGTAAAATATGTTTCATACTTGTTTTATCCTTAGATTAGAATCTAGCGTTTAAATGAAAATTTACCGTTAATTTTTTCACCTTTAATATCAGAAAGTACAACTACCTGATATTCACCTGTATTTGCTGCTGGTAAAAGCTTAGCGTAGTATTTACCTTCTTATCATAGATAAGGTTGAGGGTTTTTTGTTGTCCTTTAGGAGTTTTAGCTTGTGCTGTCACCTTTGCATTAGGAACTGTTTCATGTTTGTCACCAGAAAGCAGATAAAAATCTAACTGTGTACGTTTTTTTCTGGTTCAGGTACAAATTCTAAATGATATTTACCAACTTCGAGAACTTGATCACCTTTACTGGGTTTACTATGTTGAGTTGCGGCCAGTTTTGTTGTTGTAGGTATATTTTCAGTCTTTGTTACTGGTTCTGGGTTGTTACTAGCTCCTGCTTCGCTGTTATTATAAGCACCTAAAAATAGAACTCCCATACTGCTGAAAACAATAAAGCTCAACTTCACTAACTTCATAAAACTCCTTCCTATTCTTCTCTGTCTACTCTATGTCTGTAGTGGTTCGATATGAAAAATCTACCAATTTGAGCATATAACGCCCGAATAACTAATAAAGTTAACACTGTGGAGGTAAACAAACCACCCAGAACTAAACTAAAACCGAAAGTGGTTGTAAAATCTCTTTACCAGGACCGCCTTCAAAAACTAATGGTGCTAAACCTAAAGCAGAAGCAAAAGCTGTCATTGAAATAGCAATCAATCTTTCCAAAGATCCTTGACTTAAAACTTCTCTTAATGGTGTACCTTTAGCTAATTTGTTGTTGTAACTATCTACCAGTAGCAAACCGTTCGTGGTAGCTACACCAAATAAAGTTACAAAACCAACTAATGAGGCAATAGAAATAATTCCCCCAGTTAAAGCGACTGCAATTACACCTCCTACTAATGCCAATGGTAAGTTAATCATAATCATAATCATGATCATGGAAGGAATAGATTTCACAGAGAGATACATAATCACTGTAATCGTGACAAAAGCGATGGCGCTAAAAATTTATTCTGTATAGCTTTTTCTTCGGCTTCAAACTGACCAGCATATTTATTGGATATAGTAATCACTACTAGGAATTTGTACTTCTTGTTTAATTTTCGCTTTAATTTCATTGACGACAGAACGTAAGTTCCGACCTTGAGCATTTGCACAAAGGACTATCAATCTGGAAAAATTTTCACGGTTGATGGTATTCGATCCTGTTGCATTTTTAATTAACGCCACTTGGGATAAGGGTATTTCTCACCGCCATGAGTATCAACTTACATATTACTAATTGTCTGTAAATTTTGTCGTGCTTCTAGTTCTAACCAAAGGAGTAAATCAAAATTTTTCTGGTTTTCTAAAATCTGATAAACGACTTTACCATTTAAGGTAGTTTCAATATATTCGGGAGTTCCACCGATGGTCAAACTATATCTACTTGCAGCGGAACTATCAAATTCAATTTGGATTTCTTGAATTGGTAGTTGGGTTTCTAGTTGTAAATTAACAATTCCTTCAGATGTTTTCATCACATCGTTTACTTGTTGACCAATGATGCGGAGTTGTGCTAAGTCTGTCCCGAAAATTTTCACGGCTATAGCACTCCTGACTCCAGATAGTACTTCATCCATGTGATGAGAAATAAAACCGCCAATATTTGGCGCAACTCCTGGTAATTTATTTAATTCTTCTCGCAGCTTTTCTAGAGACTTCTGTCTGTGTTTCATTCCCTCTTCACTTCATTCAATATCCAAATGTGCCAAATTTACACCAGCAGCATCAGAACCACCTAGCGCACGTCCAGAACGCAATTGGACATAAGGAAACATTGGGTCGTTTCTGAGTGGATCTTGAACGGCTAAACCTGCTCTATTTGAGGCTTCTAAAGATACACCTGGATATACAGTTAAGGTGTTCACTAAAGTTTGTTCTTGGAATTCTGATAAAAATACTCTTCGCAAACTGGGAAAAATAATCGTAGCAGCAATTAAACTAGCTGCAGCTAGTGAGATAATAATAGAAGAACAACGCAGAGAGGATTTTAGTAATGGATGATAAAGCTACTTAAAAATCTCGCTGCCTAAGGTTCTTTTTCTGGTAATCTCCGATGAGGAAGTAAAATGGCACATAAAGCAGGAGTTACCGTTAAAGCTGTAACACTAGAAGGTAAAACAGCGACTAAATAACCAATAAATATACTACCTTCCACACCTATTAAAGCAAAAATGGGATGAAAAATAACTATACTATAGTATAGTTGCACCAAAGACAGAATCTCTAAGTTCTTGACAAGAATCAGAAATGACTTCTAATACTAGACGAGGATGAGGAGAACATTTACTTTCATGCAAGCAACGATAGACATTTTATGCATAAACTGTTACATCATCAACTGCTGAATCAATGGCGACGGCTAAACCACCTAAAGTCATGTTATTTAAACCTTGTCCTAACCAATTCAGCGCCATAACTCGTAATAATAAAGGTAGAGGTAAGGCGGTTAGACAAACAGCAAGGTTACGCCAACTTATTAAGAAAGGAATGAGAACAATAGCAACGATCATGCTAGCATTAATTAATGCTTTACGGACATTTTATATGGAAGAATCTATATAATTTCCTTGGCGAAACTCAGTTGTAACTGTGATATCTTTTTTTTTATTGTCAATTTCCTCTATTGCTGCTTCAATGGTACGGGTGACAGTTAGTGTATCAGCTAAAGGCTGTTTATTAATCATGACAATAATTGCTTTTCCACCATTAAAACTGCCATCCCCTCGTTTAATAGACCTCTTGCAGAATTGTGTCTGTGGTATGATACAGGGTGTTAGATTTTATGTATTTTCGGTGTTCTTTGCGATTGCTAATTTAAATATAACCGTGTAACTCTAACTTGTGGCTAAAACAAAGACAACTCCCATTATAACATAAACTTAATTCTGCAAGACGTCTAATCTATTATTAACTTGAATAATGTTGAGACTATTTGCTGTTTTCTGAACTCTTCAGCAGCATCTTGTTCCACAAAATCAGCTTGTTCCACAAAATCAGCTTGTGCCACAAAATCAGCTTTGACTTCTCATAAGCAAGTTATCTTTCCTACTGGAGTGTAGACTAAAAGCACAAAATGACTCAGGGAGGCTGAGTTGAAAAAAAGCAGAGTAAAAAATGAGAAAAATTACTTTTCAAGCAGGTTTGGGTCGGGCTTTAGCTGAAGGTGAAGTACGTTTTTTAACGATGGGATAGAGAATTCTGTGTTGCCTCTTCTGTCCCGTCTGCCAGCTAGGAGATTTACCTGGTAGTTTTGGTGGTTTGGCAGGAGAGGAAACCCTGAGCAAAATCCCAGGCATAGCTTATGCAACCCATCTAGGAGTAAGTAAGGTCATTTGTTTCTGCCAAGGGAGGGGATTGTCACTGACAATATCACGCGCCAGCTATAACTCCCACGTCATTAGTGGCATCAAGTCACTCCATCAGTAACATTATTGGGGAGTTGAGAATTTGCAGTGCTTTTTTAAGCTTCGGCTACTGAGGTGCTTGTTCTTACAGGCATCCCTTGATTTTTGTAGTCCCACTACCTAGCGAGCGCTCTCTTTTAGTCTAAAGTCCAGTTATCAAGAAATCCTAGAAAAATACCTGAGCAATAGACAGTTAATCACCCTCAAAATGCTGGTGTGGGGACTTCAAACTCAGAAAGAAGTAAGAATAGAAAGATTAGCAGCCAACCTGCCGTTACCAATACAAGAAAATAGTCGTCGTCCTCATCTACAAAGATTTTAAAAATCAAATGCCTTGAGTATAGTGCTACTATAGTTTCCGATCATTGAAGAAATTTCAGCACGCTCATTTAAACCGCAGTCACTATTTATTGATTAAACCCCTAGATAGAACTCAATGGAAAGACAATACATACTCTTTTTCTAGCTAAGGTATTGTTTGACACCCTCTTTATTTGCAGTTATTGTGGTTTCAAAATTGCCTTGTTTGCGGTTCGAAGGGTTTATATTTGCAGTTCGTTACACTTATGAGCAGCAGTATAGAGACCAGGTACTCATCAACTTGAAAAAAAGCTCAGGCTTTTGGTTTAGAATTTATCCCTATTTCTGACCCAATGCAATGTGTTTCTTGAGGTAGAGCAAATTAGTGTCAGTCCCACATGCTGCGTAGTAAAGCACTATAGCAGCAAATTATTAGATATTTTTGGTCTTTATTACCTTCAAAAACAAAGTATCTTGTTCTTGCACCTTTTGATACATTTTGATTTATATTAATGTACCTCCATGCAAGGGGTTTCACTTATTTTAACTCTTGTTCTTGCACCTTATTCACTTTTTATCCCCCCAAGTCTCTTGATTTATCTAGGTTTTTTGTTTATATGGCTTAACGCCACGCTACGTGATCAGCAAGCCCTACATACATTTAACTCGCAGATTCGTAAGACCAATTTGTACCAGGACTTATACTTAAAAAATTTCCATTGGGCATGTAGAGCATCCAATGCTCATTTTCTTTTGAATATATTGAAAATAAACGCAGAACTAGCCCTTCTTCAAAAGATATGACCGTATCATACGCAGGTGGCAGTTATATCCCAGAAACTATACCCTTCTCCACTAATTGTATCGTATAGCATACGAATTTCATCTTTTAGACATCTCCGAAAACTATCGAAGCCGTTTACTAGAAGGGATATATCCATCAGACTCTTCTTTTTTCAGAGGCGTTTGAAGAATTTAAGTGGAGATTTGGAGGTAATTAACATGATTAGCGTTGCTGATTAAGAGTATGAATTTAGTCTTACGCAAAAGTGCAAAGACGGAAAGATTAAAACTGGAGTTTAGACTAAAGGAGAGCGCTCGCTAGGTAGTGGGACTACAAAAATCAAGGGATGCCTGTAAGAACAAGCACCCCAGTAGCCGAAGCTTAAAAAAGCACTCCAAACTGTCAACCGCTATGGATGTTTTTCCACAACTAAGGGAATTCCGTCAAGCAGGATACCAATTTTTATGTCGGACAAAGGATGCAACATTTGAAATGACGGATGCAATATTGCTGATACCCAATGCGTACAGTCTGGCAAACTTATCACTGTATCCAGTATTCCGTCGTCAATTGACCGTTATATTTGGACAGGTGAAATTATTGGAGAGATCATCACAACCAGATGGAACTTAGAACTTAAAGATAGTCGAATCTATCAAATATTGGATGAGCTAGGTTCGTCTCATCAAAGGGCTCATCGAGATTATGAAAATGCCAATCTTGACGCCCAAAAAGAGTGGGGTTCAAGAATATAAAAAATGTCAAAAGTTACAACCACAAGACAAACTGATTTTTACGATGAGTTTGCTGTCTATGATAGACCCAGTTTGTATTATGCTTGGGCGGAGAAAAATACAAAACCTGAAGTCTCAAGTAACCAGAAACAGCAACAGCATGAGCTGAATGGTGTGTTGGGTGTAGATGCTGTTAGTGAACAACTTTATTTCCAATTGCACCCCAAGGCAAAAGCGGAAGATATAGCTGCCTACTTTGCTCACTTTTGTCACGACTCTCTTCAAGAGAATTGCACCAGGATTGACATAGTTTTAGATAATAACTCTACTCATACACAAAAAATGAAGGGTTTGCTTTATGACTATCTTCTATCGAGAGAAATTTGCGATACAATAGAAGTAAATTTCTTACATTCACCTGCTTATTCACCTGATTTTAATTTAGCTGAGTATGAAATCCATTTACTTCGACTACAGAAATTACATCATTTACCATCTACTGTTACTATGGAGCAAATCCGATTATCTCTTGAAGATGTCAAATACTTGATGTCAAATACTTGATGAATCCTCAGCAGATATTCCGGACTTTATCACACCTGAGTGTGACTTGCTATCTAACCCTATTCTTTTAGTAGAAAGGGATCGGCAGTCCTATTGAGGAGCATGTTTTAAAAGTCACTAGTGGTGTATTAAATATCTTCACATCCCCCTAAATTCACGCCACTTGACCGCAGTAACTGCCCTTAAAAAGCTTCCAATTACCTACTATACAAATTCTACCAGAAGAATATTTTATGAAAATCAAATAATCAGACAATTCCGGTTTTTTAGATGTTGTATATAGACTTGACATTATTTATTTATAGAATAAATTATATTTTGTAAGGCACACATTAGTATCAATATAAACCCCTAATGCCTAGCTTAACAACTGAAAATATCTGCTAATTACTTAATTTGAAATAAAATTTCATCTATCTATGAACATTTTTATTCCTCCTTCACAAATTTTGATTGATCTATCAATCAAAAAATCGCTAGGCTGTGTCAGTAAAGACCGGGTAAAAATAGGAGGTAGGTTGATAAATATACGTGATGATTTGCTTTGTTACCATGATTTATATCACTTAGAAGTTTCTTGTTTGCCAAGAATTAAAATGGGAAATTATCAAGTCAGTGGAATTCATGGTATTAATTCACCAATTTTTCATGATACAGAAATCATCTCCGAGTATCATCCTCTTTTAGATGAAGCGCGTGTAGCATTTCATGAATGGTTAACTCGTACATCTATTTTCAATACATTGAAACTGATTGGTTGGTCAATTTGGCTAATTACTCAAGGGGTCAACCCTATAGGGGTGTTAATTCGTCATTTGAAAGTGTTGAACTGGGATATTATTTTTTATCCAACCCATCACCAAAGGAAATGGAAATTAAGCGCATTACTAATGAATTGCAAAAGGAGTGTCCAAGCCAAGGAATCAATCCGAAATCCTTCGACTGAGGCTTCTGAACATCCAAAATCCTCAATCCCCCAGATTTAATCTAAGTAGGAAGGCACAAAAGAACCTTAGACGCGCAGCGGCTTGTCGGAGAGTAGTATGTAACGAAAAGTAAAATCGACTAAAACCTCTTCCCTATTGCATGAGTGCCTCTTGCCCTTCGGGTTCTCCAGTCAGACCCTGGGGGAAGGCGAAGCGCCTACATGGGGGAAACCACGCCACTTCCTTTATGCCGGGAAACCTTTCCACCGCAGTGGTTCCCCAAGACTGCTGTGGTTCACCTCTTGCCTTGTCATAACAACAATTGTTAACACCCACCTACTTAATATCCTTTGACTGAGGCTTGTGAACGTTTAAAATCCAAAATCGGATAACTACCGTAAATGTGGTGTCTTGATCCAAAAAGCCCCAATCTACAACTCCAAAATGATAACATTTTCAGCTAGTAGTGTTAGAGTGACAGGAAATTGATCGGAATCTTTCTCTTCGAGACACTAGGCTAACAGCAAGTATCCATGCTGAAGAAACTACAAAACAAGCAAATTTATCTGATTGCTGGTGCAGGACTATGTGCCTTTTTAGTGGGGGGTATGATATCAGCCCCACAAGCTGGAAAAACCCTCAGTCAATGGTTGAATCTGAGTCAGAATGAGCCAGAACAGTTATCTAAATCGAATAAGACCAACTCAATTGTATTTACTTTAGTATCTCAATCTTTACCGGAAAGAGTAACTAAACTAATTGAAATTACTGGGAAAGGGAGTTCTCCAGATAGGGAACGGGCCCGTTATCTTTTGGCAAGTGATTACATTGAAACTGACCAAGGGGAAAAAGCACTAAGTTTGCTGGAAGGGCTGGAAAAAGACTATCCTGCTTTAGCAGCTTATATTTTGCTCAAGCAAGCCCAGGCGCAAGATATTCTGGGTGAGAAGGGTAAGGCTTCGGATCTGCGGCAAAAGGTTCTGAAAGATTATCCCCAAGAAGCTGCGGCAGTTAAGGCTATATATTTGATTGGGCAACTAAAATTACATGATCAGGCGATCGCAAAATTTCCTTCCCATCCCCTCACCTGGGAAATTATCCGCAAACGCTTACAAGATAATCCCAATCAATCTAAGTTACAATTAACCTTAGCAAAATATGCTGCTGATGAGCCGGGAATTGTGGGAATTTTAGATCAGTTGGTGAAACAGCCTCAACTCACACCAGCAGATTGGGAATTAATTGGTTCAGTATATTGGGAAAATAATCAATTTACCAAGGCGGCTACGGCTTATGCTAAAGCGCCAAAAACGGCAAAAAATTTGTACCGCACGGCCAGGGGATTGCAGTTAGATAAAAAGCGAGATCAAGCAGTTGTTCTTTATAAACAACAGGTACAACAATTTCCCACCGCCGAAGAGACAGGAACAGCCCTATTAAGATTAGCAGAAATCGCTCCAGGTAAAGGTGTCATATCTTATCTTGACCAAATTATTAATAAGTTTCCTAAACAAGCGCCTAGCGCACTAGTAAAAAAAGCCCAATTATTGGAAACTCTCAAAGATAACCAGTCAGCTAATACAGCTTGGAAATTACTGTTAGGTAAGTACAGCAACTCTGAGGAAGCAGCAGAATATCGCTGGAAAACTGCCCTCAATAGATCCAAATCTAGAGATTATGTAGGTGCATGGCAATGGGCGCAACCAATTGCTATAGAAAATCCTAAAAGTATTTTGGCACCCAGAGCAAGTTTTTGGGTAGGTAAATGGGCAACTATGCTGGGAAAACAACAGGAAGCCCACAATGCTTACAAATACGTACTTAGCCAATTTCCCCAATCTTATTATGCATGGCGTTCTGCCAGCATTTTAGGTTGGGATGTAGGTGATTTTAATAACCTGCGGTTGATGAACCCGGAAATTATCCCACCGCAACGTCCTGTACCGACAGCGGGTTCAGATGCTTTTAAGGAGTTATATTTGCTAGGACAGGATCATGATGCTTGGTTAGAGTGGGAAAGTGAATTTAAGAACAAAAGCCAACCGACTGTAGCCGAACAATTTACGGAAGGGTTGATGCGGTTAGCAAAGGGTGAAAATCTATCCGGTATTACGAAGATATCTAAATTAGAAGATCGGGAAACACCCGCTGAATACGAAGAATATGCAGCTTTAAGCAAACAGATTAGTTATTGGCAAGCCCGTTATCCTTTCCCCTATTTCGAAGAGATTGCCAAGTGGTCTACAGCACGTCAAGTTAATCCTCTCCTGGTTACAGCTTTGATGCGGCAGGAGTCCATGTTTCAGCCCAAAATTAAATCTACAGTGGGTGCAACTGGTTTAATGCAGGTAATGCCCAGTACAGCGGCTTGGATAGCCCCACAAATCAATGTGGATATGAAAACCCTTGATTTGGAAAATCCCAACGATAACATCATGCTGGGTACATGGTATTTGGATCATACTCATCAGCAATATGGTAATAATTCTATGTTAGCGCTCGCTAGTTACAATGCAGGACCGGGTAACGTTGCCAAATGGTTGCAAACCATACCCAAACAAGACCCAGATGAGTTTTTAGAAGAAATCCCCTTTGGTGAAACCAGAAATTACGTCAGGCAAGTATTGGGTAACTACTGGAACTATATGCGTTTGTATAACCCATCAATTTCCGCTTTAGTGGCTAAGTACTCAGCAGAACAACCGAAATTACCAATACAGTAAATCAGTTATCAGTTATCAGTTATGAAAGGGGTGTAGGGGAGAAGAAGAAATATTCCTTCTTCTTTCTTCCTCCTGACTTCTTCCTCCTGACTCCTGTTCTTAGTTTACTTTGTAAAGTAAAAGTGGAGTCACTTAGTCATATCTGAGAAATTACATAAAAACTTATCTGATGTAAGTATTTTAAATTATGTATGATTTATGATGAGCCCATAATGTTCAATCATGTTAATCACTCAGGGAGCAAAATCTATGCAGCTTATTAACCGAAATGATACTCAGAACCAACCACAAGTTTCTACTGATAAGAGTGATTCCAATCAAGACAAGTCGAATATATAAACTTTGGAAAATTTGGTTCAAACATTGGAAGAGGTTGCTAATTACTTAAGTAGTAAGTAACCTTTAGCTACAATGTAGTACTGCACAAAGAGCGATCAATTTCCACTGTTTTAGGATAATTCTCTAAATAATCTTTTAGTAGTTCGCAACCTTGTTTGATTAAAAAATCCAGCTTAATATCAGACAGGCTGCGTAAAATTATCGTTCTATTACCACTACCAGCACCCAAAGTTTTACCATCAGGACTAAAACTGATACTGGTCAACTCATCCTTCTCACCCTTTAAAACCATCAGCAAAGTTCCATCCTGATTCCAAAGCCTAATCTTATCATCGCTGTTAACAGCTAAAATATTACCATCAGGATTAAAACTCAGACTGATAAAACTATCACCATTCCGAGGTAATCGTTTCCGCAAAATACCGTCACGATTCCAAAGTTCTACCCTACTATCAATACTAAAAGTTAGCAATCACACAACAAGCTTTTTTGGGATGGATCAATAACTAGGGCCATTGACCCTATGAGGAAAACAACACTTCTTGTTGTGGGAACTGGGTCAAATAGAAATTGGACTGGGAACATTAGTAGCTAATAGATGGTCCAGTGGCTCAAAGTATTAATAGCCTCAAACAGTGGATAAAACAAACCTAGCCTCATCTCCTTGGGCATGAAACACCCTGGGTAGTCAAAGGGGTGAAACAATGGTTATGGATTTTTGCCAATAGTGACTTCCCTTGATTTTATGAGTCTGATACTCCTTGTCCTACCGAATTAGAATCCATTGTGGGTTCAAGTTACTCTGGTGTACTCAGTTCTGATGACTTTACTGCCTATAACAATTATCCGGTCACAACTCAACATAAATGTCAGGCACATCTACCCTACCCCGTCACTTCAAGACACTAATCAAGATTCCTGGCTTCAATCACCGAAAAATTGGCACAAAATTCATGGACCTCATAGATGAAGGTTTTAAAAACTACCCTTTATTCCAACAAACCCAAAACCTTCATGAATTCTTGACTTGGCCATCCTAGTTTCAATCAAAAGTTGAATCTTCCATTCATTCATTGATCAAGCCCCAGGGGAACCTGGTAAACTTTTACCTTCCTTAGGCAATAGACCTTGATCATAATTTAGGTGAACCAAGGTTAGGTTTAGCACTGACACAATGAAAAGTCTGTGGTGGTTCTCTTTCTCTGGAGCTATTCCAACATCCTGCCAATTTATTGACGGTTATACAAACTTGTCATCGTCAAGCACTTCCTCTAATTGAGTGTTTTGACCAACCTATGAAAGCCATGGTTCACTCTGCTTTCCATACACCTTCTTTAATCCCTCTTCCTTAGACCTGAATCCTTACTTTTAATTTGGTGATTTTGAGGATTTTCATTGTGTAAAGCTAGTACAAATAAATAGTCTGTTCCCTATCAGACAATATTTAACAATGGACTAGTATTCATTGCAAATTTTATCGGTGTTGCTGCCCAAATAGCAAAATCTGGTGCTAATTATACTACTTTTTACAAAACTTCCTCATTCACCCAGATTTCCATTAGAAATGGGTGAGGTTTGCGAAATTCGTCACGGATTTGATTAATAAAGATTTGCAGTTTATCGAGTCTTTTTACTGATTCTAAACCCACAATTATTAATGCTGTAGGTTGCTGAATTTGTTGTTCCACATGAATACGAATACTTGTATCAAGACTATTATAATTGGGTTTCAATAATACTTTTTGAATTTTGTGAGACTCCCCTAGCATTTCCATGAATTTTTGCAGGATTGAATCCCGTAGACTTCCATAATTACAATACACCAAAACAACAGAAGATTCCCCATGAGTAAAGAGAGATTGCCCTAGCTAAACTGCGTAAGCCACTCTCATTAGCAATATCAATATCTATTGGTGTATTTCTTTCAACCATGATTTAGAGTTTTGGGTTTCTGCTAAGACCGGGTTGATACTAAACCAAGCTCCCTGGCGATCGGGATGTTCAAAAATAAACAAACTGCGTCATAATGTATACTATTCAATATCTCCTTTTACTCTTTGTTCCCGCATTACTGGAAAGACTAATTCCCATTCGTGGGGGTCAATAGCATTAGCGCGATAGTCTCTTTGTCTTTCAATTACCAGTTCTAAATATTCTCGCTCAAAGGGAGGATTTTGTTCTCGCAAACAGTCAAACAGTAATCGTAATAAATCACGAACTTCGCCACCACTGATTAAACATAAGCGGCCTAACCTTTCTTGGTGATCAAATAGTCCTGTAATCAAGTTTAAGTGCTCGCTAGGTAAAATGTCAGGAAAAGCCCTGGCTAAAAATATTTGCCGCATTACCTCTAATCCTTCTGTGTAAATTTCCCCAGAACGTAGTAACACAGCTATCATTGGCAATACTCTTGGTGAAACTCCACCACCCAAGGGATGTTGCAGTTCGGTGCTATCAATAGAGAGGTCCAAAAATTTACAAAGGAGTCTGTGTCTGTTTTTCTATAGTGTTAAGATTAGGAAAGAGCTAAGGAAATAATCAGGGTTTGGAATAGTTACGGATAGGAACTATCCATTAAGATGTTGATGACAAATTCATAACTGACCTCATATCCATAACATTTGTGAAATTGGCAAAACTAATGAGCCAGTTCCTAATGTGACTAAACCACAAATAGTGAGAATTACTTGTGAGTAAATTCAGGAATTCAGTTCTTAGTAAATTCAGGAATTCAGGGAAAATCTTTGTTGAGGTAACCGGAATATTCTTACAAGTCTAATGACGTGTTGAATAAAAATACCCTTGGTGGAAAACTCTTTGTTTCCTGCCTTTTGTTCTGAGTCGCCACAGCATAATCGCTATCATGTTTTTCTACCTGTTCAAGGAGACTAGGAGGGAAAACATTTCATAATATTTCTAGCCAGTAATCAAATGTATCCTTTGCTTCCGTTTTGGATATACTGAAATGCAAACCTAAAACCTCAAATGTTGGCATTTTCCTCCAATAGAACAAGCATAGACATACCTCTTCTTCTATCACTAGTTTCGGTTTCTGTCCTCCTCCTTGCTGATGTATACCTATCTTTTTACTTTCTATGTCACCTTGAAGTTTTTCATGCTGCATTTCACCTTGGGCTAACAAGTCTTGAAACTGATGGTTAGTTATTCCCAGTATTTATTTTGTACGATGTGGATATTCTTGAATATAGTTAATTTAGTAGATTTTTCCTTTTGGTACACCCTCAAAATTCCCTTCTACCATTTTTTCGACACCAAGTTAATTTTCCGGATAGGTATTTTACAAAAATATTAATTCCTCCTGCTCTTACGACTTAATAACCGAGAGATAAGACTGAAAAATACAACTGAACTCAATAATATTATAGAGGTAGTGCAAACTAACTTATTAATTTCTGGATCTGCACTGTTGTAGAGATTAAAAATTAATACAGGTAATAAAGCTGTGGGATTCATTAAACCATCTGACCAGTTTTGACTAAATAAAGCTGTGAAAATGTAGTGCTACTGTTTCACGTGCTGCACGTGCGATCACTAGAGAAATACCTGTAGTAATGCCTAGAATTGCTGCCGTGACAACAATCCTAAATGTAGTTTGAAATCGAGTTTCACCCAAAGCGGCTGAAGCCAGACTTTGTTAGATAGGTATCAGTTTTAATGCTTCCTGTGTTGTTAATACAATTACTGGCAACATAATTACAGATAAAGAATAGCCACCAGCTAAGGCAGTAAATTCTTTAGAGAAGAATTACCCCATAGGCAAACATACCAACAGCTATGGCAGGTATACCTGTGAGAGTAGAATTGAAAAAACGCACGAAATTAGTAATTTTATTAGTTCTACTAAATTCTGCTAGAAAAATTCCGGTCATGATACCTACAGGAATGCTCAAAAATGCCCCAATACCTACCTACCATGAGAATAGTTTCAATAATGGCATTAGGAAAGCCATTTTCAATCAAGGGACTGTATAACATTTCTGGTTTAAATCCAGACATTCTCCGCGACATAATTGCGCACAAAATTGATGATAAGGGAACAAATACTAATAAACTCAATCCAAAGGAAATGAAATTCAGTAGGTAAATAATCGTCTGCCATTTGGTAGAGGATCGATTAATTATTGAGATAGGGATTCATCTATTTCAGAGTTTAGGAATTTATAATTTATTCATATCAATTAGATACTTTTAATGAGATTTTTAGTGGACAATAAAAAACTATCTTTGTGCCTTATGTATTTTTTCAGTATTAATTTATCAACAGTCACTTGTGTCCAGATTATTGATTTGGATGATAGATGAAAGATGCTTATTTATTTTCCTTTCCAACCCATTGCACTAATAAGATAGCACCAATCTTCACAGCTAAAGTTAATGCAAACAAAACTAAACCTAAATAGCTTAATGCACCAATATGTAATGCAGGTTCACCTTCAGCAGATTCATTAGCTAAAACAGCAGGAATTGTATAAGCTGGATCAAGTAAAGATATACTAATTTAATTTGCATCACTAGCACCAAAATCCACAGTTCCAGCAGTTCCAGCAATAGTTTGACGAATACTAGCACCACTACCAATTGCTTAGTAATTAACTTTTAAGTCAGGATATTTCTGCTTAACTTCACTTGCATAAAGTTCGTAAAGTGGAGCCGGAAAAGTTGCTCCTGCACGGTTGAGAGTTTCTCCTTGAGCAATTACTGTCAAAATTGGAGTAAACACAACAGCCCCTGTTAGCACTGAAGTAGTCACTACACGGTTCAGAATGGTTCAGAATGGTTCAGAATGCTTCAGAATGGTTCAGAATGGTGGTCGAAAAACTCATACTACCTCAAGATTTAAGGAATATTTTCCTGAGAAAATTACAGCCTGAAATAAAGTTCATACTTGGTGATTAACTAGAAATTAATAGAAGTTAAAGAATAGATCTAGTACACAATTCTTTCTGTGGTATAATGGAGAGTTATAGATTTTATGTATTTTTGGTATTCTCTGCGCTCGCTAATTTAATTAAATATATATAACCGTGTAACTCTAACTTTTGGCCAAAACGAAGACAACCCCCTTGTATAAGATAAAATTAATTCTGCAAGAGGTCTAATAAATTAAACTATCTTTAAGATTCTTCCCAAAGGAGTAGTGATTTTATTCACCAATTCATGTTAAGGGGACTTAAACAAAAGTTAAGAGTAAAAAGGAGTATAATGGGATTTAGGTGTAGCTTTCACGTTAAAAGAAGCTGATGAAAGAAACCACTGCTGCAGCAATGGCACCATGGTTTGAAAGATGGTGTTAAAGGTTTGATGATGTATTTACTCATAAAGCGCAGAAAAGAGAGTTGAGACATGATTTAGGGGGATGATTGGGTGAAAGTGAGAGAAAAAACCTATTTCAAATGGCAGAGAATGCCCTAGGGATGACGTACCACCGATTACACCACGTTTTAAATGAAGCACCTTGGTCAAGTTCCCAAGTTAATGACCGTCGCTTAGAGATGATGAACACGTGTAGTCAGAGGAGAATCACCAGAGGATGTAGCTTAATAATTGATGATTCTGGCCATAGAAAGAAAAAGTGGGAATTTTAGGGATGGAGTAGGAAGAAAATGTATTGGAGAAATTGGGAAAAGGGATACTGGAATAGTAGTAGTAACAACACATCTATATGATGGCAGTAAAAGCTTACCATTAGATATAGAGTTAGATCACCACGGTGATTCTTTACCCAAAGGGAAACAAGACCCTCTATTTTAGAATAAACCTGAGTTAGGAATTAAATTAATAGATCTGACCTTGAGCCGTGGTTATCAACCAGGAATAGTAATTATAGATGCTGGATATGGCCACAATAGCTCTTCCTTATTAAAGATAGAAAATCGGCATTTAAAGTATTGAGGAGGATTAGCTAAAAATCCCAAAGTCCTTGCCAGTGAACAAGAGGATAGTCCACAAATATTTAGATTAGATGAATTAGCACAAAGTTTACCCCAAGAGGCTTTTACAGAAATTCAACTGGAGTTAGATAAACCCAAAACATTATGGGTAGTAACTAAAGAAGTAGAAATATCAGCCTTAACTGGAAAGGGCAATATTGCTATCATCATCAACACTTCTACTTTCTCTCAAGCCACTGATATTGACTACTTTATTACCAACGTTTCTTCATCAATTGTCACACCCCAATGGATAGTTGATATATATTCTCAAAGAAATTGGGTAGAAGTTGTTTACAGGGAACCCAAGGGATGGTTAGGACTCAACGAATATCAAGTTGGAGATAAAAGTAGTTTACTGCGCCATTTTATTTTGGTTTTCTGTGCCTACACTTTTATTCTTTGCCATCAGTGGACTGGAGGATTAAGACCAAGGTGGGCTAAGAAACCTTTGAATACTTTTACTGCAGCTTTAGAACCGTTGAGAACAGCTATATCTTTTCTCTTTATTGATTGGTTGAACTTGAATCCGGACGTGTTTCCTTCTGATCAAGCCAGTTTGGGCTACATTGGGGCTTGATTTTTGTTTACGTCCCGTTAATGGTGTGGCGCTAAGGAATTTCATGATTAGTGGCCAAAATTTGAATGCCTAGTAGCACAAGGTATAAATCAAATGTCATAACTAATACAGCGTAAGCTTTCCAGCGATTTGGAATGATTGGTTTATTTAAGGCTTGCTGAAAAAGTCATGAAAAAGCAAGAGAAGAATTGACTATATTACAAACCTATACAGGAACATCAGATGCAGAAGCAATAGAAGCACAAACACTTTTTGAAGTTTGGCTGGCAATACCTCGAAAATCTCGTCCTCCTAAAGATAATCTTCTCCCACTCAGAATCATTTATATGTCTGGTAACTCTTGAGAAGAAGGTATTGAAGAAAATATCATATAAGGCTTGCCAGTTAGCATATATTCTTTGCCTAAAACACTTGCTGATTATTTTAAATTTTGCAACAAAATTGGTCTTGATGTTGTATTGGAAGAATTACACGAATGTTGGCGAGAAAAAAGAGGCTCAATGGATGAAATATGGTATTATACCAAAATTTATCGAGTACATAATGTAATGCATCCTTATCTAGAATCACTCAAATCACATCAAATAAGCCTATTAATATCGCTTGTACCTATCCAAGCTAAATAACCAAAGAATGTAATAGTTCTGGTAATGTAACCTCAATAGCAACTGAACCATCTTTAATAGGATGATAAAGTCACGATTTTGTCGCCCATTTCAAACTATCTTTAGAACTCTTAGCCTTAACTAAATCTTTTAGCCAATCAGCAACTAAAATATCAAACTCTTGAGGAGACATTTCCTGTGGAGAAATATGAACTTTTTCTGCATAGTTCTTAATAATTTCATTGGCATCGAGATCATAATCTGCCGATTTATCAAAACTACCAAGTTTTTCTTCCTTCCACAAATAAAAGTTATCAGGAAAAGCAACGAAGAAAAAGGGAGTATTTGGTATAGCTGAATGTACTAGCAAATTACCTATGATTTCTGTGGCACGTAGTTGAGCAGATTTTCTCAGTAAAAATATCTTCTTAACCTCTGCTATTAGCTTAATTTTACCTTCAGCATTAAAAATGGCTATAATCGGCGCGATGCCTTAATCTAGCACCTTTAATTTCCCATTCTCGCCTGCGTATCATTTCATCAAGGCAAGAGCGGCAGACATTAACTTCTTTACGTACTGGGGAATACCAAACAGCAGTGATAGCCGTCGGTGAATCTTTTGCAATACATTTTTCTGTTTGAATTTGACAAATATCTTTTAGTATACACCGCTGGGTTCTACTCTTGTAATCATAGTTATTCTCCTGACTTCAATTTATTCGCCAACCACTCAGTTAGTCTATCTCTTGCATCTTCTATTAAGTCTTCTCTATCTTTGGGGTTAAGTACAGTTTGAAAGGAAGCATTTAAGGTTGTTTCAGCTTCATCTATAAGTATATCAGGCATATCCAGTAAGTATATCAGGCATATCCATGGGTCGCCGATAGCCCCTGTCGAAACGTTGCATATGTGATAATTCATGAGCTAAACAGGCAGGCTAGTACAGACATTCGGGAACTTGCACTAGAGTTATTACCAGGATAGGCATGTGCTCCTAAATAAACAACATTTTTATCTTCTATAAAACGTGTTCGAGAACTATTTACTTTTACTTCATCCGTCCGTAATCAGGATTCGATCTTCATCCCCGCATAAGACTTACTAACCTTCAATACAAGATTGTATTTGTCTATGGCTTAACCCGTTACGATTTCTTTGTCCTCAGAAAAGTGAGTGACATATATGATAAAACTACCGCCGGATAAAGAAGCAGAAGCTTTAATTATTTTTTTAACTACATGATGTCCGCAAGACAACTCATAACGAATAAGGAGTTGAGACTTATCGGCCATCTGATATTTTTTATCAAAAATGTGTTCCTAAACTCTGCCCGTAAATCACCTCAATATTGCTACCAAATTCCAATTTATCTAAGGATTCTGTGAAAAACACAAAACCCTTATAGGCCGTCACGTACTTATATATTTTCGTAAAATAACCTTCACTGGTGACAATAACAAGTGGCTCTTTACTCTTGGAGAGAATATTTAAAAAATTCTCTAATTTTACACATACACCAGTACCTCTATGAGTGAAAAGACTTCCACCAATACCAGCAGGTTGAGTAACTGCGTCACCACTGTAATAAGTCATTTGGCGCTAAGTTTTACTTATGTAATTGACCTGCTGATTTTAAACTTTAGTTTTAATTACTGGCTGTGAAGTTTGTAACGTTTGGGGTAAACTCCAATCTGGACGCAGTTTAGCTGCTTGACGTAAATAAATGTGGTGAATGGGTGCTGAAGTTGGTAAATTGGCGTGAATTAAAAAGCGGACGCAACGCTGTAGACTACCTTCAACATGCATTTGCTGGACATCCAACATAGCTACACTGTCCCATAAAGGACGACTGCGAGCGATCGCGGCGGGAAAAATAGCGTCTATGTCCTGTGTGACGGAAAAAGTCACGCTAATCATGTCTTCGGGTTGAATGTTATTTCTCTTTTCCAGTTCATCCAGTAATTCTGTTACTGCTTCTCGAACTGCTTCTACACTATTTTCTGCAACAGTTGTTGCACCACGAATCGCCCGCATTTGCCATTCCACTTGCAAAATCCTCCTTAATTAGTAATTAGTCATTAGTCATCTGATCAGTCAGTTGTCAACTTTTGGTTTTTATCACTGACCATTGACCACTGACTACTCACTCTCTAGGGTCTATATAACCACAAGGGTAAACCACTTGTAGAGACTTCGAATTCAAGCCAATCAATTCCAGCCCTGATTCCTGATTTTGTCTGACGACTACCAGGTAGAACTCGACTCAACAATGGTTTACGTTCTTCTAGCGTATAACAAGGAGTTTTTTCTGGATCAAGTCCGACTAATTCCGCTGTCCAGCGACGTGCATCTTCTTCTGTTCCCAGACGGTCTACAACTCCCAATTCTACCGCTTGTTCTCCAGTGAAAATCCGTCCGTCAGCAAAGCCTTTCACAGTTTCTACAGCTAAGTAACGTGCTTCAGCGATAGTTTGTACAAACTGCTGATAGCTGACATCAATTAATTGTTGCAGGATATTCTCTTCTGCTTCTGTTAGTTCTCTGTCAAAAGACAAAATATCTTTGTAAGGCCCAGACTTAATCACTTTAAAGGAAACACCGACTTTTTCCAGTAGGCGTTCTAAGTTATTCCCACGTAAAATCACGCCTATGCTGCCTGTGATTGTGCCTGGGTTGGACATAATGTGTTCTGCTCCCATACCGATATAAACACCCCCAGAAGCCGATATATTGCCAAAACTAGCAACGATTTTAGTTTTTTTACCTAATCGCTTCAGGGCGCTGTAGATTTCTTGAGAGTCTCCCACTGTACCACCAGGACTATCAATGCGTAGCAGTAAACCAGGAAATTTCTTTTCTTCTACAGTTTTTAGGGCTTCTAACACTCGCGTGCGGGTAGCGCCTGCGATCACACCAGTAATTTCAATCCGCGCAATTTGTTTACGAAACTTGGGTTTAAAGGGCCAAACCATGAGTAATCTAATCACTTATTAATAAATTTAATATAAAATGCCTAACGGTCAGATGACCTCGTTCAATCTGTTAAGAAAAGTGCTTAACCATGAAATTCTTTAGAATCTTAAGGAAAATTTTAGATTTTGTATATAGTTTGATTTGCTATCCTTCTTCATGAACGTAAATTCTCATATTCCCCCAGACTAGGATTAAAATAATTGCAGGCAAGCAAAATTTAATCACCTCAATACAGAAATCTGGTGCTAGTAAATAATAAATTTCATTAGAGAGTGTAGTCTTTAGTAGCTAGTAACTAATGAGTGATTTTCTTTTAGGTGGATAAAATTTTAGCCATAGCAACTCTGAATCTGAGTTAGAAACAGCAACACAGTTTATTTTGAGTTAGGTTAATTGATCCGGCACCTAAGAATAGCTAGGGCAAATGTGTAATTAGGAATCAATGCGGAGAATTTGATATCGGTAGTAAGCATAAATATCAAATAAACCGCCTACAAAACCAGAAGTCAAACTAATCACAAATAAACCATTCATGGGACTCCCAGTACCAAAGGTTGCGAGGAAATGGAAAATCTGAGTAGGAATATCCTCAGTTAAGCCTTGTAAGACTGGAACGTAAACGGAAAGGCACAAAAATACCAGCGTACTGCCCACGAAGAAGATAGGGGCAATAAAACTGAAAATAGTAGTAAGTAGGAGTGATCGGAGAAAATTAGTAAATATGCTCATTAGCAGGCAAGCTCCGGAAGTAACGTAGACAATGACAGAACATTTACACGTCCATCTCTACAATACTGGTGATCGCTCATGAACGGTGAATCTGTCAAAAATCTTAAGTTTTCATTAAAAGCAACGGTTAATAGTTCCCACAAATGATGGGTTAATTTCAACCACTTCTAAACCGCGAAACCCTTGATAAATTAGGGTTATACTTAGAAAGTATGAATTGAAATGGGATTTGCTGAGCTGAAAAGCGAGCTTAATTTTCCGAGAGATTCTTTAAGTTAAGTTAACCTTTACTCAAAAAGCCATAGTAATCAGAGAATGAAGAAAGTTGATGATGATATATGACAAATGACCAATGACTTTCGCTATTCTTAAAGCAGTTACCGAGTTCACTAGAGAACATTGAGCCAGACTATATCTAAATCCAGTTTAGGTACGTGGAGTCAGCGATTGCTGGCAGCGATTCTTTTAGGTGGACAAGTAATAGTTCATCTAATGAAAGGTAAAATCCATCGACGTAACACCTTAGAACAATTAGCCGCAGTAGGGCCAGACTCCCTGTTTATAGCCTTATTGACAGCCGTTTTTGTCGGAGCAGTATTTACCATTCAGGTAGCGCGGGAGTTTATCAACTTTGGTGCAGGAAACCTGGTGGGGGGGGTACTTGCAGTAGCATTGACCAGAGAACTCACACCTGTGTTGACAGCAGTAATTTTAGCAGGACGGGTCGGGTCTGCCTTTGCCGCAGAAATTGGCACAATGCGAGTTACAGAGCAAATAGATGCTCTATTAATTTTAAAAACTGATCCAATTGATTACCTAGTTATTCCCCGCATCATCGCTTGTTTATTGATGCTGCCTATATTAACTCTTCTGTCTTTACTGGCCGGGATGTTTGGGGGATTGATAATTGCTACCCACATTTACAACCTATCAGACACAGTCTTTTTAGACTCAGCCCGTAACTTTCTCGACATCTGGGATATTTGTAGCGCCATGATCAAAGCAGGCTGCTTTGGCGTTTTAATCGCCATCATTGGCTGTAGTTGGGGTTTAACAACCACAGGAGGAGCAAAAGGTGTAGGTCAATCAACGACAACGGCTGTTGTTACAGCCTTGCTAATAATCTTTATCAGCAACTTTTTCCTTTCTTGGTTAATGTTTCAGGAAACCGGTGGTGGATTGACTCCAGCGCTGTGAAGGAAAAAGGGTGTAGGGGAGAGAAAATTTAAAATTTAAGATTAATATACTCTGCCCCATGCCCCATGCCCCATGCCCAATACTTTTTTTACCAAACACAATATGAAGAGTTCATTTACCCCTAACACCACTTCAACAGTGGAACTCAAGCCTACTTACAATATCCCTCTCGTCTTAGTGCTTGGTTCAATTCCACTGATATTAGTACAACCCTGGGTAGGAGGAGTTTTCGCACTGCTGGGATTATTTTTGATGTTGCAAGCTGTAACACTGCGATTCCAATTTACAGCTACTGACTTTGAACTTTATCGGGGCGAAAAACTAATTCGGCTTTTTCCTTACCGAGAATGGCAAAACTGGCGAATTTTCTGGAATAGAGTTCCCATCCTGTTTTATTTTAAAGAAATCAACAGCATTCACTTTTTACCAATTTTATTTGACCCTAACACCTTAAAATCTTGCTTGGAAGAGCGTTGTCCACGTATTTAGTCAGTATTCAGCGGAAAAAGGCAGAAGAAAGATAAATATTGATTCTCCCCCTACAGGCTAAAGGCTACAGCCTACAGCCTTACTCCCCTATCCCTAACTCCCCTATCCCTACCTTCGATCTATTAGCACTATTAGGAATAACAGTATTTTTTATGAACCCAGAGGAATCTCAAACTCCAAAACCAATTGATGAATGGTGGGAAGAAACACCAGAACAATGTTCTACAGGTCTATCTACTGATTCAGAACCAAAAACAGAAGCACCAACGCTATTAGATGAACTACTAGAAGATACTGTTATTGAGTCAGCTATCACCGTTACAGAACCGCAAGAACAGGAAATAGTATCAGCACAAGAGTCTAGTGAAGTAAAAACTGGGGTGTTGGAGTCAGAATTAGAACTTAATTCACTATATGCACAGGCAGCGCAACGAGTGACTGAGTTGCAAGTAACTGAAGCAGATTTGAAAACAGAAATATCCCAGCTACAAATTACCTACAAAACTCTCCAGGGACAAGTGAGTGAAACGCAAACTGCACTCTCGAAAATGCTGCAAGAGTCCCTAGCACTTTTAGAACAACGGAAGCAAACCCTGCAAATTTCTGTAGAACAACTCGAACGAAGACAAGAACGCATTCGAAATGAAATGCGAACTACTTTTGCGGGAACATCTCAAGATTTGGCAATTCGGGTACAGGGTTTTAAAGACTATCTGACAGGTAGCTTACAAGATTTGGCTGCAGCAGCAGAGCAATTGCAACTTGTACCAGTGACTGTCAAGGAAAGAGAGAAACCAGCAGTCAAAGAAGCTAAACCTGTTGAACAACAGTCTGCGACCCTGCAATTAGCCCAACAACAGTTTCAAGATACGACAAAACAAATTCGCCGTTTAATTGATCAATATCGCAACCAGCCTGATTATTATGGACCTGCATGGCAATTACGCCGTACCTTTGAACCTGTTCATGCAGAAAGAGTCTCTAATTGGTTTTTTACCTTGGGGGGACGGGGTGCTTTACGGACGATGGGTAGCAGGTTACAGAATATTTTAATTGCTTCGGCGGCGATTTCGATCTTAAATAAACTGTATGGTGATCGCGTGCGGACCCTAATTTTAGCTAATAGCCCAGAACGTTTGGGTGAATGGCGACGCGGTTTACAAGATTGTCTGGGAATTGACCGCCCAGACTTTGGACCAGACAGAGGGGTAGTTTTATTTGAATCAGCAACAGCTTTAGGACAAAAAGCAGACAGATTAGTTAAAGCCAATCAAATGCCTTTAATTATTATTGATGATTCGGAAGAGCAAATTAGTTTAGGATTACTACAATTTCCCCTTTGGTTAGCTTTTACCCCAGATCCCAAAATGATGCGAGACAGGGGTTTTGATGATGAATTTTAATTAATCATAGGGCATTAGGCATTGGGTTAAGTTTTTAAATTTTGAATTTTGAATTGTTATGGCTATTTGGTTAACTTTGTGTGGGGCTGTTGTTTTATTAGCTTACCTATTGGGATCTTTTGCCACTGGGTATATTGCTGGAAAGGTGTTAAAGGGTATTGATATTCGGGAAATTGGTTCTGGTTCTACTGGTGCAACAAATGTACTCAGAACTTTGGGGAAAGTTCCTGGGGCTTTTGTATTATTGATTGATTGCTTGAAGGGAGTTTTAGCAATAACTTTTGTTTACTTCTTGTTCAACTGTGACTGGGGGCAAAATCTGATTCCCACAACAGTAGATGTGCGATTATGGCAACCTTGGTTAGTTACTTTAGTTGGGTTAGCTGCCATGTTGGGACACAGCAAATCTATTTTTTTAGGTTTTACTGGTGGTAAGTCCGTTGCTACTAGTTTGGGTGTTTTGTTAGCCATAAGTTGGCAAGTCGGTTTAGCAACATTGGGAATATTTGCTGTGGTATTTGCCATATCCAGAATTGTCTCTTTAAGTTCTATTTCAGGTGCTGTTGCTGTTTCTATTTTCATGGTAGTTTTCCACCAATCCTTAGCATATATTCTGTTCAGTATTGCTGGTGGTTTATATATTATAATTCGCCATCATAGTAATATTGAGCGTATTTTGGCTGGTATTGAACCCAAAATTGGGCAGAAAGTGGGCAACGAACCAGAACAAACTGCATAGGTGATACCAATCCAAAAATTCAAAATTAGAAATGCATAATCGTAAGCATTCAGCTTTTTCAGGCTAACGCCAAAAATACCTATTTTATAATTAGGGCTTGCGGAAAAAGTTGTTAGTGACGATTAGGAGTCAGGAGTTAGGAGGAAGAGGAGGAGGATTTAGAATCATCTAGAATCTGAAAAAGTGTTTGAGTTTTCATGGTATCACAGCTTATCTCCTGCATCTTATCCACCTTGAATAACCCTTGAACTATTGATTTATCCAGGTTTGAAGTTTATTGAGCAAGCCCTAATTAACCAGTTTCTCAAACATTCTGACTCCTGACTCCTGAAATCTTACGCAGAATCTAATTTTTAGTTTATGACTTTCTATCTGTCAACTTCTTGTTTGTAACTGATACTTCCCATTGATAAAATATTATTTTTGACTATTGTTGATGGGATAAATCTAATAAATTAGCTAACTTATAAACTATTCTTGCTCCTACATTACCATCCCATTCAGCATCCCCAACTTCACAAATATCAAAACCGATAATTTTCCTACCGCTATTAACTAATTCTCTAAACAAACAATAAGTTTGCTCTAATTCTAATCCACCAGGAACTGGAGTACCAGTATTTGGGCAGAGTTTAGGATCTAATCCATCCACATCAAAGCTGATATAAACATTTTCAGGTAAATTATTGATAATTTCTTGACATATATCAATCCAATTCATGCCGGAATATAATTTCTGTTTAATGGCTTGATCATAATAAGCAGTAATCCGACCATTAGATTCCTGAATTATATCTACTTCATCTTGACAAATATCTCTGATAGCCACTTGTACTAAGTTAGAAATTTGTGGAATCTTTATGGCATTGAACATGATAGATGCATGAGAAAATTCAAATCCCTCATAAGCATCTCGTAAATCAGCGTGTGCATCTATGTGGAGAATGCCATAGTTTTCATATTTGGTAGCTAATGCTTGAAAATAACCCAAAGGTAAACTGTGATCACCTCCAATTACAGCCACTTTTTTACCCTGATTCATCGCGGCTTGACACTGGGTAAACAGCCATTGATTTATCTGTTCACCAGCTTGATTAATTGCTGTGAGTACAGGAGTTAAATCTGGTGTTTCTGTTAGTGCTTTACCTTCGGCTTGTCGTTGCATAACTTTGGCTGCTTCTTGACGATAGTAATTATTTTTCTCCAAAATATCTTTGGGAATTTCTTCGAGAAAAATCCCCTGTTTCCAACCGTCAGGATGATCAAAATCAAATAAATCTATTTGATAGGAAGCATCTAAAATTCGTTGTGGTCCGTTTGCTGTTCCTGCACCGTAGGAAACGGTAACTTCCCAAGGTACAGCAAAAATAATCAAGTTTGCTGAGTTATAATCATCAGGTAAACCCAGGATATTACCATTGATTTCAGCTATACCATTGGGGTTGTAGTCTTGGTTGTGATTATTCATCGCTGAGATTTCGGGTCTATATCAGCAGACAAAATCTGCTTTGTCTTTATCTTCATAATTGTAGCATTATAGACCAGTAAAATACATTTTAAAAAAAGGTTTGGTTTACTGCCAAACCTCTATAATTGCTGTGCTTAACAACGTACTAAATTAATTTAGTTCTAGTCTGCTTACAGATCATCTTCCTAAAGGATGTATCCAAATGTCCTAACAACTGATACAGCCTTACTTGGTTAAAACTTTCAATCAAGTCAATTAGGTCCAACATTTTCGTATAAATCTAATTCAGTAAATATCTTAGGCATAAAAAAGGCTTGGACTAGATCCAAGCCTTGGTATATACCAGGTGTTTACCATATATAGTTAATTTAATCCCTATTTAATTAATGTTCATCTTCCTATAAGATGTGTACAAATTTTTTAAAAGCTGCTAATGATTCACATTTTTATGAAGACATAGTTCAACAAGTTGATCATTAATATACTCGGTAAACTTCTAACAAGCATTTCTACTACTGAATTAGGAAATGAGAAAATACCCTGAAATAAGTCCAGGGTAAGAAATATTTTCAGGTATTAATAAATAGAATATTACTCTTAATAAGGAGATATTTCCACTATCTACAGCATAATAATTTTATGCATTTATGTTCCAAGTATTTTTTACATGAAAATCTGAGATTAATTTGATGATACTGGTAAATATTGGAGGTGATTAATTTACTTTCCCAGTAAGTTTAGTTTGATATTAGTAATAAAAAAGGCTTGGTTGTTAGCCAAACCCAGACATATACCAAGTGTTTACCATATCTAACTAATTTAGACTTGCTTAGATTTCAATTCATCTACCTGTAGGATGTATACAAAGATGAGTGAATCTGTTATTGATTACCCTAACTAATATCTAAATCGCTAGAAAGATTATACCGTATTTATTTTGAATTTTGTTGGTGCAACTCTTCTGAAAGAAGCATTTTTAATTCGGGGCGGTACTAGGAGTATCTGAAATTAAACAGACTGAAAATAAAGACTTGGTGCAATACCAAGCCTTAACTGGAAGTATAATATAGTACCATACATTAGCTAATTTGTTAGAGAGATTAATCAGCCTATAGGAAGAATACAAAATTTTCCAACTAATATGTCTATGTAATTTTATAGATAATAAAAAAGGTTTAGCACTGTGCTAAACCTCCATAGGAAGCAGTTATTCGACACACCAGAATTAATTTAATTCTCCTCTTTTTTATAGTCATCTTCCTATAGGTATCTATCCAAGAATCCCTTAATATGATAGTTTTTCAAGAAATAGGAGTTTGGGATAAGTCTACTATCAAAAGATAGATTAGGAATTTAATGTATTAGTTCCTAAAGCTATACTATAACTAGTACCGCAATGAATTCAAAATGCTTCTTTCAGAAGAGCTGCGCCAACAAAATTCAAAATGAATATGGTCTGAGCGTTTCAGAGATTTGGAATGGTTGGTTTATTTACGCCATGTTGTACTAAGTAGGTGGGCGGAAAAATTTATAACTATGTCATGGTAAATGCAGCAAAGCGGAGTCAAGCAATCCCAAGGGTTTCAAGTAATTTACATTTTGTTCTATAGTTATGTTTATTTGTGTCTACCTACTTAGGTTGAAAAATAGGTAAGGATTCAGGTGGTGGGATATTCACAAGTGTGATAGGTGAGGCAGAATATAGCAGTTATGGAAAAGAGGCTGCCACCAAAACTAGACAGAGAGATATTGAAGCAGTTGGGAACAGAGCAACTGGTAGAAATCATTATTGACTAGGCCAAAAGTATAGAGAACCTAAGAAATAGAGTACTAGAACTGGAAAAGGAAATAGAGAAACTCAAAGTCAGTAGAGATTTAGAGACCATAACATGATCCACACCACCCTTGGGAGACATCCTCAAAAAAACCGAGAACAAACAAGAAGAGAAACCAGAAGAAAACCAGACACAAATTTCCCCAAAGGAAACCAAGAGGACAACCAGGGCATAGGGGAAAAAGTAGAAAGGGGTTTGGTGGAGTAGATAGAATAGATTTGAGATAGTAGGACGGCAAGTGTATGGATGGTGAGGTGAGGGGCAATTGTTTGGCGAACCAATAAAAATCCAAACACAACAAGTAGTGGAGTTGGTGGACAGGCCAATGGAAGTGGATTTGCAGTGTGTGTGCGGAAACACAAAGGGCACACTGGTCACAAGAGATAGTACCGGGACAAGATATAGGAATCACAGGACAAGCTTTTTTGGGATGGATCAATAACTAGGGCCATTGACCCTATGAAAAAGAATACTTCTTGTTGTGGGAACTGGGTCAAATAGAAATTGGACTGGGAACATTAGTAGGTACCAATGAAGGAATAGATGGTCCAGTGGCTCAAAGTATTCATAGCCTCAAACAGTGGATAAAACAAACCCAGCCTCATATCCTTGGGGATGAAACACCCTGGGTAGTCAAAGGGGTGAAACAATGGTTATGGATTTTTGCCAATAGTAACTTCCCTTGATTTCATGGGTCCTGATACTCCTTGTCCTAGCGAATTAGAATCCATTGTGGGTTCAAGTTACTCTGGTGTACTCAGTTCTGATGACTTTACTACCTATAACGGTTATGCGGTCACAGCTCAACAGAAATGTCAGGCATATCTACCCTACCCCGTCACTTCAAGACACTAATCAAGATTCCTGGCTTAAAACCCAGCTTCCGCACCCTAACTGTCACAGATAGTAGTACACAATAACTAAAACTCCTTGAAGGAAGAAAAGGGTTAATAAGAATAAGTATCATGAAAATGGCAATAGAGTGAGAGAATAAAGTTTTGTAAATAAGATAAAAGAAAAGAAAATTTAATGATTTAAAAATTAAATTAGAACAGAAGAAGAAATGATTGAATCACAACAGGAGTTGTGGATAATTATGTTGTGAAATCAAAGCTTCAAAAAATGGAAATCCAAAACCTAGACCATTGAGGCATAGTAGCAGGAATAATAGACGCCATAGGAGTAGTAGAAATAACCGTTGGAATTGGAGAGAAAGTAAGTCCGTGTCATGTAGTAAAAGCCATGATAATAAACGGGTTAGGATTTGTATAAAAACCCTTATATATGTTTCCCCAAGATTTTGAAACAATCCCCTGTGACCATCTAATAGGACCAGGAGTAAAACCAGAATATCTCAAGGACGATAAACTGGGGAGAGTCATGGATAAACTATTTATAAAAGGATTGGATAGAATATTTTTTATTGTCGCCTTAAAAGCAGCCCAAAAATTTGGAGTATCCCTATGAGCATGGCATCTAGACTCATCATAAATGGACGTATATGGGCAATATAATACCAGCTTACCAGAAGTGATATTTGAGAGTCAAAAAGTAGGAAATAATCAAGAACTAGAAGAATTAGCAGTAAAATCACCAAAAGAAATAACCATTACCTACGGTTATTCTGGTGACCATAGACCGGAGTTAAAACAGTTCATCATAGAAATGATATGTTCAGGAGATGGAGACATACCAATATATATTTTTAAAACTAGCATCGGGAAACCAAGCAGATTCATCATGCTTTGGTAAAATAGCAGTAGAGTACCAACAACAATTAAAAGTTAACAGTCTCATAGTAGCAGACTGGGCCTTATATACAGAATCAAATCTAAAAATGATGAATGATGTCATATTTAAGCTGGTTATGTCCAGTGCCATTAAGCATAAAATCAGCACAATGATTAATATCAACATTACCAGAACCAGAATTTGTTGATAGTAATTTACCCGGATATAAACTAGCTTCAAAAACAGTAAATTATCCAGGAATATAACAAAGATGGTTAGTAGTGCAAAGTCAATAAAGAAGAGAATCAGACCTGGGTAAACTCTCACAAAAAATTACCAAGGCACAATCAAAAGCTGTGCAAGATTTCAAAAAGTTATCACCAGAGAAATTTGCTTGTGAAGGTGATGCTATCAAGGGGTTATCTAAACTATTCAAACAATTCAAATATCACCAAATTAACCAGAGTAAAGTTACTCAAATCAAATCTAAGAAAAAAGATAGTTCAGGAGAGATATCCTCTGAAATATCAGCTACAGTCTCCCAGAATGAAAGTAAAATTAATACAGAATTTCTGAGGGCATGGCCTTTTATTATTGGTACAAACCTTTTGGATTCCAATGAACTTACCCATGACTCCATCTTGAGTGAATATAAAGCTCAATAGTCTTGCCAGAGAGGGTTTGCTTTTCTCAAAGACCCATTATTTTTTGCAGACAGTATTTTCCTAAAAAGTCCAGAGAGAATAGAGTCCCTGGGAATGATTATGGGTTTATGAGGGAGGGCTGATGATATGGAGGTTGACCAATGAGGCTCTGATGGTAAAGTCATTGTAAAAGTAGAAGAAGAAAGTCCCAAAAAGTGTGAAACTCAAGCCCACAATCACGATTACTGACCACGTTGCACAGATGGAAGATCCAAGAGTAGAGGGGAGGAAACGACACAAGTTAATTGACATTCTTACCATTGGAATTTGTGCAGTAATTTGTGGAGCAGATAGTTGGGTGGCAATTGAACTGTATGGCTGCACAAAATATGAGTGGTTAAAAACCTTTTTAGAACTAGGAAATGGGCTCCGGTCCCAGGACACATTTGGAAGGGTATTTGCACAATTGAATCCGCAACAATTTCAAAATTGTTTTTTGAACTGGATGAAATCAGTACATAAGATAAGGGATGGTGAAGTTGTGGCAATTGACGGGAAAACTTTATGTAGTTCTCATGGTAAAAATAGTGACTAGAGTGCAATCCAAATGGTAAGTGCATGGGCAACTACAAATAAATTAGTGTTGGGACAGGTGAAGGTGCATGAGAAATCAAATGAAATTACAGCAATTCCCGAATTATTAAAGGTTTTAGAATTAGCTGGATGTATTGTCAGGATTGATGCCATCGGGTGTCACAAAGACATAGTAAAGTTAATTACGCAAGAAAATGCAGATTATGTAATTACTTTAAAAAAGAACCAAGGTAATCTGTATGAGTCAGTAGAACAGCTATTTAAGTCAGGGATAAGTACAGGTTTTCAAGAGCTTCAACATAGCACATATAAACCCGAAGAAACAGGGCATGGTCTTCATGAAATCCGCAATTATGTGATGTTACCTGGAATTGGGTTTCAGCTTGACCCTGATTCAGTTTGGTCAAATCTAAAAAGTGTTGGGATGCTAGAACCTATCGGATAAGTGGATGATAAAACAACAGTAGAGACTCGTTATTTTATTAGTAGTCTTGAGTCAAATGGAGAATAATTGGCTAATTCTGTCCGCAGCCATTGGGCAATAGAAAATTCATTGCATTGGGTATTAGATGTAGCTTTAAAACAAGATGACTGCCGGATTAGGAAAGATAATGCTCCACAAAACTTTGCAGTAATGCGGCAGATAGCAGTCAATCTTTTGGGTAAAGAGAACCCCGTGAAGCGGGGGATAAAAAATAAACAGTTTTTGGCAGAAATGGATAATAACTCTTGAGAAAGAGTTTTAGCTTTAGCCTCAACTAACTTGTCAACAATTTACTTAATATTTTCTTCTGCTTATTTTTACAGATAAGTTTACTTATTTATGGATGAATAGTTAGCTCATTTATCCTTAGCTAAGAGTTATTCAATTGGAGATAAGCTAATTCAGCACTTAATAAAAAAGTGATTGATTGTGTTTATATATCCATCAAGCTTTGCACTTAATATAGATGATTTTAAAGTCCTCATTAGTTTTTATTAGGAAATAAGGTGCTTTTCCCCTGATCTGTTGACTCCTCTGGGCCGTGTTCTTTCTTATTGCTCCTTATTGAGAATAGCTTTTGATGCTATTTTTGGTGCTTTACTGTTTCTCCAATGCCTTTTTTCACTGCAGCATATGTTTGTTCTTATGCTCCCTTGGATTGTTTCTCTCCGTAATTTCTCTCTGTGGCACTTTATGGTGCCGAATGTGGGTTAAATCACCAAGAAATTGGCACAAAATCCATCGACCTCATAGATGAAGGTTTTAAAAACTACCCTTTATTCCAACAAACCCAAAACCTTCATAAATTCTTGACTTGGCCATCCTAGTTTCAACCAAAAGTTGAATCTTCCATTCATTCATTGATCAAGCCCCAGGGGAACCTGGTAAACTTTTACCTTCCTTAGGCAATAGACCTTGATCATAATTTAGCTGAATTAAGGTTAGGTTTAGCACTGACACAACGAAAAGTCTGTGGTAGTTCTCTTTCTCGAGAGCTATTCCAACATACTGCGAATTTATTGACGGTTATACCAACTTGTCGCCGTCAAGCACTTTCTCTAATTGAGTTTTTTGACCAACCTATCAAGGCCATAGTTGACTCTGCTTTCTATACAGCTTCTTTAATCCCTCTTCCTTAGACCTGAATCCTTACGATTATAGCGACTATGTTTGAGAGTAAAACCACTTTGACTTGTGATTTCTCCTATATTTTTTTCCAACTGCTGGATAGGTAAGGTTTTCCTGGTCAAAAAGAGCCAATTCCCTCATGTAAACATTGAGCATCAGAAGGGTCTAAGCTACTTTCAACTGATACTGTATAACCCACAGGTGCTTCAAAAATATACCAGTCTATGGCATCAATATTAAGTTCGGTTTCTGGTATGGTGGCTGGTTGTTTAGCTCTGCAATCGGCAAATGCTGTTACACTATAATCAGTCCATACCCAGAGTAAATTTTGTGCTACTTTTGTCGGATAGGTAGTAACTTAAGACACACACTTTATATAATAAGCAGTTTCTTCCCCTTGATTACCAGCTAACATGGGAATTTTCTTACATTTTCGCTCATTATTAAAACACCAACCATAATGTCTACACATAAGATTCCCATCTGCATTAATTCTTTTTTCCCAAAGATATACGTGCTAATTTATGAGGACAACCATCATTCATCCATCACCACCAAGTTTTGATTGTTATCTCTCCAAATTACTACCTTTTTACCCAGTAGATTGACAGGAGTAGGTTCAGCAGGATCTAAATAGCTGATGGGACTAAGAGGATACCATTGCTGAGTCCAAGAAAATTCATGTTCCATAATTCTCAGAATCCGACCTCTTGTTAATATTGTGTTAAACTATACCTTTCTTTAACAATCTTAACAGATATACTATCTAGCAACTCTTATGTCTTTAGCCAAACAGATTCTTTCCCAACTTCCAGGTGATGTTTTAGGCAGTTTACGTCGCACAGATAGCATTTTAACATCTCTGCGAACCGATAAACGAATCATCCCCAATGTGGTGAGAGAAAATCCACAACCTTTAGAATCTGTAGACTGGGATGTAATTATCTGCGGTGGAACATTGGGAATTTTAGTGGGTTGCGCTTTAGCTGTGCGGGGTGTGCGTGTTGCGTTGCTAGAAAGGGGAATTTTGCGCGGGAGAGAACAGGAATGGAATATTTCCCACAAAGAATTAGAAGTTTTTCGAGAATTAGACTTGTTGACAGAAACAGAATTAGCCAGAACTATAGTCACCGAATATAATCCCGCACGAGTCAGCTTTCAAGGTGGTACAGAAGTTTGGGTAGAGGATGTTCTCAATATTGGTGTAGATCCCATTTATCTATTAGAAACCTTAAAAACTCGCTTCCTAGCTGCTGGAGGGAAGTTATTTGAAAACACACCTTTTAGGAATATAATCGTCCATTGTAATGGGGTCAAAGTCAATAATCAATTAACCGGGAAATTGTTGCTGGATGCAATGGGAAATCTTTCTCCCATCAGTCAACAAGCCCGTCAAGGTAAAAAACCAGATGCACTTTGTTTAGTTGTGGGAAGTTGTGCGGAAGGTTTTCCGAAAAACGACTCAGGCGACTTGTTGTTATCTTTCACGGCTTTGCAAAATCAATGCCAATACTTTTGGGAAGCTTTTCCTGCTAAGGACGGGAGAACAACTTATTTATTTACCTATATGGATCCACATCCACAACGCTTGAGTTTAGAAAATTTATTTGAGGAATATTTACGCCTATTACCACAATATCAAGGCGTGGAAATTAATCAACTCAAGTTTAAACGGGCGTTGTTTGGTTTCTTTCCCAGCTATCGCCAAAGTCCTCTCCAAACTCCTTGGAATCGGATTTTACCAGTGGGAGATAGTAGCGGTAATCAATCACCATTAAGTTTTGGTGGTTTTGGGGCTATGGTTCGTCATTTACAAAGGTTAACATTTGGTATTAATGAAGCATTAAAAACTGAACAATTATCTGCTCAATCTTTAGTACTGCTGCAGCCTTATCAACCGAGTTTGAGTGTAACTTGGTTATTTCAGAAGGCTATGAGTGTGGGTGTAAATCAACAAATTCCGCCTGCACAAATTAACCAACTTCTTTCGGCTGTGTTTGAGGAAATGCAGAAACTGGGAACACCTGTTTTAAAACCATTTTTACAAGATGTTGTTCAGTTTGGGGCGTTAACAAGAACTTTGTTAAAAACTGGTTTATCTCAGCCGCTATTAGTTGCCAAAATCTTCCCCCAAATCGGTTTAATTAGTTTACTAGATTGGATGTTACATTACGTTAATTTAGGTATATATACTGCCTTGTTTTCTCTCAATCCCATGTTAGAAATAGTAGTTAATAATTTACCAATTCAACAACAATATTATTGGCATCGTTGGTTTGATAGTTGGAAGTTTGGTTCTGGTAGTGATTACTCTGAATAGTATCTGAGGATAAAATATCTGAGGATAAAATAATTGAACGTAGTTATGGTGGGGTAAAATACTGTGCAGTATTGATTTCATTACTACGAGAACGTCAAGTATTTATAGAGGAAGTTCGCCAAGGTGTGAGATTACAAAATTATTTCCCTCTTGGTTTGTAGTTCTCTATTTATCGCTATGTACGACGGAATTATAGGTGCATATCATAGCTGTATGTAAGCTTTATCTTCTCCTGTCAAATTACCAGCTCTCTATCTAATTACTCTATTGATCTGTCTACCGACTTTGTTATTTGCTAATGTGATTTTTGGTTGAAAGCGCACTTTTGGAGAGTATTTTGCTTTGGTGCTGACAGCAGTTTCAGTCACTAGCGTACTCTTATTTAGCTTTGCACCAGTTACTTTGTTTTTTTGATGACGACTAAATAATTACCAATTTCTAATTTTACTCAATGTCATTATTTGTTCATTGACTGGATTTATTGCTGTTTCTTCTTTATATAATGCGACTCATCTGGTATTAGAAGAGGAAGATGAAGGTACTAAAAGTCGCAATAAAATTATCCGAGCTTGGTTATTCCTTTATGCTTTTGTGGGTAGTCAGTTAGGATAGACACTTAGACATTTTTTTGGTGGCCCAGATTCTGTATTTCAACTGTTCCGAGAAAAAGAAAGTAAAACGTAAGGATTCAGGTGGTGGGGTATTGACAAGTGTGATAGGTGAGGCAGAATATAGCAGTTATGGAAAAGAGGCTGCCACCAAAACTAGACAGAGAGATATTGAAGCAGTTGGGAACAGAGCAACTGGTAGAAATCATTATTGACCAGGGGAAAAGTATAGAGAACTTAACAAATAGAGTAGTAGAACTGGAAAAAGAAATAGAGAAACTCAAAGTCAGTAGAGATTTAGAGACCATAACATTATCCACACCACCATCGGGAGACATCCTCAAGAAAACGGAGGACAAACAAGAAGAGAAACCAGAAGAAAACCAGATACGAAAACGGAAACCAGGAGCACAACCAGGGCATAGGGGAAAAAGGAGAAAGGTGTTTGGTGGAGTAGATAGAATAGATTTGAGATAGTGGGATGGCAAGTGTGTGGATGGTGAGGTCAGGGGGAATTGTTTGGCGAACCAATAAAAATCCAAACACAACCACTAGGGGAGTTGGTGGACAGGACAATCCAAATAGTAGAATATGAAAGATATACCTGGATTTGCAGTGTGTGTGGGGAAACACAAAGGGCACACTAGTCACCAGAGATAGTACTGGGACAAGATATAGGAATCACAGGACAAGCTTTTTTGGGATGGCTCAATAACTAGGGCCATTGACCCTATGAAAAACAACACTTGTTGTTGTGGGAAGTGGGTCAAATAGAAATTGGAGTGGGAATATTTAGTAGCTACCAATGAAGGAATAGATGGTCCAGTGGCTCAAAGTGAGGATGTCTCCCGATGGTGGTGTGGATAATGTTGATGGTCTCTAAATCTCTACTAACTTTGAGTTTCTCTATTTCTTTTTCCAGTTCTACTACTCTATTTGTTAAGTTCTCTATACTTTTCCCCTGGTCAATAATGATTTCTACCAGTTGCTCTGTTCCCAACTGCTTCAATATCTCTCTGTCTAGTTTTGGTGGCAGCCTCTTTTCCATAACTGCTATATTCTGCCTCTCCTATCACACTTGTTAATACCCCAGCACCTGAATCCTTACTAACATCACACAAGGATATTCTCGTGACCATCATCCAGACTTAAAACAATGTATCTTAGATTTACTAGTAAGTAGTGACGGAGATATACCCTTATTTTTTAGAGGAGCATTAGGAAATGAATCAGATAAAGCAGTATTTCCTCAAATTTTGGTGTAGTATGACAAACAAATAGATTTTGAAAGTATAATGGTGGCTGATAGTACATTATATAGCGAAATATAGCGAAAGTAATTTAAAATTAATGTCGAACATGAAATGGATAAGTTGAGTACCTTTATCCATTAAAAAAGCCAAAAACTTGGTCAAAGCATTTAACAGTACAGAACTGAAACCAGTTGAAATCAAAGGATATAGCTATAAAGAAGAAAAAGTATCTTATGGGGGAATAGAGCAAAGATGGCTATTAGTAGAAAGTGCAGACAGAAAAAAAGCAGACTTAAAGAAATTAACCCAAAGCATTCAAGAGAACTTTCTAACAATCAGGAAACAAGTAGGTAGATTAGTCTAAGGAGGATTTGAACAGACATCCTTAGCCGAATTAAAAATTAAAGAACTGGCAGCAGAATTAAAATATCACAAAATATCGGACTTAGAAATTACCGAGAGGTTAAATAAATGACAAACAGTACTTTATCAAGTAAGAGTTAAACTAATAGGAAGTCAGGAGTTAATCACCCAACTTCATAACTTTTGTGGTCGATTTATTTTAGCAAAAAATATTTTAGAGCCAAGCAAATTAGAAACCATAGAAATATTGAGAATATATAAAGAACAGCAATCAACAGAAAGAGGACTTAGATTTATCAAAGACCTGTTATTTTTCACCCATAGTCTTCTTGTAAAAAATCCAGAAAGAGTAGTAGAGACAATAATGATGTTAATGGCATTGTGTCTTTTGGTTTATAATCTGGGACAAAGGCAACTAAGAATATAGTTAAAGACGCAAAAAGCTACAGTTAAACATCAACTGAATAAACCTACATAATCCCCTACTTTACGTTCCATATTTCAGCGACAGTGCCTTGGGCTGCTTCCCTGACTTGTTAGGGAAGCTCCTCTGAAAGAGGCAGCAACTGGCGTATGTTTTCAAGGGATTCATTTTCTCATTATACAAGGAGTTCATAGGATTCTGAACTTGACAGAGGAAGGTTGTCGAATTTCCCAATTCCTACCTACAGCTTGTCAAAAGTATTATTTATTTTCTTAGTTTTCAAATCTCTAATTCACTATTGCATAGTCTTGTATTTTCATAAGTGATTGAAAAATTCCAATTCAACATTGTTGTCTAACTAGCCTTTCCTACACAATAAGAGAGCTGCAACTTTAACGTGCATAACTTATATTTTTATGGCTACTAGATTTTTAAAAACTCTAGTTCTAAATTACCTATTCATGTAGTTTATTTATGCTAGTTATTGAAGTGCGGAATGTGGGTTGACTACCAAGTAACAATCGACAGTCGGTAGAGATTCTAACTCATTCATATCAGTAACGACTTTTCGTAAATGCTCACTGAAATAGATAACTTCATAAATTAGGGCGCGAAAGTAGAGGAACAACCCACCTTGAAAACGAGCAAATAGAAATAAATACTAAGCCCCAACCAGAAACCAGTCAAACAACCTGACTGGTTTTTTTATGCCTCGTCAAGAGCAACAGACGTGAAACCATTCCAAATCGCATCCATATCAGGATGATGCTTGACCCAGTCACGGGACTCCCACCTAAAATCCAGCCGATTAGTGTAGAGCAACTGCACCGCCCGTCCCTCATTTATCATCCCACAGCTATAAGTCGTAAAAACCAGATTCCTTAGCTCATCAACAGGAACCTGATGATTCTTACCCAGCCGCTCCTTCTCCAACTGCAGCGCCTCAAGCAACCCCTTACTGTTTTCCATAATTAGCAAAATTAGTTAGCAAAATTAGTTAGCAAAATTAGCGATCACACCCTAAATTTTAACGGCAATGGCTGGACTCGAAGCAGCACGGAAAATGTCGGCACTGAGCGCAAATCCCTCTAGAAAGGATTATTCGCAGCTTTTCAACAGTTATTATCCCGATCCTCACATGACACTCTTGTTAGCGGCTACTATTTCGCCACATTGCCAACACTTTTATAGCACACACCCCATCAAAACTAAAATCAGAAAGAGCCACTTATTGGCTAATCAAACTATGTGAAGCATTCATCAAATTATCTGACGCCTATGCGAGAAAGTTAATCAAAATTAAGTGTCGCACGCCTTTCCCCGTCCAGAACCCCAAAACCCTTTCATCCGAATACTTCCCACCACTTCCCCGCAAGTCCTGCGATTCAGTATATCTGTCATCCTAGTAGTCTGCCAAGGCAATTTTGCTGGGTTAAATGCTCGGATATAAACGCTGCATTTTTTTACGTGCATCCTTGGTTTTAAAACCCCAATAAACACTGGGTTTTTGTTGATTACGCTGTGACTCCCAAGTAGCAATTTCAGAAGATAATATTTCTACATTAGGAATATGTCTTTCTAAGCATTGGCGAGATAAAACTGATAATTCAATTTCTACTTGATTCAACCAAGAAGCGTGTTTAGGAGTATAGTGAAACCCTAATTATTGAATAATGTGGCGTGCTTCTTGTGGAGAAAAAACTTCATATAAAACACTTGGAGTATGAATGTTTAGGTTATCAACAAGTAAAGGTATCACATCAGATTGGGGTTAATAAACATCTACTAAATCTTTTAATTGTTTAGCGAAATCAGCTTTTGTCCGACTTTGTGTAACTTAAATATGCCTCCACCCGGCTATTGGTTCAAAAAAGGCAAATAAATTTACAACACCATTGCGTTTATACTCACAATCATAACCTTCAGGCTGATGTGGTTCTGGTGGCAAAGGAAGTCTTACTTCTTCTACTAATTGATATGGGCGTTCATCTAGGCAGAGTGTAGGTTTTTTCGGATCATATGGCTCATTGTACAAATCCAAAACATCTTCCATTCTGAACACATACTCTGGGTTAACTTCGGGAATACACCACTGTTCTTTTAACCACGGTTTAATTTCATTTTTTTTAGAGTTTGGTGTATTGTTTCGTCTGAGATTCAATCTATGATACCAACCTTCACTAAATGCTCCGCTAATAATTGCATTGTCCAACGCACTCTTCCTTCTGGCGGATTAGAACAAGCAGTCGCAATCAAAAATGCTTCTTGTTTTTCATCTAATTTTTTGGGTTTTGGTGGATTTTCCCCATCCTTTAAAGCAAACTCTAATCCACCAATCACAAACTTTTCTCTTGTCCTTTCCACCGTGGTAACATGAACTCGAACTGCAGCAGCGCCGTGTCCGTTTCTCCCTCAGATGCCATTCAAAGAATGTTTGCACGGGTTATACTTCTTGCTTTGTGCTTTCCTTTTTTGAGGATTGCTTGCAGTTGTAAAACTTCCTCTTCGCTTAAATCTACAACATACTTTTTTGCCATGGTCAACCCCTTTTTTGACTAGTTTATCAATTAGAGGGGCTTACCCAGCAACATTGCCTTGGTGGACTACTAGATCGAATTGGAGCGAAAGGACATTGACATTAGTATTAGGTGTGATAGAAGTATACGGTGTTCCCGCAGCGGTGGAAGCAGCAGACGCAATATGTAAAGCTACCAGCATCACATTTGTAGGTTATGAAAACACAGATTTAGGCATAATTACCATAATTCGTGGTGATATTGGTGAAGTGAATATGTCAGTAAATGAAGGATTAGAATCAGTCAGGACTTAGGCAAGTGGCACAGGCGATGGGTGAAATATAGTATATCGGTATTAAATAAATCGGATACCGAAAGCTTTATCAACCCATAAGAAGTAGCTGCAACAGGAAACATTATTGAAATATTCATGAGAAAATAGGTAGGAGATTGTATTAGATAAATGTTGCTAACGGTAATGAGATTTACTAAACTTGATTACTGCCAATACTTATGAAGTAGTCAAATTAATTATACAATCACTAATTTAGCAGAGCATTTAGAAAGTATTAGCCATGATGCAATTAACTATTATTTAAAAACCGAAAAGTTAACATCTCGTTTACTATGGGATAAGGTGAAAGAGGTAGTAGAACCTGATGGTAATGGGTACATCATATTTTTTGATGATAGTGTTTTAGACAAAAGATATTCTGAAGAAATAGAGATGGTGAGGAGACAATATAGTGGTAATGAACATGGCATACTCCAAGGAATTGGTGTAGTCAGTTGTGTATATGTGAATGCTAAAGTTCAAAGATTTGGGGTAATAGATTACCGCATTTTTAATGCTGATGTGGATGGTAAAACCAAGATAGACCATGTGAAAGATATGCTGCAAAACCTGGTGTATCATCAGCTTTTCCCCTTTGATACGGTTTTGATGGACACATGGTATGCAGTAAAGAGTTTCATGCTGTATATTGATAATTTAGACAAAATTTATTATTGCCCTTATTTATTATTGCCCTTAAAAAAAAATCGGTTAGTTGATGATACATTTGCCAAGGAAAAATATAAACCTATTGAATTATGAGAATGGAGTACTGAAGAGTTAGAATGTGGTAAAATTATAAAAATTAAAGGGTTTGCCGCTCAGAAAAAAGTGAAACTATTCCGGGTTGCTGTTTCTACCAACAGAACGGATTATGTCGCTACTAAGGATTTATCTCAAAGTTCTACGAATGTTGTAGAAGAGGTGTGTAAAGTTCGTTGGGAAATCGAGGAGTTTCACCGAGAGATTAAACAAATAAGTGGCATTGGATATTGTCAATGTCGTAAAGCTAGGCTTCAAAGAAATCATATTGCTTCTGCAATGTTGGTTTGGATTCGATTAAAGAATTTAGCCTATCAAACTGGTCAAACTGTTTATCAAATCAAGCATAGATTCCTTTCTAATTATTTAATTCAGCAACTAAAACGCCCAAGTCTTCCTATGTGCTTGGTTTGAGTTCAATTGTTCCGTGCCAGGGCTACATCCCGCCCGCTATTTGTGCCAGTTGCGTAAGTCCTGTCAGTTTTAAAAGTTAATGGCCGTGAAATAATTTCCCATCATATTATTCCCAGTCCCCATAAAAATTTAGAATATATTTTACCAATTCATGAAACCGCCAATATTGCCCAATTTAATACTGACATTCGCTTTCCTCCTCCATTAAGTAATTGAAAATTAATATGACTTGTAACCTAGTAGTACAGCATGGCAGAAATAAATTACCCATTCCAAGTCTCTGAAAAGCTTACACTGTATTCATTTTGAATTGTGTTGTAGCGTCTCCGAAGGAGAGATTTTGTTAGGGTAGCTCTTCTGAAAGAAGCATTTTGAATTCACAGCGGTACTAGTACCGCAAGGCGAAAGGTCACCATTCAGCTAATGCCTAACGGTACACTATGCGAAGACCAGTCAGATCTTTCAGGCTAACGCCAAAAATACCTATTTGATAGGTAACCAATTTCTCAAACATTCTGACTCCTATAAAACGTTTAGGAGCCCCAATTGTTCAAATATATTACTCTGTCTGTAAAGGCGACAGGCGGATTCGAACCGCCGGATGGAGGTTTTGCAGACCTCTGCCTTACCACTTGGCTATGTCGCCGCACTCACAATAACTAATAATAACAGAATTTAGCCCAGATTGCATGGTTCAGAAGAAAATTTCTTTAAGGATGGATTGTCTTGAATAACTGGACAGCCAAGAAGGCTATCCTGGGGTGATTTGGGATTAGGGACTTAATTTCACTTCGTCGGCAAAATTATCCCAACGGACAAAGTAAAATGGTCCAGCGACAGAACCCCAAATATGATCATCGGTTTCGGGATTACGTCCTCTGTCACGGCTGATGAATTTCTCACCGTCAATTTCAAAATCGCTATCTAAATAGGTGGTCTGTCTGTTGCGGACAACTATACAACCTTTACCTGGTTCGACTGTGCCTTTGAAGTGGCTACCAGCCCACTCTACAATCATATTGCAACCGGAGAGTTTTTCTAAGTGATCGCTCGTTAACTTATGCAGACGTTCTAAGTCACGGGATGCACCGTAAAAGTCTTTTTCGTCTTTGACAGTATAGTTTTCAATATGGATTTTATTTCCTGCTGTCATTAACTTTAACACCCGTAACCGGTAGGGGTCATTGAGCATATAGTCATAAGCTTGTTCTACAAACAAACTCACCCCTGATAGCAGTAAGTAAGGTAGGGGACGCATACACACACGAATATGGGCAAAAAAAGCCGGATTCTCAAAAACTTGGGCTTGATTACTAAAATCAGCCGCCATCCAACGGGCTAAGGTGGCAATATCTGTAGAATGAGTCATAGCAATTTTGGATTTTGGATTTTGGTTTTGGTACACAGGCTTAAAACCATCTGATATTTATTGGCTCATTTTAAACCTTGACGTATCAACCCATCTGGAGAATTCAAAAAAGTATAACTTACGCAAGTGTCAGACGCAATGTCTATTTTTAAGGTGCGTCAGTTGTCAAAAATCTGTTTATCCTAACTAATTTACAGGTCTGAGACACCCTACTAATATGCCACTTGCGTAAATCCTGAAAAGGTCAATATTTCACATTCCAAAATCTCAGATCCAACATGGTATTGACCACAACGCCCAGCAACATAATCACGAGTACGGTTATCCAGAGGATTAAGAAAAATTTGCTCTGTAGCGCCAAATCCTACCAATTGGCAAAAGAGAGGACCGAAAATTTACAAATGACTCTTTGTCTGTCTTTCCATAGTGGTAAGATGAGGAAAGAGCCAAGGAAAGAATCAGGGTTGGAAATAGTTACGGATAGTTCGTATCCATGAAGGTGTTGATGACGAATTCATAACTGACCTCATATCCATAACATTGATGAAATGGGCAAAATTAATGAAGTAATTCCTAATGTGACTAAACCACAAATAGTAAGAATTACTTGTGAGTAAATTGGGGAATTCAGGGGAAATCTTTATTGAGGTAGCGGGAGTATTTTTACAAGTCTAACGAGTTAAAGATAACAGATTACTGTAAAGAATACGACAACTTAGTTTCCGTAATTGCTCACCTCGTTCGATAAATAAATCAGTATTCTGGAAGAGACTTCCCAGAAGGTATAGGTCTAAAAGATGAGACTCCATCCCAACTATCAACAATAACAACTAATCCCTTTTTACCCTTAGCCTTGAGTTCAGTATTAGCACGTTCTAAGAGTTCTTGATTGATGGAAAGTAAAATATTTTCTGTCCGTGGTTTCAGATAGTCCCTTAACCGTCGTCCTAACTGAGGACCTTCTTTGGTTTTTGGCGTAATTTTCGCAACACCAACCGATAGTTCTGCTTCTACCCCCACATATATCGGTTTTTTCAGAAAATCCACCACCTCAGTAAACAATTTTGCAAAATAGTCGGATTTGAGGCTGATTTTCATTGCTTCCAGACTTTCACTCACTTGACCAGCAATGGCCAGAAGAATAGCGGTCACATCCACATCAGCCATTTCCAGGACACGAGTAGACTCAAAATATACTACCTGAAATTATTGCTTCTCCAATTCTGGTTTCAGACGTAACAAATCCTTAGATTTCCCACACACAACCCAGGCGTCCTGTAAATAACTGACAGGTGGGAAGATCCGGTGAAATATTGCTGATATCTTGTAGCAAGTCCTCAGTAATTTTGCTATGCCACACTGAAGCAAAATCAAGATAGTACAATAGTAGGGACGATTCGCAGCATTTTCAATCATTAGCGGTTTGCTCGGATTACAAGCCTGATAAAATCATTCTAAATCTAGCAGCATAATTAAAAAATGAGTTCAGGAATTTAGACGTTCAGGAGTTGAGGAATTCAGAATTTTATAAAAATTGATTCCCAGATCAACTCCACCATCCATCAAACGAAAAGAGTTGGCAGCACTAACCATACAATTTATGATAAATCTTCAAAAGAGCCATTAAGTATTTATACATCAGGCAAGTTTTGAAAATATTCTTGAAACGCTTTATATAAATTTATTTTTCGTGCTGATTATTATATGAATAATATAGCATAGTTTTCCCGCAGTTTTACTCCTTAAGAATAAATGATTTCCTTATACAATTCAGAACTTACACCAAAACTCTCTGAAACCCTCTTTTCTTCTTATCTTAATATCTACGAAATGCTTCGCAAATGTGCATTCGTGGATAGTTTTGCTAAAAATTGTTTCCCATTCTTCGGTAGTATGGCTAATACAGTAAGTGTTTCACAATCCAAAGTTTTTCGACAGAGGCTTCGCCAAACGTGCAAAATTCAAAATCCAAGATTGTATAAGTTATGACTACTTCCCCAGTTACTGTTAATTGGTCTATTCTGCTACAACAATTATTAGACCGTCAATCATTATCCCGTACTCAAGCAGCAGAGTTGATGCAAGGATGGATCAATGAAGCCGTCCCTCCAGAATTATCAGGGGCAATTTTAATAGCCTTGAATTTCAAAGGCCTTTCTGCTGAAGAGTTGACAGGAATGGCAGAAGTTTTAAAATCTCTTTCCATACAAACAACAGAAGTCCAATCTCAAATTCCCCTGGTTGATACCTGTGGCACTGGTGGAGATGGGGCATCAACTTTTAATATTTCTACAGCAGTGGCTTTTGTGACTGCGGCTGCTGGTATACTTGTAGCTAAACATGGTAGTCGTTCTGCCTCTAGTTTGACCGGAAGTGCGGATGTTTTAGAAGCTTTAGGTGTTAACTTAAGTGCTACTAGTGACAAGGTGCAAGCAGCACTTAAAGAAGTGGGAATTACGTTTTTATTTTCCCCTGGTTGGCATCCAGCACTGAAAGCAGTTGCACCATTACGGAAAAATTTAAAGGTACGAACGGTATTTAATTTACTGGGTCCACTCGTAAATCCTTTGCGTCCCACTGGGCAAGTAATTGGAGTTTTTGATCCCAAGCTGATAGAAATAATTGCCCAAGCATTAAATCAGTTGGGAACACAGAAGGCGATCGTATTACATGGCAGAGAAAAATTAGATGAAGTGGGGTTAGGCGATATCACCGACTTGGCAGTATTAGCTGATGGTGAGGTGCTGTTAACCACCATTAATCCCCAAGAAGCAGGTGTGAAAAGCGCGCCTATCACAGCCTTAAAGGGTGGAAATGTTCAGGAGAATGCCAAAATTCTCAAGAAAGTGCTGCAAGGTAAGGGAACTCAGGCACAACAGGATGCAGTGGCGCTAAATGCTGCTTTGGCGTTGCAAGTAGCAGGTGTGATTCCCTTATTTAACCATGCTCAAGGCGTGAGTTTAGCTAGGGAAATTTTAGAAAGCGGTAGCCCTTGGAGAAAGTTGGAACAGTTAGTTGAATTCCTGCGGGATTAATTTCTGAGCGGGCTTGGAATCCTAATTCTACGACATTGCGCTTTATGGTAACGTCGTAGTTGCCAAAAAAGTGATGTCCTAGCAATCCTGTTTCTAATTCTGCACCTGCAATCGCCACGGGAACTTTATTAACCATCATTCCACCAACTTCCATTGACTCCAGATAGCCCACGGGGAATTCCACAGCTTTGGAACTAACAGTATTGGGTTTCGCTTTTCCCACCAACACCACACCCAAAGCACTGGCTATTTCTTGAGTAATCACCGTCCCACCAGCCCCCGTATCCACAATCATCTCAAATCGTTGCCGACCATTAAAAGTAACTTCCACAATTGTTGTACCACCAACTCGCCGTTGAATCGGGGCAATAAAGACCACGTTATTTTCAGCTACAACTTCCGAAGAAGGAAAAACAGGTTTTGGAGGTGGTAGTGGTTGTGTTTGTCTAGTGGGATAGGGAGTGCGTTGTAATTTAGGGGGTTTTGGTTGGGGAACAGCAACAACCACCTGTGGCGGTTTAGTAAATGGAGATACCAAATTACCGGGTTCAGCTTTTTGTCGTGCTAATTCAATTTGATCCTGGTATTCAGTAATTTGTCTTTGAGCAAACGGAAAATTCGGGCTGTCTGGTTGTACCTGTTCCATGAGAGAGATCGCATCCTGCAACTTAATTCACCACTAAATTCCAATCATCTGGAGATTGAGTAGATTGACTGATACTCGAACCACCAAGAGCTTTATCAAGAGCCAATTCCAAAGTACTTGGTCCAGTGACCAACTCCTTTTGTGCGGTTTTCGGCTTGCAGATGGTGTCCCTAGCTTCTTATTAGGCCGCTGTATCGCTGCCAAATTACCAACAGACACAGATTTATGATTACCAGCAGTATTACCAGTAGTCCATTTGTTCTCACCACAGGCAACACTCAAAACTGCTAGACTACCAGAGAGAAAAATTAGGGCTGCACGGGATAAAAAAGATTGAAGCATAGTGAATGTTTTAACCGCCCTGGCTGCTCTTTCCAAGAGTACCGCCCCCACCGAATTAAAGATGGTTCAGGTTTAATTATTTTAAAACCAAGATTTTCAGTAGGATACTTTTGTATTTTCCTATACAGGAATACTATTCTCTTGTATAGGATTGTATAATAGCTACAGGAAATTTCCTAATTCTCGATGAAAATATCAATATTGTTTCTGGCATTACCAGATATTACCTGTGAGGAATCATATCCTCTGAAAAGGAATTTAAGGTTGTCATTTTCTATAAGTAGAGGTATTATTACCTGTGTCTAGTGCAGTTCTAATTGATTTTGAGCAAATTTATCAAGTCAGGGGCAATAAAGTTAGTTTATCTCCAAGATTTGATGAATATGCTTCATATTTTAAACTAGCGTTTAGGGATATCAAGGCTGAGTCGAGCAGTTTTTCTTCTGAACAACGTGATGCATTAAGAGATTTCGCCTACTCTTGAATTGAGCCAACGAAAAAAGTTACAGGGTTTTCGGATATCCTTAAAGCAAAAACTTATTTTCTTTTTTTGAATCTTACCTCCCAAAGAGCATCTTATGTTTTTGTATTGATGCTATTGACTCCTTCATTGATACAATTGTTGATTGTATTGAGCAGTAATGATCCTGAATATCAGACTGTTTTATCTGATCCTTGAGAGGAATTGCATTTACATTACGAACGTATTCCAGAAGTAAAGCCGGAGGATAGTAGTGCCTGGTTGCGAAACATATTCGATCAGGCCATTGCAGAAGTTTGAGCTTAGTCTTGCTAGGCTTATTAAAACTCACTCACTACAAAAAACAAAAGAGCTAGAGAAAAATTTGAGATTTTGATACAAAAGTACAGAGAGACTCCTTGCCAAAAGATCCGTTTTTTGATGACTCAGATGGCGATAATTTTCCCAAAGGTACTGACAAACCAGATTTTGTATTTAGAAAAATTCGGTTTTTTATGCCGGAACTTCAAGGTGCTTCTTGTAGATAGAGGCCGATTTATGTATATTGTTCACCAAGCTTTTCCCTCTGTTTGTCCTGTATAGGGCTATACAGACGAAGGATGCCGTACAAGACCTAGCGATCAGGAGTTGAAATAGCAATTTGCAATTATAGAAATCAATATTCTACATCATGTAGAGTCTCCACTTAAATAAACCATGAGAAAATATACTTTTGTAGTCCTATAAAGAACTAAATTTAAATTATAGAAGAGAGAAACCCCCTCTTGTATTTCCAATTACCTATTACCAACTATTTATGTCTTTATCTGATCCAATACCGACTCTACTTGTCTTAGCAGATGGAACAACTTATCACGGTTGGTCTTTCGGTGCTATGGGAACAGCCATTGGGGAAGTTGTGTTTAACACTGGTATGACTGGATATCAAGAAGTGTTGACTGATCCTAGTTATAGCGGTCAAATTGTCATTTTTACCTATCCTGAATTGGGGAATACTGGTGTTAATCCCGAAGATGAGGAATCAGCAAAACCCTATGTCAGAGGTGCGGTCGCTCGTAATATCTGTCACAAACCCAGTAACTGGCGCTCTACACAATCTCTACCAGACTACCTCAAACAACACCAGATCCCCGGTATCTTCGGCATCGACACCCGCGCCCTCACCCGCAAAATTCGGATGTATGGTGCTATGAACGGTGGTATTTCTACCTCCATTACAGATGAAGCAGAATTATTAGAACTGGTGCAAGCGGCTCCTAACATGACAGGATTAAATCTGGTGAGGGAAGTTACCACCCCAGCAGCTTATGAATGGTCTGAAGCCACCACTGCTGCTTGGGAATTTAACCCAGAGGGAGTAGCTAAAATTGGCGAAACTTTCACTGTTGTTGCTCTTGACTTTGGTGTGAAACGTAATATCTTACGCCGTTTAGCCAGTTATGGTTGTCGGGTGATAGTTGTTTCTGCCGATACACCACCAGAAGAAATCCTCAAATACAATCCAGATGGGATATTTCTCTCCAATGGACCAGGTGATCCAGCCGCAGTGACAGAAGGCATTAGCACCGTTAAAGCATTACTAGAAAGCCAAAAACCCATGTTTGGTATTTGTATGGGACACCAAATTCTGGGTCACGCACTGGGGGCAGAAACCTTTAAACTTAAATTTGGGCATCGTGGGTTAAATCAGCCCACAGGTCTACAACAGCGAATAGAAATCACCAGTCAAAACCACAGTTTTGCTATTGATCCGGATTCATTACCATCAGCAGTTGTAGAGGTTAGTCACCTTAACCTAAACGATCGCACCGTTGCTGGGGTACGTCACAAATCTCTACCTGTCTTTTCTGTACAGTATCACCCAGAAGCTAGTCCCGGTCCCCACGATGCAGATTACTTGTTTGAGCAGTTTGTGCTAGAAATGCAAACAGCACGTCAAGCAGCGATCGCTTAGGCTAAAAATAGAAAAATGGCCAGGTTGTTAATTGATAACGGGTAATGGGTAATAATCTTTCCCATTTCACAATCCCTAGTATTTTCAAGGTCAAAACTCAAAAGACAAATACAGGAATTTTGAATTTCGAATTTATTTGTCCCCAGTACCCAATCTAGACAACTTGCTCAAAAATTATCTATACTTGAGCGTTTACTTTCAGTTAAGAGGACGAGGAGGGAATTATTGCTGAACCACTGAATCTAACCGTTAGCCTGAGAGGCACTCGCGAAGTCCGGGATAACTATCAGCTATTCCGCCTCACAGGTTTGTTAGACGCTTTTTCTGAGCCGACATTTCGCAAAATCCTGTCCAATAAGATTAATGAAGGTCCAAAGCACATAATTCTGGATCTTTCACAAATCGACTTTGTTGATAGCTCAGGTTTGGGTGCGCTGGTACAACTAGCCAAGCAAGCTAATAGCACAGGTACTTTGCAAATTGTTACTAATGCTCGTGTAACTCAAACGGTCAAGCTTGTTCGCTTGGAAAAATTCCTAGCCCTACAAACCACTGTTGATGCGGCACTAGACAATATCAAGTCGTCTTGATTGCTTGACCAAAAACAATAAATTAAGCTATCCAATAAAAGCTTATGGATAGCTTGATTTTTATAAGAAAATAGGCTGTAAAGACATCAAAATCTAGAAATCCAAAAAGTTTTTAGGTTTTGATGTCTTTACAGCCGACAAGGAGTATGGCTTACACCACTATCCGCTATCAGAAGTCAAGAAAGAGATACTAATTTAGTATCTCCTACTTCCTGGCCCCAGGCTTCTCCCTAATGAGAACTGACCAATTAAAAAAATAAATAATACAGCTTCAGTAATTTTTTCTAGTGTTGAATATGCTAGGTATGGTAAGATAGCTTGCTGCATAAAGAATAAATGTTCGCGAAAATAATCTCCCAGATATTTTAGTAGGTCAAGGAATGATTAACTTGTGAAGCCCAAGGAGGAAGAAGCTAAAAATGAAGGAGATGGAGTTGCAAAGCTAGATTCATCTGAAACTCCCTCATTGTTGGTAAACACGACGCAATTACCCCAACCAATATCCCAGGCACAAGTGCAACAAATTTCTCCTTCTGCCTTAGCTTACTTGGGGGACGCGATTTACGAACTATATGTTAGAATATTCTTTCTGTTGCCACAGCAACGGCCAGAAAGTTACCATTGTTTGGTAGTGGCGCAGGTAAGAGCAGAAACACAAGCCCTACATTTGCGATCGCTGACTCCACATTTAAGGAGTAACGAATTAGAAATTGTCCGCCGAGGTCGCAATGCTGCCACAGGCCGACCTAAGCGACTTAACCCCGAAATTTATCAACAGGCAACTAGTCTAGAAACTTTAGTTGGCTATTTATATCTCACCGATTACCCCCGTTTAATCGAACTGTTGCAAAAAATCCATCTAGAGAAATAGTTAATAGCTCAATCTCCGGACAGGAAAATCAATCGTCACGGTTCATTAAGTTGAGTTAATCGTGATGCCCACCCATCCGCTAAGTACCATAATCCCATGACTAATCAACCACGAAAAATCAATATTACTGGCGAAACAAAGCGTGTCCAACCCATAAAAATCAAAGGTAAGCGCGTTATAGCTAATCCTACTCGTCATCAAACCAAGGGAGAAAGTAAATCCTTCTCCAGTAAACCACGCCCATCTCACCAGTCTTCCCTGCCTACCCCAGCAATCAAATCACCAGAAGAAAGCGATCTCATTTACGGTCGTCATCCAGTATTAAGTGCGCTGGAAAATCAGCGTGGACTTAACCGTCTCTGGATTACTGCTCGTCTGCGCTACGATCCTCGATTTCATCATTTAATTCTCCAAGCTAAGGACAATGGCACAGTTATAGACGAAGTTGAACCCAAGCGTTTAGACCAAATCACCGACGGAGCTAATCACCAAGGTATAGCAGCACAAATTGCTCCTTATGCCTACATGGAATTAGAAGATCTTATTACACAAGCAAAATCAGTCACTGACCCCGTCATTGTAGTTGCCGATGGGATCACCGATCCTCATAACTTGGGGGCAATTATTCGGACAGCAGAAGCAATAGGCTCACAAGGATTAGTTATTCCCCAAAGAAGGGCTTCTGGGATTACTTCAACGGTTGTTAAAGTAGCCGCAGGTGCTTTGGAAAACTTTCCTGTAGCTAGAGTGATCAATCTCAGTCGTGCTTTAGAACAACTCAAAGAAGCTGGTTATTGGATTTATGGAACTGCTGCTGCAGGTAGTGAACCTATACATACGGTGAAGTTCAGCGGCTCCACTGTTTTAGTAATTGGATCTGAAGGCGACGGTCTGAGTATGTTGACACAACGTTCTTGCGATATTTTAGTCTCAATTCCCTTACAGGGAAAGACTCCCAGCCTCAATGCATCCGTGGCAGCAGGCATGGCGCTTTACGAAATTTATCGTCAACGCTCATTAAATACCCTATATCTTGATAAATTACGCACAATTTCTTTGAAAAAATAATCCTAAAAGAGTATAAAGAAATGTAAAACAAAATAAATCCAAGATATTGTTTAACACCCTGTAGCACGTTTATAAGCTGGTGAAACCCATGAAAACCATTTGGCATAACCTCAAAGAACAGCTGATTAGTGTATCTAATAGCCTCGGCTTGGCTTGGTGGGTAGAGATTGTCACCCAAAATCCTTGTTGCACATACTACTTTGGACCATTTTTCAGTTCAGAGGAAGCAACACTGGCAAGTAAGGGCTACATAGAAGACCTGGAAATGGAAGGAGCGCAAGGAATTATAGTTAATGTCAAGCGTTGTAAACCTTATGATTTGACTATTGCTGAAGACCTGGGGGAACGGATTGACCGTAAAGTAAAGCCTGCCTTTAGCGGTCAAATATAAGATAGATCAGCAGTTATTAGTCAGCTGTCAGCAGTCAAACTAGCTTGACGGTTTACTTTTCAAATAGACTGTGTTGTGCACATCGCTGTAAATCCATAGGCTATCATTGTTCTTGGGCTTAATCCTAAGAACAATGACCAACATACAAAACAATACTTGTCGGTTAAAGCAGAAGGGGGGAAGCTAGTTACCAACTCCCAATATTACCCAAAAATGCAAATTACTCAAAGTTTCCACACAGCCATACTTGTCACTGACTTAGAACGCTCAGAACAGTTTTATGGACAAGTATTAGGATTAGCAAAAATAGACCGAACGCTAAAATACGCTGGTGCATGGTATGAAATTGGCAATTATCAACTTCACCTGATAGTTGCATCTAGTGTCCCTACCGAAAATCAAAATGAAAAATGGGGACCTAACCCGGACGTCCCTTTCTCAGTTGTTGACCTAGAAATAGCAAAAGCAGAACTACTGAGTCAAAATTATCTTATTCAAGGCAGTCCGTCCGGTCGTCCTGCTATTTTTACTAAAGATCCAGATGGAAATATCATCGAACTAAGTTAGCAATAAGTTCTTTCTCAAGAGAGGGGTGAGAAGATAGGGAAGATTATCTAAGATAGTCAATATATAGTGTTTAAACAGGGAGAAATGACATACCTATTTACCAAAATCACTTATACTGCTTTAACAACACTTCCTTTTGCTATGGCAATGTCTTCTCCTCAAAATTCACAGGTTCCAGCGCAAAATGCAAAAAAGGAAAGGCAATATTTCGTGAATGGGATTTTTCCTAATGTCAGTTCTACAGGCAACTGGTATGATGTGGGTCATTATACTCAGATAATTTGGCTGAATACTGCTGCTGTTGGTTGTGGTGTTACGCGTGGTGGTGGTAAGGATATTTTGGTTTGTCGCTACAGTCACCCAGGAAATTATCGAGGACAAAAGGTGTATGAAGAGTTTGTGATGAAAATCATTACTTACAGTTATACTGATCCTCTGTTAGAAACTACTCCCGATGATGCTAGTTGGGGTTGGGAGATAGATAGAACTTATCAAGATTTGGGTGAGGGACAGTCCTCTGGACAGGCTATGCGCTCGCAACTACAACAATTACTAATTGACTGTGAAACAGAACCTGCAAATTATTTGCTGATTCGTCGTTTAGAAGAATTGGGGGATACATTAGAACAAGTGAGTGATCGCCTCAACCAATTAGAATCAATGGGGTTAATAGTAATTGCTACAGAACAAAAATATACATCTGAATCTGCCAATATCCGCATTGAATTATTTAGCTTACTTCAAGAAATTCAACGTCAACAACGCAGTCGCCGCATCCGTCAAGGACACGCTAAAAATCGTCTCGAAGCCTCACCACCACCAGGTAAAGTCGCCTACGGCTACCGCAGAGGTAAAGGAAAATATACTGTTGATCGCAGTAGATCACCTATAGTTAAAGATTTTTTTGACAACTTTTTACTTTATGGTTCTCTCCGTGGTTCAGTTCGCTATTTAGCCAAAAAATACGGTAAAAAAATATCTGTCACCACTGGAAGGCGTTGGTTAACGAATCCCGTTTACCGTGGAGATACTGCTTATCAAAATGGAGAAGTTATCTCTGATACCCATTTGGGCATTATTTCTAGGGAAGAAGCAGCACAAGTTGATCGACTTTTACGCCGGAATAGCCGTTTACCATCTCGTACCGCTAGTGCGCCCCATTCTTTAGCTGGTTTGGTTGTTTGTAGCCAATGTCAGGCGCAAATGACTGTTACTCGTGTTACTCAGCGTTATCAAAATCAGGAGTATTTGTATTTACGCAATACAAAATGTCCCCAAGTTCCTAAATGTCGTGCTATTCCTTACTCAGAAGTTTTAGACAAGACGATTGAAATTGTTTGTCGAGACTTACCTTTAGCAGTAGCAGGGATAAATTTTTCTCAACTTGAGGCTATTAAAAATAGTTTAAGTGATGCCCTCGCACGACAACAAGAAATCCTCCAACAATTACCCACATTCATAGAAACTGGAGTTTTTGATATAGAAACAGCCAAAATCAGAGCTTACAAACTCCGCACAGAAATTTCTCAACTCCAAGCCAAGTTAGCAACTCTCCCACCTGTAAACTTGCGTTCTGCTGCTGAAGCTGTTTCTATTTCCCAATTTTGGTTAGATTTATCAGAAGTAGAACGAAGATTTTATTTACGAGAATTCATTCGCCAAATAGATATCATGCGCAATGATAAAAAGTGGGATTTACAGGTAAGTTTCATTTTTTAATTTGTTAATGGTTAGTTTTCAGTGCAGGGCGAACGCATGTAATTATGGTACATATATACTAAGGAACGAGAAAGGTAGGGAGGGCTGATGATATGGAGGTTGACCAATGAGGCTCTGATGGTAAAGTCATTGTAAAAGTAGAAGAAGAAAGTCCCAAAAAGTGTGAAGCTCAAGCCCACAATCACGATTACTGACCACGTTGCACAGATGGAAGATCCAAGAGTAGAGGGGAGGAAACGACACAAGTTAATTGACATTCTTACCATTGGAATTTGTGCAGTAATTTGTGGAGCAGATAGTTGGGTGGCAATTGAACTGTATGGCTGCACAAAATATGAGTGGTTAAAAACCTTTTTAGAACTAGGAAATGGGCTCCGGTCCCAGGACACATTTGGAGGGTATTTGCACAATTGAATCCGCAACAATTTCAAAATTGTTTTTTGAACTGGATGAAATCAGTACATAAGATAAGGGATGGTGAAGTTGTGGCAATTGACGGGAAAACTTTATGTAGTTCTCATGGTAAAAATAGTGACTAGAGTGCAATCCAAATGGTAAGTGTATGGGCAACTACAAATAGATTAGTGTTGGGACAGGTGAAGGTGCATGAGAAGTCAAATGAAATTACAGCAATTCCCGAATTATTAAAGGTTTTAGAATTAGCTGGATGTATTGTCAGGATTGATGCCATCGGGTGTCACAAAGACATAGTAAAGTTAATTACGCAAGAAAATGCAGATTATGTAATTACTTTAAAAAAGAACCAAGGTAATCTGTATGAGTCAGTAGAACAGCTATTTAAGTCAGGGATAAGTACAGGTTTTCAAGAGCTTCAACATAGCACATATAAACCCGAAGAAACAGGGCATGGTCTTCATGAAATCCGCAATTATGTGATGTTACCTGGAATTGGGTTTCAGCTTGACCCTGATTCAGTTTGGTCAAATCTAAAAAGTGTTGGGATGCTAGAACCTATCGGATAAGTGGATGATAAAACAACAGTAGAGACTCGTTATTTTATTAGTAGTCTTGAGTCAAATGGAGAATAATTGGCTAATTCTGTCCGCAGCCATTGGGCAATAGAAAATTCATTGCATTGGGTATTAGATGTAGCTTTAAAACAAGATGACTGCCGGATTAGGAAAGATAATGCTCCACAAAACTTTGCAGTAATGCGGCAGATAGCAGTCAATCTTTTGGGTAAAGAGAACCCCGTGAAGCGGGGGATAAAAAATAAACAGTTTTTGGCAGAAATGGATAATAACTCTTGAGAAAGAGTTTTAGCTTTAGCCTCAAATAACTTGTCAACAATTTACTTAATATTTTCTTCTACTTATTTTTACAGATAAGTTTACTTATTTATGGATGAATAGTTAGCTCATTTATCCTTAGCTAAGAGTTATTCAATTGGAGATAAGCTAATTCATCGCTTAATAAAAAAGTGATTGATTGTGTTTATATATCCATCAAGCTCTGCACTTAATATAAATGATTTTAAAGTCCTCATTAGTTTTTATTAGGAAATAAGGTGCGTTTCCCCTGCAAGGGATGGTTAGGACTCAAAGAATCTCAAGTTCGAGATAACAGCAGTTTACTGCGCCATTTTATTTTGGTTTTCTGTGCCTACACTTTTATGCTTTCCCATCAGTGGACTGGAGGATTAAGACCAAGGTGGGCTAAGAAACCTTTGAATACTTTCACTGAAGCTTTAGAACGCACATTCCGCACCCTAAACTGCCACAGAGAGAAATTACGGAGACAAAAAATCCAAGGGAGCATAAAAACAAACACATGCAGTGAAAAAAGGCATTGGAGAAACAGTAAAGCACCAAAAATAGCATCAAAAGCTATTCTCAATAAGGAGCAATAAGAAAGAACACCGCCCAGAGGAGTCAACAGATAAATGAAGATATTCAAGAGATAAATCATAACTTAGACTCATAGATTGAAGTAAAAAAAGAAATTATGGACATAGTAAAATAGAGCTATAAATCTAAAGAAAGAGATTAGGCTACTTTCTGATATTAATTAAATTAATAGAGAGAAAGATTAGGTAACTAATTGATAGTAGGGAAAACAATGATCTGGTAAAAGATTCACAATGAAATCTCTCTCTTGAGTCCAGTGAGAGATGAGTTTTCCTTGGTTAAGTGTAACTAAATGAATAGACTGAAAGCATGGAAAAATCCAGCGTAAATTGGGGCGGTCAGTTGGTTTGCCCAATTAATTTTTTGGTTTACCCAATTAATTTTTTACTGTTGATTTAGACTCTCTCAAAGGGGTTCTAATTTGTCGTTGCGATAAAGTATAAACCAGCAGACATAAACACATAATCATTCCCAAGCACTCTATTCTCTCTGGACTTTTTAGGGAAATACTGTCTGCAAAAAATAAACGCCCTGCGCTCAGGAATTCTGTATTAATTTTACTTTCATTCTGGGAGAACGTAGCTGATATTTCATAGGGGATCTCGCCTGAAGTATCTTTTTTATTAGATTTAATTTGAGTAACTTCAGTCTCGTTGATTTGGTGATATTTGAATTGTTTGAATAGTTTAGATAACCCTTGATAGCATCAGCTTCACAAGCAAATTTTTCTGGTGATAACTTTTTCAAATCTTGCACAGCTTTTGATTCTGCCTTGGTAATTCTTTGTGAGAGTTTACCCAGGTCTGATTCTCTTCTTTCTTGACTTTGCACTACTAACCATCTTTGTCCCGGATTTCTCACAAAAAGATAAAAAAAAGGGGTCAAAAACTGCGAGTATGTATATATAGCAGGCATTTCAGCAGTTGGAAACCATGACCCCATCTTCAACAGATTGTATACCAAAACAGTTGAAATTTGAGCAACAAAAATGGCTGCCAGTGATAGTCAATTTCCAGGGTGGACAAGTAAGAGCAGATGCAGGATTAAGCTTAATTGCTGAAATAGACAGAAAATTGCAAATCATATCACAGTTTGCACAATGTTTCCAAGATTAGCGAAAGCCAAATCGGATTGACCATTCAATAGAGAGCTTAATTAAACAAAGAATATACGGGCTGGTCATAGGGTATGAGGACTTAAATAACCACAAATAATTACGTCATGACTAGATGTTTACTATAGCATTAGGAAAAAGCATTGGAGTAGAGAATGAACCTGCAAGATTGGCAGGAAAGAGTATATTAAATCCCCTGGAACATTGTCCTGAAGATGTGGAACAAGGAGCAGACAGCGGGTACCATAAAATCGGGCATTCTCCATCAGAAATTGAAAGCTCATTTGTCAAAATATTTCTAGAATCTTACGCCAAAGAACCAAGAGAAATTGTTTTGGATTTAGATGTAACTGATGACTTAGTACACGGCTATCAGGAGCAAGTTTTCTTGAATACTTATGATGGGGGATACTGCTATGCTCCACTTTATATTTTCTGTGGAAAACATCTATTAGCAGCCAAACTTCGCCCTTCAAACGTAGATCCAGCTTTGGGCCATTATCAGAAGTACAAAGAGTGATTAAACAAATAGGTCAACAATGGAAGAATGTTGAGATTTTAGTAGGTGGAGATAGTGCTTATTCTAGAGACGATATCATGACATGGTGTGAATCCCAAATGGGTGTGGATTATGTTTTTGGATTGGCGCAGAATAGTCGTTTAATTGGGATGACTAGAACGACTCAAAGTAGAGCATCCCTTGAGTTTAAGCAAAAACTATCAACAGTAGTTTCATTCTTAGAAACTATGTTTAAACCAGATAAAGAACTTGCAGAATTTGCTGGTGACTTGATTAATAACTCAATTTGGTATAAATCGTTAGACTATAAAACTCGTGAATCTTGGAGCCGTAGTCGTCGTGTTGTTTTTAAGGTTGAATATGGAGTAAAAGGAACTAATGTTCGTTTTGTTGTAACTTCACTTTCTACTAAGAAAGTACCTCCTAGTCAACTATATAGACAAAAATATTGTCAGCGAGGTGAGATGCAAAATCGTTTTAAAGAACAACAATTAGAACTTTTTAGTGATAGAACAAGCAACCATACATTTGCGGGAAATCAATTAGGTTTATGGTTCTCTTCTATAGCTTAGGTTTTGCTCAATGCCTTGGGTCAAAGATGTTTAGCTAAAACCGAATTACAAAATACTACTGTTGGGACTATTCGTACCAAATTATTGCAGTTAGGAGCTTTAATTACTGTAAGTACACGTCCCATTTTAATTGCGATTACTAGTTATTGGCCATATAGACATATCTTTGCTACTGCTCATAGACGCTTAAGAATGCTCACTAATACTGCTTAATTTGAAGTTAAATTGCCTTTTACTTATTTCTAATTAATCATACTTCGCCCTTGGGTTGATTCAAGTCTTGTTTTGTCATGCTTAATTTTACGAACAGAGCATTTTGCTTTTACTACCAATAAAAAGATAGTGACTTTTTTAGCTTTATAAATGCGATTTTATATTTAATTTATCTCTGCGATTCAATTTTGATTGATGATGTATCAAAATTTAGTCTCACATCAGGTCATGTAAATTTATTTCTTACTGCTTGTGAGAAATCCGGGTTTGTTCTATTCCTGGATAATTTACTGTTTTTGAAGCTAGTTTATATCCGGGTAAGTTACTATCAACAAATTCTAGTTCTGGTAATGTTGATATTAATCATTGTGCTGATTTCACGCTTAATGGCACTGGAAATAACCAGCTTAAATCTGACATCATTTTCAGATTCGATTCTGTATATAAGGCCCAGTCTGCTACTATGAGACTGTTGACTTTTAATTGTTTTTGGTACTCTACTGCTATTTTACCAAAGCATGATGAATCTGCCTGGTTTCCCGATGCTAGTATTAAAAATATATATTGGTATGTCTCCATCTCCTGAACATATCATTTCTATGATGAACTGTTTTAACTCCGGTCTATGGTCACCAGAATAACCGTAGGTGATGGTTATTTCTTTTGGTGATTTTACTGCTAATTCTTCTAGTTCTTGATTATTTCCTACTTTTTGACTCTCACATATTACTTCTGGTAAGATGGTATTATATTGCCCATGTACGTCCATTTATGATGAGTCTAGATGCCCTGCTCATAGGGATACTCCAAATTTTTGGGCTGCTTTTAAGGCGACAATAAAGAATATTCTATCCAATCCTTTTATAAATAGTTTATCCATGACTCTCCCCAGTTTATCGTCCTTGAGATATTCTGGTTTTACTCCTGGTCCTATTAGATGGTCACAGGGGATTGTTTCAAAATCTTGGGGAAACATATATAAGGGTTTTTATACAAATCCTAACCCGTTTATTATCATGGCTTTTACTACATGACCCGGACTTAGTTTCTCTCCAATTTCAAGGATTATTTCTACTACTCCTATGGGGTCTATTATTCCTGCTACTATGCCTAAATGGTCTAAGTTTTGAATTTCCATTTTTTTAAGCTTTGATTTCACAAGAGAATTATCCACAACTCCTGTTGTGATTCAATCATTTCTTCTTCTGTTCTAATTTAATTTTTAAATCATTAAATTTTCTTTTCTTTTATCTTCCTTACAAAACTTTATTCTCTCACTCTATTCCCATTTTAATAATACTTATTCTTATTAAACCTTTTCTTCCTTGAAGGAGCTTTAGTTATTGTGTACTACTATCTGTGACAGTTAGGGTGCGGAAGGTGGGTTAGAAGCGTTTAGAACAGCCATATCTTTTCTATTTATTGATTGGTTGAACTTGAATCCGAACCTGTTTCCTTCTTATCAAGCCAGTTTGGGCTACATTTGGCCTTGATTTTTGTTTACGTCCCGTTATGTATGATGGCGACTCAGAACAAAAGGCAGGAAACAAAGAGTTTTCCACCAAGGGTATTTTTGTTGAACAGGTCATTAGACTTGTAAAAATATCCCGGGTAGCTCAACAAGGATTTCCCCTGAATTCCCCAATTTACTCACAAGTAGTTCTTACTATTTGTGGTTTAGTCATATTAGGAACTGGTTCATGAGTTTTGCCCATTTCATAAATGTTATGGAGATGAGGTCAATTATAAACTATTCATCAATATCTTCATGCATAGTTGCTATCATTAACTATTCCCAACTCTGATTCTTTCCTTGGCTCTTTCCTCATCTTAACACTATGGAAAGCCAGACACAGAGTCCTTTGTAAATTTTCGGACGTGTCCAATGTATTTACCATGGACAGTCAGTTAGTGTTACTACCTGCCATAATGCTAATAACTTCCTGCATTTGTGATGATAATTCTCCTAAATAACCTTGCTGTAACAGTTTCAACATCTGATCTGCGGCTACTAAAGGAGTGCGTAAGTCATGGGTAAGACGTGAGATAACATCTTGACGCTGAAGGGCGATTTAGTCACGTTCATCTATACTGTGTTTGAGTCGGAGGATCGTCACACTCTGGCTAAATAATACATCCACGGTTACAGGTTTGTTATTTACCAGCTGAACTAAAAACACAGTTAGATGATTGAGCTGAGGAGGAAAACAGAAGCGTTAGTAATCTTGTGGAAACCATCTTTAAGGATGCGCTCGCGTTACTCTCCTTACGGTGAGGTTTTTTTCCTATACTAAAAAGGGTTTAGAACCCACATTTCGCACTTCAATAAGTAGGATAATTCAACTACAGCTACAGGCAATTCAGAAGTATAGTTTTTAAAAATCCAGTAGCTATAAACATAATTATGCACGTCAAAGTTCTAGCTTTCTTATTGTGTCACAAAAACTAGTTAGAGAACAATGTTTAATTTTAATTGTTCAATCACTTATGAAAATACAAGACTATCCAATAGTGAATTAGAGATTTGAAAACTAAGAAGATAAATAATACTTTTGATAAGCTGTAGGTAGGAATTGGAAAATTCCACAACGTTCCTCTGTCAGGTTGAGAATCCTATGAGCTCCTTGTGTAATCAGAAAATAAATCCCTCGAAAACATACGCCAGTTGCTGCCTCTTTCAGAGGAGCTTCCGTAACAAGTCTGGGAACCAGCCCAACGCACTGGCTATGAAAGATCCAATAATTCTTGTCCTAGATTACTTAGGCAATTATTATACTGTCCATGCAAATACCATGAGGTTGAATCTAAATGGGAATATTTGGTTGCTACTCCATATTTTTCTACTACTTCTAAGGCAGTTATTAGGAATAATTCAGTTCATCCATATTTGTATGGCTTATCCATTACTCTGCCTATTTTATCATCATTTAAATCTTCGCCTTTAATTACCACTTCTAATAAATGTCCCATGGCTTTTTCCTCAAAAAATTTAGGAAAAAAATATAATGGTCTCCATAGAAAACCTAGTCCATAATGATTGCTTTGACTATTTCTCCTGTATTTACTTTCTCTCTACTCCCTATTAAGAATATCCTATTTATCTTTTCTAAGATTCCTATCTCATCGATTATTCCCAAGTGATACAATTTTTTACTCTCAAACTCTTCTTTTCGGTAATTCATATTTTTGGGTATTTTTATTTAGTCCAGGCTCATTTCCATTCATTTTTTCATCTTTTACCCTGAATTTATTGTCAATACTTACGAGTTCCAAGTTGTTAGCAATTTTCATTGTATTGTCTATTTTTTTACTATTTAAAGTATGTGTTTACTACGTAGAATTTTGTAATTTTTGTACATTTGTATATGTACTACAAGATGAAGTGCGAAATCTGGGTTAAAAGTGTCATTCTGAATGTTCGCGGAGCGTTTCTGAAAGAGATATTAAAGAATCTCCGAGAGACTAGAGCCTACGGCATGCCCCGCGTTCACGCAGTGCCCCGAAGGGATACGCTGCAACGCTGCCCTATCAGTATGACATCAGTCCAAGTTTCACCCGTTTGCAGTATACACGCCATACTTCTAGATAAATTATGGCGATCTTTTAGTTGGTAATATGATCCTTGGGAAAATTAAGTAACTTCGTTCATAAATAATGCAAACACCAAGTTTTACAGGTTGTCTTTTGACAGAATCACTTATTTAAAGTAGATTTACCATCTGTAAAAGTTCTGATTTGGACTTCAGAACTCATAGTTCAGGACTCAGAACGTCACTTATGCTAGATTTATTACTGATTACTATCCTGGGCTTCCTGGGGAGTTTTGGACATTGCTTTGGAATGTGTGGACCTCTAGCAGTAGCATTTTCCCTTTACCATCAAGAAGAAACTCTAGGTTGGCAACAGCAATTAAAATTTCATACTCTGCTAAACTTAGGGCGAATGTTGAGCTATGCTCTAGTGGGTGCAGGTATTGGCGCTCTGGGGTCAGTGTTGGTTGAAGGTGGACAACTGGCAGGTATTGGTAGTGATTTACGCCGTTGGATAGCAATAATTACTGGTTTCATGTTAATTTGGTTTGGTTTAGGACAAGTTAAACCAGACTTGCTACCCCATATTCCCTTACTACACCCGTTACTACAAGGTAGTTTACATAACCGCCTGGCTGCGGGAATGGTGAAGCTATCTTTACACACAAAATGGTGGACACCAGCACTTTTGGGTATGAATTGGGGTTTAATGCCTTGTGGTTTTTTATACGCCTCCCAAATTAAAGCTGCTGCCACAGGTAGTTTAGGTAATGGTGCAATTACCATGTTAGCTTTTGGGCTGGGAACTTTACCAACGATGTTAGGAGTAGGTGTTTCTACTTCTTTAATGAGTAAAGATCGCCGTAGTCAGTTGTACCGCTTGGGTGGTTGGGTGACACTGATTATTGGCGTAATTACTCTATTGCGGACTGGTGACACAATGGTAGACTACAGTGGACACGCTGCCCTAATTTGCTTAATTTTGGTGTTAATTGCTCGTCCTATCAGTATTTTGTGTCCTGCATTGCTGCGCTATCGTCGCGCTTTAGGAGTAGGTGCCTTTGTGCTGTCGGTGGCACATACCATCCATAATATACAACACACTCTAGATTGGGATTTTGCTGCTTTTTGGTTCTTGCCACTAGAATTTCAATGGGGAATGAGTTCTGGTACTGTGGCTTTGGTGTTGATCTTTCCTGCGGCTTGCACCAGTTTCAATTTTCTGCAAAAGTCTTTAGGTAAGCTTTGGCGACAAATTAACCTTTTGAGTGTTCCTGCTTTGATATTGACTACTATTCATGCAGTATTGATTGGTTCTCATTACTTGGGTGCTTTAAGATTGAATTGGGGTAATCAATTAGCAGCTTTCTTATTAGGAATAATTACTCTTGGTGTTTTGTTGGTGCGATCACACTTTTTTTGGTCAATATTAAAAATAGAAAAATTCTATTTTCCTGTAAAGAAGACAGGTGATAGTTGACTGGAGACTGATGACTGGAGACTGGGAAGAGGTCTCTACGAATTACGTATCCCTTACGGGAGTTGTAGGCTCTATTATGAATTACAAATTATTTCTAGTTTTGTTATTTATATCATTCACATTCCTGCCTATTGCTTCTGCCCACACAGTCAAAATAGCAGGTAATATTGGTGGTACTATTCACATTGAACCTAATGATAACCCCAGTGCTGGGCAACCTGCTCAAACTTGGTTTGCTCTGACTCGCAAAGGTGGTCAGGTATTACCCCTGAAAGAGTGTAATTGTCAGTTGGCTATTTATGCCGAACCCCATACACCAGGAGAACCTGCACTGCTTGAACCTCCCTTAAAACCTGTTGGAGCTGAACGGTATCAAGGCATACCAGGAGCAGAAATTACTTTTCCCAAAGCAGGAGTTTATGAACTGCAACTAAGTGGTAAACCAGCAACAGCAGGTAGTTTTCGACCTTTTGATTTAAGGTTTCAAGTCACTGTGGCCGCTGGTAGGACATTAGCAGCACCACAACAAGTAGGAGAGAATGAGACTGAGACTAATCGTGCGGCAATAGGGTTGGCACAGCCTATAATGATCGTGGCAATTGTGCTGTTATCTATAGGTATTGTATTATTCCTTGTTCAAGGAGTAAGAAGAGAGTAATTCGTAATAGAGCCTACGTATCCCTTACGGGATCTGTAATTCGTAATTATTTATTTTCCCCTCTGCCCCATGATCCATTACCTACTTATGTCGTTTTTGATGCCACTGCCAAGCATGAGCGACAATATCTTTAATATCTGGATAGCAGGGTTTCCAACCTAAGAGGTTTTTGGCTTTTTCACTTGTGCCAATGAGAATAGGAGAGTCACCAGGACGGCGATCGCACTCTTGTACAGGTATAGTAATTCCTGTCACTTCCTCAGCAGCAGCAATGACTTCTCTGACAGAAAAGGCGTTACCATTGCCTAAATTGAAAACTGCACTTTCACCATCTTTGAGTAGATATTCCAACCCTAAAATATGGGCATCTGCTAAATCACTAACATGAATATAGTCCCTAATGCAAGTACCATCAGGGGTGGGATAATCAGTACCAAAAATGGAAATTGATTCCCGTTTGCCTAATGCTGTCATCAATACCAAGGGAATCAAATGAGATTCTGGATTATGATCCTCTCCCAATAAACCACGAGGATCAGCTCCAGCAGCATTAAAGTAGCGGAAACGCACAGATTTTAAACCGTAAGCAACATCAAAATCAGAAAGAATCTGTTCTACCATCAACTTAGTTATCCCATAGGGATTAATGGGATTTTGGGGATGGTGTTCTGTCAGGGGAATAAATTGAGGTACTCCGTAGGTAGCACAAGTAGAAGAAAAGACAAATTTTTTAATAGATGCTGCCAACATCGCCTCTAATAGGGTCAGAGTCCCTAATACGTTATTACGGTAGTATTTGTCGGGGTTAGTCACTGATTCACCTACATAGGTATAGGCAGAAAAGTGCATAACCGCTTCAATATTGTCGGTTTGAAAGAGATTGTCCAACAGAGAGCGATCTTCTATATCACCTTCAATCAGTTTCACCTGCAAAACCTGTTCTACCAGATCACGATGCCCATAAACCAGATTATCGAGGATAATTACCTGATAACCTGCTTGTACCAAAGCTAGGACTGTATGAGAACCAATATACCCTGCTCCCCCTGTTACCAAAATGGTGGGCTTTTGCGGTGGCATAGTTTTTCCTTTCAACGAATTGACGACTACTACTAAATTAATTTAGTTTACTGGTGCTACATTACTCTTTCGGAAAATTCCAAAGAATACACTCAGGGTCAAGAAATTGCACTAAAATCACTACGACGGTAGTCTGTGTATGTGTGGTGTGAGTTATTTTTTAGTCCCTGAGCAAACTACAATTTGACGATAAAATAAACCCACTTACCTCGTCTCCTAGACCTGCTGCACCAGCAAATTAGAGAGTTAATCTATGTTTCAATTACTAAGCCGGGTTTTGCTGTGGCTGTTAATTGGCGTTGTTGCCTATTCTTTGTTCAAAAAATTTTACCCAACAGTCAGCTTTATTGGGCAATTTGTTTTAGGGATTGTACTCGTTGTTTTAGCTTTGGCATTTCTGAATCCTAGTGAACCAGCGGTGGCTTCCCTGTGGAGGTTTATCTCTTTTCCTCTCAAGCCTCTAGGAGCATCAGTTTTAATGTTGGTTCTTGCTGCCCAAAAAATTAAAGGAGGTGGTATAGAGAAACCGGGAGGACAATTACTGGCTTGGGCGCTAACTATTTTGTTGTTGTCTAGTACACCAGCTATTGCTTACTTTTTAGTAAGATCACCAGTTGCGGCAATGGTTCCTGCACCGACATTGATGGCTTTCGAACCTACCATTTCTACTATAAATAAAAACATCTCAGATGTAATGACAGATAGCATCCTACCTGTGGGATATATGAAGATTCCTTCTTACCTACTACAAAATCCCCAAGCTATTACTACCCGTGGGTTGCGTGTAGAGGATTTTGTACCTAATGCGGAAACCCTGCAACTCACTACCCACGTTTGGGAAAGTTATCTTAACCAGATTTACGTTTTCTTGCGTGGACGCTCATGATCAGGAGGCAGAAAGCAGGATGAATATTATTTATTCTCATCATCCCATGTCCCTCATTCTCAAAATACAACTCAGATGTTTGACAGCTTAACTGGCCTGATTTCAAGCAGTCTAGTTATCGGGTAGAGTATGTTAAGAATGGCTGCTGAAATGGTTACACAACCAAAAAATAAATATGGGCAGTTATTTGACTAATTAGGATGATAAAGTTGCAAACTTGCTTGAATGGCACAATCTCGACGGCTTGCTAAACTCGGTACTTACCTACGTCCCCATTGGCAGGACACTGCTTTGGGAATTATTGCTTTATTCTCTGTCAATGGGCTGGGCGTTTATATCCCTTTGCTGATTCGCTCTGGGGTGGATACACTTTCAACAACCTTTAGTTTGAATCAAGTAATACGTTATGCGGTCATAATTATCTCGCTTAGTTCCGCAATGTGGATGATGCGTATGGCTTCCCGCATCTGGATTTTTGGTGTGGGTCGTCAGGTAGAATTTGAACTCAAGCAGCGAATTTTTCAGCATTTGCTAAAACTTGAACCGGCTTATTTTACGACCAATACTCCTGGTGATTTAATTAGTCGGGCTACTAGCGATGTGGAAAATATCAGGCGGTTGCTAGGTTTTGCGGTATTGAGTTTAGCAAATACTTTGTTTGCTTATGCTCTGACGGTGCCAGTGATGCTATCAATTAGTGTGGATCTGACATTAGCTTCTCTGGCAGTCTATCCATTTATGTTCTTGTTGGTGTATTTGTTTAGCGATCGCTTACGTCAACAACAAGCAGCAGTGCAAGAACAACTTTCGGATATGAGTGAACTGATTCAAGAAGATATCAGTGGCATTTCTTTAATTAAGATTTATGCTCAAGAAGAGAATGAGCGTCAAGCCTTCCAAAAAAAGAATCAGGATCTATTGACAGCTAACCTAATATTGGCACGAACCAGAAATACGCTTTTTCCCCTAATTGGTGGTTTGGCTAATATCAGTTCTCTGATCATCATTTGGTTGGGAACGATGCGGATATCTTCGGATTCTTTACCTGTGGGTGATTTTTTGGCTTTATTAATTTATGTAGAGCGTCTAGTTTTTCCCACGGCCTTGCTAGGATTTACAATTACTGCGTATCAACGGGGTGAAGTAAGTATTGACAGACTAGAGTCAATTTTGAGTGTAACTCCAAAAATTCAAGATCCACCGGATGCTATCCATTTGGCAGCCAATACAATCAAAGGGGAAGTAACAGCTAAAAATCTTAGTTACACCTACCCTGGTGCCAATATCCCCGCTTTAAATGATATTAACTTGACTATTGCTCCTGGGGAACTAGTGGCAATTGTTGGGGCTATTGGTGCTGGAAAATCTACTTTGGCTAATACTTTGCCTCGATTGTTAGATATTAAAGCGGGGCAGTTGTTTTTGGATGGTTTGGATATTACAAAAATAGCTTTAAATGATTTGCGGCGTGCGATCGCTTACGTACCTCAAGACAGCTTTTTATTCAGCACTACCATTCAAAATAATATCCGCTACGGGGACCCAGTCCGTAAACAAGAAAACGTGGTAACAGTCGCCCGTCTGGCTCAAATGGAAGCAGAAATTAACAATTTTCCCCAGCAATATGAAACAATTGTCGGTGAAAGAGGAATAACTCTTTCAGGTGGACAGCGACAACGTACAGCTTTAGCTAGAGCAATGTTAATTGATGCTCCAGTTTTAATTTTAGATGATGCCCTTTCCAGCGTTGATAATCAAACAGCTACCCAAATTCTCAGAAATCTCTCTAGTGGTACACAACAGAAAACCGTGATTTTCATCACCCATCAACTTTCTGCTGCTGCTACTGCGGATAGAATTATGGTCATGGACAAGGGTGAAATTGTCCAAATTGGTAAACATACAGAACTTGTTGAACAGCCAGGATTATATAAAAAGTTGTGGAGTCAGCATCAAGTACAAGAATTGCTTAAATAGGGTTTCAGGGATGGGTTTGAAATAGTTGAGAATCCCTATTTAACCCACATTCGGCACCATAAAGTGCCACAGAGAGAAATTACGGAGACAAAAGATATAAGGGAGCATAAAAAGAAACATATGCAGTGAAAAAAGGCATTGGAGAAATAGTAAAGCACCAAAAATAGCATCAAAAGTTATTGTCAATAAGGAGCAATAAGAAAGAACACCGCCTAGAGGAGTCAACAGATAAATGAAGATATTCAAGAGATAAATCATAACTTAGACTAATAGATTGAAGTAAAATAAGAAATTATGGACATAGTAAAATAGAGCTATAAATCAAAGACATTAGGTTATTTTGTGATAGAAACTAAATTAATAGAGAGAAAAATTAGGTAACTAATTGAGAGTAGGGAAAACAATGATATGGTAAAAGATTCACAATGAAATCTCTCTCTTGAGTCCAGTAACAGATGTGTTTTTCCTGGTTAACTGTAAGTAAATGAATAGACTGAAACCATGGAAAAATCCAGCGTAAAGTGGGGCGGTCAGTTGGTTTGCCCAATTGATTTTTTACTCTTGATTTAGACTCTCTCAAAGGGGTTCTAATTTGTCGTTGAGCTAAAGTATAAACCAGCAGACATAAACCCATAATCATTCCCAGGGACTCTATTCTCTCTGGACTTTTTAGGAAAATACTGTCTGCAAAAAATAATGGGTCTTTGAGAAAAGCAAACCCTCTCTGGCAAGACTATTGAGCTTTATATTCACTCAAGATGGAGTCATGGGTAAGTTCATTGGAATCCAAAAGGTTTGTACCAATAATAAAAGGCCATGCCCTCAGAAATTCTGTATTAATTTTACTTTCATTCTGGGAGACTGTAGCTGATATTTCAGAGGATATCTTTCCTGAACTATCTTTTTTCTTAGATTTGATTTGAGTAACTTTACTCTGGTTAATTTGGTGATATTTGAATTGTTTGAATAGTTTAGATAACCCCTTGATAGGATCAGCTTCACAAGCAAATTTTTCTGGTGATAACTTTTTGAAATCTTGCACAGCTTTTGATTGTGCCTTGGTAATTTTTTGTGAGAGTTTACCCAGGTCTGATTCTCTTCTTTCTTGACTTTGCACTACTAACCATCTTTGTTCTATTCCTGGATAATTTACTGTTTTTGAAGCTAGTTTATATCCGGGTAAGTTACTACCAACAAAGTCTGCTTCTGGTAATGTTGATATTAATCATTGTTCTGATTTTACGCTTAATGGCACTGGACATAACCAGCTTAAACCTGACATCATTTTCAGATTTGATTCTGTATATAAGGCCCAGTCTGCTACTATGAGACTGTTAACTTTTAATTGTTGTTGGTACTCTACTGCTATTTTACCAAAGCATGATGAATCTGCTTGGTTTCCCGATGCTAGGTTTAAAAATATATATTGGTATGTCTCCATCTCCTGAACATATCATTTCTATGATGCACTGTTTTAACTCCGGTCTATGGTGACCAGAATAACCGTAGGTAATGGTTATTTCTTTTGGTGATTTTACTGCTAATTCTTCTAGTTCTTGATTATTTCCTAGTTTTTGACTCTCAAATATTACTTCTGGTAAGCTGGTATTATATTGCCCATGTACGTCCATTTATGATGAGTCTAGATGCCCTGCTCATAGGGATAATCCAAATTCTTGGGCTGCTTTTAAGGCGACAATAAAAAATATTCTATCCAATCCTTTTATAAATAGTTTATCCATGACTCTCCCCAGTTTATCGTCCTTGAGATATTCTGGTTTTACTCCTGGTCCTATTAGATGGTCACAGGGGATTGTTTCAAAATCTTGGGGAAACATATATAAGGGTTTTTATACAAATCCTAACCCGTTGATTATCATGGCTTTTACTACATGAACCGGACTTACTTTCTCACCAATTTCAAGGATTATTTCTACTACTCCTATGGGGTCTATTATTCCTGCTACTATGCCTAAATGGTCTAGGTTTTGGATTTCCATTTTTTGAAGCTTTTATTTCACAACAGAATTATCCACAACTCCTGTTGTCATTAAATCATTTCTTCTTCTATTCTAATTTAATTTTTAAATCATTAAATTTTCTTTTGTTTTATCTTCTTGACAAAACTTTATTCTCTCACTCTATTACCATTTTAATGATACTGTTCTCATTAAGCCTTTTCTTCCTTCCAGGAGTTTTAGTTATTGTGTACTACTATCTGTGACAGTTAGGGTGCGGAAGCTGGGTTTTATACGCCTTTATGTGAAATAAAAATAAAAAAAGACGAACTTAAAAGTCCGTCCTAAAATTGCCAGAGAAAACCCAAAACTTAAACCTTGGCTTCCTCCTTTACCAACTTATCCCAACCCAAATCCTTCAAATTATTATTCCTTCTTAAAGGACGAGTTACCAACTCCAAAACATCACACGCATTACCAAAACCGTGAATTTGTGCAAAGGTAAACTCCACAGACCACTTAGTATTAATACCCCGTGCCTCTAATGGGTTAGCATGAGCCATACCAGTAATTACCAAATCTGGTTTTAACTCATAAATACGTTGGACTTGATTGTAATTATCCGGCTTTTCTACAATCCTTGGTAAAGGAACAGCCATTTCCTGACAAGTCTTTTCTAAAAAAGCTAATTCAGCAGCTTGATAGCGTTTATCCATGTAAGGAATACCGATTTCTTGAACAGTCATTCCACAGCGAAATAAGAACCGCGCGAGAGAGATTTCTAATAGGTTATCACCCATGAAAAATACAGATTTACCGCGAACTAATTTTACGTATTCTTCTAAATTTTTCCAAATTTGTGCTTCTCTTTCATCTAAACCTGTGGGTTTAATTCCAAATACAGAAGAGATTTTTTCTACCCATGCGCGTGTTCCATCTGGACCAATGGGAAATGGTGCGCCAATTAATTTACATTTACGCCGACGCATTAAAGTTGTAGCAGTGCGGCTGAGGAAAGGATTCACACCAGCAACATAATACCCTTCTTCTAAAACAGGTAATTCTGTGAACCGTTTTGCAGGTAGCCAACCGGAAACTTTAATACCTTGTTTTTTCAGTTCTAAAGTTAACTGAGTGACTACGGGGTCAGGAAGAGAACCGAATAGAACCAATGGTGGATGTTCTACATATTCTGATTCTTCTTGGGCAATATCTTCTTTTTTCTTACCGAAGTTAAGCAGCTTTTGAATGGCGTTGTGATCGCTCTTATCCGTTTCCGATACTGGAGCCTTTTCGGGACAACGATTAGCCATAGCGGCTAACACAGTATCCTCTCCTTGGGTAAATGCGTAATCGAGGCCGTTAGCACGGGCAACAACAATGGGAATACCAATTTCTGCTTCTAACTTGGGTGCTAAACCTTCCAAGTCAGTTTTAATAATTTCCGTGGTACAAGTACCAATCCAAACAATGACGCTAGGATTGCGATCGCGTTTAATTTGCTCACACAATCTTTTTAATTCTTCATAATCATTCAACTGTGCGGAAATATCCCCCTCTTCCAACTCAGCCATAGCATAGCGGGGTTCAGCAAAAATCATTACCCCCATTGCATTTTGCAAAAAATAACCGCAGGTTTTCGTACCTATTACTAAAAAGAAACTATCTTCAATTTTTTGATATAACCAAGCCACACAACTAATGGGACAAAAAGTATGGTAATTACCAGTTTCACATTCAAAATTTAAGGCTGATGGTTCTTTAGCAACAGTCATTTTTATTTTCTCCCCTTGAGATTTATTCGATTAACAGTGTTCAATGAGCAGTTATCAGTTACCAATCTCTTCATTGTGTACTGATAACTGTTTACTGTTCACTGATTTAATTGTTGGGGAATAGACGTGCCATTTCTGATTCATGAAAAACCTCTGATGGCAGTTGTTCCCCCAAAAGGCCATTATTTTCTTCACCTTCTTGCAGAGATGTTTCATCACCCCAAACATCAGACAACACATCTCGAAATTCACTTTCATCAGGTTGACTGATATCATCAAATCCCTTGGCATTAGACAGACTTAAATCACCTAATGCCGAATCGTCATTCTCTGCTGTTAAATCAATAGACTCAAAAGATATCCCACTAAAATGATCTTCTGTTTGCAAAGATGATTTTTCCGACTCCTCTGAGAGGCTATAGTCAGATAAAGAAATCTCATTTAAGCCATTTTCATTTCCCTGAGAGTCACTGCCAGTCCAGTTATTGTCAGTGACATCAATTCCCATTGTGAAGTCTTGATCAATGACTTCCTCCTCAGCAACACTGAAACCAGAAATTGTTGATGGTTCCTCATCAGACACATCTTCAGGGATATCTTCCGTAACCACTTGGGAAAAACGTGAGTATCTCTCTGGTTCTCTAGTTGGACTCAATCTATTGCCAAGCAAGATATCTGGATCAAAATGCAACCCCAGCACTTCGATTAGAGTATCAGCGTCGGGATTTAATTTTGCAAAAGGAAACATCAATTGGGCTAGTTTTGGTTCTAGCGCATTGACAACTCCCAGGATGAGGTAAGAAGAGGGTCGCTTCCCCCCATCGGGGGTATAAACAGATTCTATTGCCATTTGCAGGGTAATCCAGTCCCGGTTCACTTGGAAGAACTGCAACCACTTTTGTTTGATTGAATCGGTAAAACTTTCAAAGAAAGCCATAATGTCCCCCATCCTGAAGAGGTAAATTGTTTTATACAATCATCAAGTCTAATTCCTCTTTTACAATAGTGGGTTGTGGTTGACTCGGATTTAAATAAAAATCTGACAACAGAGAAAAAAGTTCACGATCAGGGGCATCGTTAGGAACGACACCTTCAGGACGAGATAAGATTTGGTCAGCGATGCTTAGGTAATAATCGCAAACATAGTTCAGGGAAGGATCTGACTCAGCCATCTCAAACAGAGTTTTGCCTTTAACACGGGAAACACGAATATCTTCAATTAAAGGTAATACTTCCAAAACCGGCATTGGTACGGCTTCTATATATTTCTCAATCAAATCGCGTTTAGCAGTACGATTACCGATTAACCCAGCTAGTCGTAATGGGTGGGTTCTGGCTTTCTCACGGACAGAAGCTGCAATACGGTTAGCAGCAAATAAAGCATCAAAGCCGTTATCTGTGACAATCAGGCAGTAATCAGCATAGTTGAGAGGTGCGGCAAAACCACCACATACAACGTCACCTAGAACATCAAATAAAATTACATCGTACTCATCAAAGGCGTTAAGTTCTTTTAAGAGTTTAACTGTTTCACCCACTACATAACCACCACATCCTGCACCTGCTGGCGGACCACCTGCTTCAACGCAGTCAACACCACCATAGCCTTTGTAAATGACATCTTCTGGCCAAACATCTTCGTAGTGATAATCCTTTTCTTGCAGGGTGTCGATAATGGTAGGAATTAGAAACCCAGTGAGTGTAAAGGTGCTGTCATGTTTGGGGTCACAGCCAATTTGTAGGACTTTTTTGCCGCGTTTGGCTAATGCGACTGAGATATTACAGCTAGTAGTAGATTTGCCGATTCCGCCTTTTCCGTAAACTGCTAGTTTCACTTTTGTTTGCCTCTTATAGTTTCTGATCAAAATAGCCGCTCAAACATTGGCCTTTCAACTAGCCTGAGTCAGCGATGTGTTAGCTATGTGACTGTCATTATTGTCCAAAGCTTCTGGAAAATAAAGAGGCTAGAAATATGTAAATCGATTTTAAATAAACCATTTAAAATAAAAATAGATTTTTTATATATAGAATTCGCCTTAAAGAATTAAAAAAGCCTAATAAACTCATTTTATTAGATTTAGAAGCTTTTTTACTAAAAAAAGTTACAAAAAACAAAAAATTAAACTATTATTTTGATAATGGTTTGCATAAAATTATCTGATGATTACTAAATAATCATTAGCAGGCAAGTAGACTGCTAGTAGCCTGTTATTTATTGGAATCAAAATCATTGTCAGTGCATACAACGAGAATATTATTCACACTTTAGAAAGGAGATAAATTTATGGTTTTCGGCACTTTGGGAAACAAGGAGTAATTTGAGTTGATGAACGATCCCTGAGCACCAGCTATCATAGTTGTTAATTTTTATTAAAAAATCAAATATCTGACTAAAGTTAATTGAAACATGACAGTGATAACTTTCATGTATAATTATAAACTTTATTTTATGCAAGAGCCTTGATTTCCTGCAATGATTGCCAGCCCGCGTGCCATTGAGAGTTATCTTGTAATAATTTGGCATTTAACCAAAAGCGCACATTAGGCTCACAAGCGGCTACCATTTCTGCATATACCCATCTACCCTTATCTATGCGGTTAACTACTTGAAAATGTCGCCAACCATCAACTTTTTGTTGTGCTGTCCACTTAGAACCGAGTAAATAAGGAAACTTTTGTTTTTTAGGCATTGGTCGTTATATTTTGGACTGATGATAGCGTTAAATCTACTATTATAATTAATCTTTACAATTACGAATTACCATAGTTTTGCTGTTGGAGAGGGATAGTAATTGCAAATTTTTTTCCCTGACCAATCTGTGAGATGCATTCTAAACTACCGTGATGTTTTTCTGAGATGAGTTGATAACTAATTGAGAATCCCAAACCAGTGCCTTTACCAACTGCTTTAGTCGTCAAGAAGGGTTCAAATAAATGCTTTTTCTTGTCTTCGGGAGTGCCGTAACCATTATCAGCAATAGCAGTGCGAACTTGATTATCAGTAGTTATGGTAAATAGGTAGATACAAATAAATATAAGTATGTAACAAAATGTAAACTAATCGAGACCCTTGGCATTGCTTGATTCCCCTTTGCTGTATTCGCCATGACATAGTTATAAGTTTTTCCACCCACCTACTTAGTTTAAATAATAATTTTTGGTTCTTCATATTGTTGATTGTTGTTTACAGGATCATCACTAGCATCAATGGCCTTGATTAAAAGGTTCATCAATACTTGATTAAGTTGACCAGGGTAACAATCAATCAAAGGTAACTCAGCGTATTTTTGAATAACTTCAATAGCAGGGTGTTTATTAGTCCCCTTGATACGACTTTGCAAAATTAGCAACGTACTTTCAATTTCATCAAGGAGATTAACTTGTTCAAATTCGGCTTCATCTAAGCGGGGAAAATTACGTAATTATAAAATAATCTCTTTGATTCTTTGGCTACCAATTCTCACCGAGTTAAGTAATTTACGCAAGTCAGTAATCAGATAGTTTAAATCAATGTCCTCTGTTGCTTCAGGAATTTATATTACTGACTGCGGATAGTGATTTTGATACAGCTTGATTAAACTAATTAAATCTCGAATATATTCGTCCGCAGGGTCAATATTGCTATAAATAAAACTAACTGGGTTATTAATTTCGTGTGCTACGCCTGCTACTACTCCCTTCCCAGTCAACCCAAACCCTGCCCGGTAAATAGCAATAATAGACCGACAGCAAGCAGGAAGGACAAAAAACAAATGCAGAATACTTAAGGCGCGAGTAGCGCTAAATGCCAAGATGAAGGGTAATAGTGTCAAGACAGCCCCAATATCCTCTACAGTCATATCTTCCTTGCACCTCTTCTTACAAACCTAGGCAACGTAAAAATATGGACGATAAGGCCACCTTATTTTTATTGGTTTTTATGGGTAAACCAAGGGTCTTGGTAAAATACTGTGTAATTTAATTCCATCAATTTTTGTTGGTGCAAGATTGGAGTACAGCGAGGTTTTGCAAAAACGGGCGGTAATACTACTGGATAAAGACGTGAAGACCGATCCATCCGTTATCTGACATCTTTTTAAAATGGCTCTAGCAGATTATCAAAAAGCCTATGCAACCTACTAATCCTAACCAATTTACAGAAAGAGCCTGGGAAGCGATCGCCCATACTCCTGATATTGCTAAACAGTACCAGCAACAGCAGCTAGAAACGGAACATCTCATGAAAGCACTGCTGGAACAAGATGGGCTAAGTAACGCAATTTTTACTAAAGCAGGTGCAAATCTCCAAAAAGTTAGAGATTACACAGATCAATTTATCTTACGTCAACCAAAAGTATCAGGAACTAGCAGTTCTGTTTATTTAGGACGTAGTTTAGATACATTATTAGATCGGGCAGATAAATATCGCCAAGAATTTAAAGATGAATATATTTCCGTTGAACATATCCTGCTAGGATACGCTAAAGATGACCGATTTGGTAAAAGTCTACTCCAGGAATTTGGTTTAGACGAAGGCAAACTAGAAAATATTATTAAACAAATTCGTGGGAACCAAACAGTGACAGATCAAAGTCCAGAAGGAAAATATCAATCTCTAGAAAGATACGGACGTGATTTAACAGAAGCAGCACGTCTAGGTCAATTAGATCCCGTAATTGGTCGGGATGATGAAATTAGGAGAACAATTCAAATTCTATCCCGTCGTACCAAAAATAATCCTGTATTAATTGGTGAACCTGGAGTTGGTAAAACTGCAATTGCAGAAGGTCTAGCACAGCGGATAGTTACCGGCGATGTTCCCCAATCCCTCAAAGATAGAAAACTCATCTCTTTAGATATGGGGGCATTAGTCGCCGGGGCAAAATTCCGGGGTGAATTTGAAGAACGCCTGAAAGCAGTATTAAAAGAAGTTACTGAATCTGGCGGGAATATTGTATTATTTATTGATGAAATTCATACCGTTGTTGGTGCAGGTGCAACTCAAGGTGCAATGGATGCAGGTAATTTACTCAAACCCATGTTAGCAAGAGGTGAATTACGTTGTATTGGGGCGACGACTTTAGATGAATACCGGAAATATATTGAAAAAGATGCAGCTTTAGAAAGACGCTTCCAGCAAGTTTATGTAGATCAGCCGGATGTTCAAGATACGATTTCCATTTTGCGTGGTTTGAAAGAACGTTATGAAGTGCATCACGGGGTAAAAATTTCTGATAGTTCTTTAGTTGCAGCCGCAACATTATCCAGTCGTTATATTAGCGATCGCTTCCTTCCCGATAAAGCCATTGACTTAGTAGACGAAGCGGCAGCTAAATTGAAAATGGAGATTACCTCCAAACCAGAAGAACTAGATGAAATTGATCGCAAGATTATCCAATTAGAAATGGAGAAGCTTTCTTTACAAAAAGAAAGTGATTTAGCTTCACGTGAACGTTTAGAAAGACTAGAAAAAGAACTTACTGACTTTAAAGAGGAACAAAGTACTCTCAGAATTCAATGGCAATCTGAAAAAGATATTATCACCAAAATTCAATCTATCAAAGAAGAAACTGATCGAGTGAATCTAGAAATTCAGCAAGCAGAAAGAAACTATGATCTCAACCGCGCTGCTGAATTGAAATATGGTAAATTAACAGATTTACATCGGCAATTAGAAGCCGTAGAAAGCGAACTCGCCAATGCTCAAGGAACAGGTAAATCTCTATTACGGGAAGAAGTTACAGAAGCTGATATAGCCGAAATAATTTCTAAATGGACAGGTATTCCAATCAGCAAATTAGTAGAATCAGAAAAAGAAAAATTACTCCATTTAGAAGATGAACTACACCACCGCATTGTCGGTCAGGCTGAAGCCGTAACAGCCGTAGCCGATGCAATTCAACGTTCCCGCGCTGGACTTGCTGACCCAAATCGTCCCATTGCTAGTTTTGTTTTCCTTGGACCAACAGGTGTAGGTAAAACCGAATTAGCCAAAGCTTTAGCTGCATATATGTTTGACAGCGAAGAATCTTTGGTCCGAATTGATATGTCAGAATATATGGACAAACATACCGTTTCTCGGTTAATTGGTGCACCTCCAGGCTATGTTGGTTATGAAGAAGGAGGACAATTAACAGAAGCTATTCGTCGTCGTCCTTATGCGGTAATTTTATTTGACGAAATTGAAAAAGCACATCCAGACGTATTTAATATTTTGCTGCAAATTCTTGATGATGGTCGCGTCACCGATTCCCAAGCTCGAACGGTAGATTTTAAAAATACCATTATCATCATGACTAGTAACATTGGTTCTCAGTATATTCTCGATTTTGCTGGTGATGATTCTCGGTATAGTGAAATGCGTCATCGTGTGATGGAAGCAATGCGGAATAGTTTCCGTCCTGAGTTCTTAAACCGCATTGATGAAGTTATCATTTTCCACAGTTTGCAGAAATCCGAATTACGCCAAATTGTGCAGTTGCAAGTAGATAGACTCAGACAAAGATTGAGTGACAAAAAAATGTCTCTGCGACTTGCTGGTGCTGCCCTTGACTTCTTAGCACAAGTAGGTTATGACCCTGTATTTGGTGCCAGACCATTAAAACGAGCAATTCAGCGGGAGTTAGAAACCCAAATTGCTAAAGCTATTTTACGCGGTGAATTTAGCGACGGTGATACAATTTTCGTTGATGTCCAAAATGAACGTCTCGCTTTTAGTCGTTTACCAGTAGAAGTATTTACTGGTTAAATTTTTCAGAGTAACTTAGAGGATGTTTGAAAAGTCCTTAGTGATATATCAGAAACTTTTAGATCCCCCTAACCCCCTTTTTTCAGGGGGTTAGGAGGGATGAATAAGTGCCTAAATTCACAGCCATAAACTCTTAAAACAACCTCTTATAAACCCGGCTATTCTATAGCCGGGTTTATAAGAGGTTGTATGATTAAGAATCAGGTAAAGGCAAATTTTATACATCCCCAAGGTATTAACGTTAAATTACTTTTAATCAATGTATTTTTGTCTAATGTGAAATTTACAATGGAATATTTACAATATTTAATATAGAAATCCTCAAAGATATGTGAGACAATCTATGGTCTGTTTCCTACAACCATGATCTAGGTACAAGTTGAATAGGAGTGCTATATATGTCTTTAGAACAAGTTGAAGATTTTTATACTATGTTGAGTTCAGAAGTAGTTATGTATGAACTATACTATAAAAATTGCTGTAAGCGGGGAGTATTTGACAGTTGTCATTGGGATAAAACAAAAATTGTTAATTTTGCTGCTAATCTTGGCTATGGCTTTACTGAGGCTGAATTAGAAGAACTATGGTTTGCAAGTGAACCAATTAGATTAATTCGTAATATCAATTCTCGGTAATTCCTTACGATCATGATTTACGTTCATTATTTATGATATAGCCCGCTGACTGGTTGATAATTTACAGCAGATTATAGATAAATGAGGTACAGAATATAAATTCAACCCTAGATAGTAAGGGAGTTTTACTCCTGACTCCTGCTATATTTTTACCAATTGCCAATTATCAATTAATCTGATTCACATAAGTGTAAAAGCTAGGGGAAAGGAAAAACTTATCCTTTTCCCTTGAAGCTTGTCTATTTTCCTCTAAAACCAATTGTCTTCCTGTTATAAAAACTCCACTTCCTCTAGAGTCGAGATCCGGCCCAAAATTTGGTTACGATGAGGAAAACACCCAAACCGCGCAATTACTTCTTTATGCTGAAATGCATATTTAATAGCACCAGCACTTTCAGGATCGTGACTAAGTTGCTGAAATAACTTCATGCATTTGCCCTGATGTTCTAGATTTTCACTATCTTCAAAGGGTAAATACATAAACCAGCTTTATACAGGTAATAATTCCCGGTCATAGCCTTGTGCAACTGCGTGTTGCGCTGCTGAGAGTGCTTCCCATTCAGTTATAAAGGCTTCCGGGGTATTGCCAAACATATTTCGGAGAAATTGATCTAGCAACAGAATCCAAGATAGACAGGTTTCTGGTACATTGATCCAATCATCTAAGTATCCTTGTCCAGCTTTTTAGTAAAACTCTAAAAACCGGGTCTGTATTTCCCGGTATATCTCGGGTTTTTTGCTAAACCATAGTTGTTGTGGTTTACAGTAACCTGGTTGATTAGGACGACCAAACCAAAATTCCAAAATAGCTTTTGCCTGTGACATTACTGTCATTGACTATTACAAAGCACTTGTCGCATTTTACGCATATTTGCTGGTAATTCCAAATTTATTGCTTGTTGAATGAAAATTGAGGGGATAGGAATATTTGGTGTTGCTTGGACTGTATAGGCTAACAATGTGCCATTTCCCAGGTCCTTGAGTTCTATATTGGCGTGAAAATCCTCAAAGCTGCCTTTTTCCATGCGAAATTGAATTTGCTGTCCTAGTACCTCAACAACGTTGAGATAAATTTCTACTTGGGCTGTGAAAAACAAGAATGCTTTCTGTGCTGCTTGATACAGACGTTTAACATCTCCTTTGATTAAAACTTCGCTTTTGGTAATGTCAGGAAAATATTGCACCCAACGAGGATAATCTGTAATTTGTTGCCATACACTTGAACGTACTAGTGGTACATACATCCACGCGGTGACAGCACCACCCCAGAGTGTATGCGAGCGCGTGTGCAGCAAAATTTCACCCTGCATTAGCATCCTTTGCTTGTCTTGATTCCAAAGCATATCTATACCTTTAGTATTTGAGTCTGATATATGAAACGCAGACATAGTTATTTTAGTTACTCCTCAACAAGTAGTTATCAGTAAAAATTTGGCTTCTTTAGCTGCCATTTCTTTGAGATTTCCCCACCTCTAAATGCGGAAGGTTTTAGTTCGGGTGTAAGAGGATTTTTTAAAAGTCCTTGGTTATGTACAAAAATCTTGATATCTCCCCTAGCCCCCCTTAGAAGGGGGGATATACAAGTGCGGGATACCACACGAAAAAGTTTTCAAACACCCTCTAAAAATCTATTGGCATGTTAGTAGGGTGCTTCAGACCTATAAATTGGTTAATATCAAAAGATTTTCGGCGTCTGACGTATCCTACAAGAGACTTGATTGTGGCACTTGCAACTGATAACTAATTTCAATCATCTACCAAATCAGAGCCTGAAACTGCAAACCATCCGATTTGGTAAATTTTAGCCCACTCAATTCTAATTACAGTTCAATTTATAGATTTTCTGGATATGTTTCTGGATATGATTTAACTTAAGTTTTTTATAGTTGATATTACTTAGTAACTCACATGAGGCGTCATAATCTTTATCTATCTTACTGAAATGCTTGTTTCAGTAGCACCCTGAGAGATGAAAAAAGAACTGAATAAAAGCTAGAATGACACAAATAAGTTGCTACTCAGAACCCAGAAGGCAAAATTCAGTTTTTCCCTTAAACCTTGGTTTTGATAAATTTAGCTTAAATGGAGACGAAAAAGAGGTGAATCAATCTTATATAAATCGTAAGTTAACCCAAATAATAGGTATTGTTTTGGCTATGGTAATAGCCTTATGGATACTCAGAGGTTTGGGGATTCTCACTTTTATTCCTGGTGGTGTAATTTGGCTATTATTGTTGGGAGCGATCACACTAGGAATTTTCAGTTACTTTCAACGGATATGGTGGCGTTTTTAATATCTGTCATAAACTCCCCGTTTTTTACAGCAAGGAGTCAGCATTATTTACCGACAACTCCGGTATTGAATGTGATAAACTAAACTACGATGGGTGAGATAAAAATTTATTCCTATCAAACTTCTTTTAATCAAGAAGCATACATTTTTGGCAAAGTCATGTTTTAACGTTGTTCAATTAATTGTTGAGGCGCACAGAACTGAGCATATATATGTACAGCCTGTATCTATGTATATGACCCAGAAGTAGTCGATCCTGAAGGTGGTATAGAACCAGGAACAGCCTTTGAAGATATCTGAGATGACTGGGTGTGTCCAGTTTGTGGTGCAGTCAAAGTAGATTTTGAAATATTAGAAGAGTAAAAAGAACCGCTAACCTAGTAAAGTAGGTGTTATTGAAAAATCGTTGAAGTTGTTACCGTTGCAAATTGTAGTTATTGGTGGTGGTGCGGCTGGTTTCTTTGGTGCGATCGCTTGTGCCGAAGCTAATCCTCAATGCCAAGTTACTTTGATTGAAGCCAGTCGTCAACCACTGGTAAAAGTTCTTATTTCTGGTGGGGGACGTTGTAACGTCACTCATGCTTGTTTTTCTGCGGAAGAGTTAGTCCTCAATTACCCCAGGGGTGGTAAAGCCTTGCGGGGTGCTTTCACTCGTTTTCAACCCTTAGACACCGTAGCGTGGTTTGCCGCTCATGGTGTAAAGTTGAAAACTGAAGCTGATGGGCGGATGTTTCCGATTACAGATCGTTCAGAAACCATTGCTGAATGTCTGATTAAAGCTGTGTTTACGGCTGGGGTAAAACTTAGTATTGGTACACCTGTAATTTCTGTGCAGCGACAGAATGAGGGTTTTGAAATTATTTTCAAGTCGGGAGAAACTCAATATTGCGATCGCTTGCTTTTATCTACGGGTAGCAGCGTCATGGGTTACAAAATCGCTAGAGAATTAGGTCATCATCTTGAAAGATCTGTTCCTTCACTGTTTACGTTTAACATTGCAGACCCTGCGTTTCGAGCATTAGCAGGAATTAGTGTTAATCCTGTCAATCTGCGTTTATCAGTTGGAGGTAAACCCGTTTTACAACAAACTGGGCCTTTACTCATTACCCATTGGGGTGTCAGTGGTCCATCAGTTCTCAAACTTTCGGCTTGGGGCGCAAGAATTCTTCATGATACTCGCTATCAGGGAAAATTATATATTAATTGGTTGCCGAATTTGTCACAAGAGCAAGTTAAGCAAAGGCTTTTAGCTATAAAAGAAGAATGGGGGAAAAAAGTGATGGCTCTCCATCGTGGTGTTGACTTACCTCATCGTCTGTGGCAATACATTATCAGTCGCATCAATATCACTGCTGAAGACCGTTGGGCAGAAATATCCAACAAAACTTTAAATCAGCTAGTTCCAGAAATTTGTCATGGAGAATATTTGATTAGCGGTAAAGGTGCCTTTAAAGAAGAATTTGTTACCTGTGGTGGGGTTAGCCTCAAAGAGGTTAACTTTAAAACCATGGAAAGTAAGCTGGTTCCTGGTTTGCATTTTGCTGGTGAAATTTTGGATATTGATGGTATAACCGGTGGCTTTAATTTTCAAAGTGCTTGGACAACTGCTTATTTAGCTGGTCAGAGCATGGGAAGTATTGAGTAATTGAGAAGATTGTGGGGAAAGAAAAGGATTGGGAAATGCAGCGAGCGATGACAAAAGGAAAAATTCTGATATTTTAGACACAACCCTTTTGATAAATTCTGAATATTTAATTATGAAGTTCAGCCAAATTGCTAGTAAATTAAGCGACACTATTAAAGCTCACAGTCTCACCGCTAACCCAGAACAAGATCCAGAAATTACTGGAGTTGTAGCCATAGATAAAGCTATAGAAGGTACTATCAGCTATGTTGAAGGGGCAAAATTAGTCTCTTTGATCAATTCCACAAATGCCAGTGCTTTAATTTTACCTCTGGATGAAAAACTACACACTCAAGCCACAGAAAGGGGTATTGCCTGGTTAGGAACGACCGAACCAAGATTATTATTTGCCAAAGTGATTGCTCTTTTTTATCAACCATATCGACCCAGTGCAGAAATTCATCCCACCGCAGTTATTCACGGGACAGCCAAAATCGGTAACGATGTCTATATTGGCGCTCATGTTGTAATTCAACCAGGGGTAGAAATTGGAAACAGTGCAATTATCCATCCCAATGTAGTAATTTATCCAGATGTAAAAATAGGTGAGCGCACCACCTTACACGCTAACTGCACCATTCACGAACGAACCCGCATCGGTGCAGACTGCGTAATTCATAGCAGTGCTGTCATCGGTGCAGAGGGTTTTGGCTTCGTACCCACCGATACAGGTTGGTTGAAAATGGAACAATCAGGTTACACAGTCTTAGAAGATGGAGTAGAAGTTGGTTGTAATACAGCCATAGACCGTCCCGCAGTTGGAGAGACCAGAGTCGGACGTAATACTAAAATAGATAACTTAGTACAAATTGGTCATGGTTGCGAAATTGGTGCTGGTTGTGCGATCGCCGGTCAAGCCGGTATGGCCGGAGGAGTAAAAGTCGGAAACAGAGTCATTTTAGCCGGACAAACAGGAATAGCTAATCAGGTAAAAATTGGAGATGGCGCGATTGCATCTGCTCAAGCAGGCATTCACAACAATATCGCACCAGGAGACATAGTTTCCGGCTCTCCCGCAATGCCACACAAACTATATCTCAAAGTATCTGCTATTTATAGCCGCCTTCCAGACATATATCAATCTGTCAAACAATTGCAACGTCAACTAGGACAACAATAATAATCTACTACCTCTAGCTCAGGTGAAGCAAGAGGTTTGTACATCCTGTAAATCCTGATTCTAACCATAAAAATCCTGTAATACTCCCTTCCCAGTATAAAATTAGGGGTGTAAGAGAATATTGGATTATAGATTGGTGTAAACGTAAACAATAAGTGGAAGTTTATCGTTGAGAACAAGGAATTTTAAGATTAGTCGCTACCTTATTTCATGATGATGAATTAACATCACCTCTTTTACCTAGATTTAATTATCAAATTGCTTCTTTATTTATCTAAAATAATTATCGGTATTTTAGCCCACATTCCAAACTTAAATAAGTAGCATAAACAAACTACATTTACAGGGAATTCAGAACTTTTTTTTAAAAATCCAGTAGCCATGAAAATATAAATCATGCACATCAACGTTCTAGCTTTCTTATTGTGTAACGAAAGCTAGTTAGACAACAATGTTGAATTTGGATTTTCAATCACTTATGAAAATACAAGACTATGCAATAGTGAATTAGAGATTTGAAAACTAAGAAAATAAATAATACTTTTGACAAGCTGTAGGTAGGAATTGGGAAATTCGACAACGTTCCTCATGAAGTACGAAATCTGGATTTTAGGTTTATTTGTGAAATTTAGACAGCAAAATATAATTAAATTATAATTTATAATCCTGTACAGTCCTGTCCAAGTATATGAGAGATGATTTATAAAGTAAATGTTGAGGAGACAAGAGGAAGTAGCACAATTCTAGTCATAAGAGCATATATAGCCCCTTCCCTCATTTGTGTTAAACGCTCATAATCCTTGCTTAGACGATGATATTGGTTAAACCACCCAAATGTTCTTTCTACTACCCAGGGTTGTGGTAAAACTTTAAATTCTTGCTCAGTAGGTCCTATGACTTCAACATGAGCTTGAATCATGAACCAAACTGCAAGTGCAAATTTATCACCGTCATAACCGGAATCAACCCATAAAACCTGGACTTTTTCCAATAATTCTGTGGGTTCCTCTAGCAGTTCCATTAGTGCATAGGCAGCAAGTATTCGTTCTGGGGCATTCGCTTCACTAACAACAACTTTCAACACAAGTCCCAGGCTATCAACTAAAGTCTGCCCCTTTCTTCCTTTTACCTTTTTACATCCGTCAAAACCATACACATCCCCTTTTTTTGGTCAGTGTTGACCGACTGACTGTCTGCGGCGAGCGCGGTAGGTTGTGTTGATTTACCTAATTTCGAGCGAACTTGACCACCCAATGTATGGTTGAATTTTTCCCGAACCCCCTGGCCCTGCCATTTCCTGTAATAGCTATATACCGTTGACCTTGGCGGGAAGTCACTTGGAAGCATATTCCATTGACATCCAGTTTTCAAATGAAAATATATGGCATTACATATTTCACCCATATCTGTTGTGGGTGGATGCCCTCCTTCTTTAGCTGGTGGAATCAATGGGGCCAGGATTTCCCACTCCATATCACTTAAGTCTGTGGGGTAAGACTTTCGTTCCATCAGTAGCTATGTAAATACACTACATTTTATGTATCCTATCCTTCCAACATTCCTTTTCTACTCCCCTTTACATTTACTTTATCAATAGCCTCTAACTGTCCCAATAACTATCAAATTGCCCGAAAATTTGGTTGAATCTGCCCAACATCTTGGAGAAGTTACACCAAGAGAGCTATCAGACGTGGTATAAAAACACCTTTATTACCATTTTAACTATGTTGCAAAAACTCAACTTTAGGTAACAAAGGATCATCTACCATTCCCACACCAGCAAAACCCCAACGTTTCAAAAAACTTCCCACTTGTGCAGCAGGAATAGGTTATACAGTCAAACGATTTGCTAAATCAGCAGTATGAGTATTCAAATAACTCAGAGCATCAAAATCTTCTTTAAACAAAAATAAGTATCCTGATTTATCATTATCAACTCGCGCGGTGAGAGACTTACCGTCTGTTCTTGACCGAATATTAATAATATAATAAACTTCATAAAGCATAGGATTGTGGACTGGAGATTGGGGATTGAGGGAGATAAGCGAGATTGGGAACATTGGGAAGATTGGGAATAAACTTTCCTAATCAGGACTTAGGCAACTGGCACAGGCGATGGGTGAAATATAGTACATCGGTATTAAATAAATCGGATATGGAAAGCTTTATCAACCCATAAGAAGTAGCTGCAACAGGAAACATTATTGAAATATTCATGAGAAAATAGGTAGGAGATTGTATTAGATAAATGTTCCTGACGGTAATGAGATTTACTAAACTTGATTACTGCCAATACTTATGAAGTAGTCAAATTAATTATACAATTACTAATTTAGCAGAGCATTTAGAAAGTATTAGCCATGATGCAATTAACTATTATTTAAAAACCGAAAAGTTAACATCTCGTTTACTATAGGATAAGGTGAAAGAGGTAGTAGAACCTGATGGTAATGGGTACATCATATTTGATGATAGTGTTTTACACGAAAGATATTCTGAAGAAATAGAGATGGTGAGGAGACAATATAGTAGTAATAAACATGGCATACTTAAAGGAATTGGTGTAGTCAGTTGTGTATATGTGAATGCTAAAGTTCAAAGATTTGGGGTAATAGATTACAGCATTTTTAATGCTGATGTGGATGGTAAAACCAAGATAGACCATGTGAAAGATATGCTGCAAAACCTGGTGTATCATCAGCTTTTCCCCTTCGATACCGTTTTGATGGACACATGGTATGCAGTAAAGAGTTTCATGCTGTATATTGATAATTTAGACAAAATTTATTATTGCCCTTAAAAAAAAATCGGTTAGTTGATGATACATTTGCCAAGGAAAAATATAAACCTATTGAATTATGAGAATGGAGTACTGAAGAGTTAGAAGGTGGTAAAATTATAAAAATTAAAGGGTTTCCCGCTCAGAAAAAAGTGAGACTATTCCAGGTTGCTGTTTCTACCAACAGAACGTATTATATCGCTACTAACGATTTATCTCAAAGTTCTACGAATGTTGTACAAGAGGTGTGTAAAGTTCGTTGGGAAATCGAGGAGTTTCACCGAGAGATTAAACAAATAAGTGGCATTGGATCTTGTCAATGTCGTAAAGCTAGGCTTCAAAGAAATCATATTGCTTGTGCAATGTTGGTTTGGATTAGATTAAAGAATTTAGCCTATCAAACTGGTCAAACTGTTTATCAAATCAAGCATAGATTGCTTTCTAATTATTTAACTCAGCAACTAAAACACCCAAGTCTTCCTATGTGCTTGGTTTGAGTTCAATTGTTGCGTGCCAGGGCTACATCCCGCCCGCTATTTGTGCCAGTTCCGTAAGTCCTGCTAATGACTAATGACTAATTCAAATCTTCTAACTTAATTCTTGGATCAGCAGCTTTTAACATCAAGTCAGCAATTAAATTCCCCATAATCAATAAAACTGCACTCATCACCAAACTAGCCATTACTAAATATTGGTCTTTTGCCAATACTGCTTGTAAAGTCAACTTCCCTAAACCTGGCCAGTTGAAGAAGTTTTCTGTAATAAACGCACCACTTAATAAACCTGCTAACTCAAAACCCAATAAAGTTATTAAAGGATTGATAGCATTTCGCAAAGCATGAACATAAATTACCCGGTCTTCTGGAAGTCCTTTAGCGCGGGCAGTTTGAATATAATCTTGGCGCAAAACATCTAATAATTGACCACGCATTATCCGTTGTAACCCAGCAAAACTAGTCATGCTTAAAGCGATTAAAGGTAAGATCATATGCCAAACAATATCTAAGATCTTACCCAGCCAAGTCAGTTCAGCGTGATCAATACTAGTCATATTACCAACCGGAAACAGTGGGGTAGTAATTTGAGCTAAAAATAACAAGAACAAGGCACTAATAAAACTGGGAAAACCTTGTCCAGCATAGCTCAAGACCTGCAAAATTTTGTCAGTAGGACGATTTTGTTTAACAGCAGCGATAATACCTAAAGGAATAGCAATCGCCCATGTTGTAATTAAAGAAGTGATCGCTAACAACAACGTCGCTGGTACTCGTTCCCACAACAATGAAGATACAGAACGTTGATAAACAAAACTTGTACCAAAATCACCCCTAGTAATAATTTGCCTCAACCACAACCAAAACTGTTGCGGCCAAGACTTATCTAAACCAAATTGTCGTCGTATTTCCTCAATTCGTTCCGGCGAAATTTTCGGGTTTTGTCGCAGCGTGTCTACATAATCCCCTGGAGACAATTTCATAATAAAAAACGACAAAGCCGATGCTAGAAAAATCGTCAACAAAGCCTGCAATAATCGTTTTACCACATAAAGAGAAGTCTCATCAGTCACTAGCTTAATCAGCCAACCTCGACCCGTCTCCACGGAAATTTTTGTATTTGTCATTGGTCAGTTGTCAGTGGTCAGTTGTCAGTGGGAAAAGCCAAAAGGCAAAAGGTTATTATCTTCATGTCCCTATTACCTCATTACCTCTTAATATTCCACCAAGGAAATTATCGGTATATCTGGCAGATATTTCCGACCTTGCAAATCCCCTAGCTCGATGATAAACCCAAAACCTACAAGTTCGCAGCCAGTCTTCTGCACCAACTTAGCCGTAGCACTTGCAGTTCCACCAGTTGCAAGCAAATCATCTACAATCAAAACCTTTCTACCTGGACTTAAAGCATCCTGATGTACTTCCAAGCTATCTGTACCATACTCTAGTTCGTAATCAATACTATGAACTGCTGCTGGTAGCTTTCCTCTTTTGCGGACAGGAATAAAACCAGAACCCAATTTATAAGCCAGAGGTGCGCCAAAAATAAACCCCCGTGATTCCATACCCACAATGCAATCAGCCTGTATTTCCAATTCAATACATTTTTGTGCTAAAAAGTCAATAGTATAACGCAAACCATCTGGATCACGCAATAGGGTAGTAATATCGCGAAATAAAATTCCAGGCCTAGGAAAATCTGGTATGTCACGAATCAGAGATTTTAAATCCATAATTGGTTAGTGGTTAGTGGTTAGTTGGGAATAGCCAAAAGGCAAGAGACAAGAGTTGATGGATTTTCCCCAATCCCCAATTCCCTGAAAAATCGTACACTATAATGTCATGTCCTGAAGATTATTGCTCTATGTTTCGTCAATCATTGACAATCACCAAGAATTTAACCCAAGCTAGAGATGCATCTCCACTATTAACATAGGTAGGTAAATAGGTAAAATAAGGCTTTAAAAGTTCCATGGCAGTACAGGGAAATCTTTGAATAACCAAAGTAAATATTGTATATATTGATTGGGATGCTGGCACGACCAGAAGCCTGATTTCTGGTTTGGCTATCTATCTAAAAATTCCTTTCACTCAGTTTGTTGGAATAGCACAAGGTATTTTATAGAATGAATGTTTACGCAAGTTTAACCCCGTTCGATTCTCCAACGCATGAAGCTATGCCCATGATTCTGGACACCTTACCAGATCCAGCGATCGCTAGACAGGGATGCCCACGTAGAACCACATTGCAAATTGACCTGATGTTACTGGCAATAGAGGCCTTAGAACTTGGTGGTTCTGAAGCTATTCTTGCTTTTGCCCAAGAATTAGACCTGACAAAAATTATTAAAAACCGGGTAGATTTATGGCGAATGCGCACTTCTAACCCCTTGCGACGAGCTCATAGCCGCCGACCGTTAAGCATTCTTGAAGCCAAAGCTTTAGTAGTAATTACCTGTTACATAGCGCGGCGTTTAACAGTTGTTATCCGTCAGATTCTGGGAATATATCAGCAATTGTCAGAAAAGCAAATTCCACTAGAACAAAATTTGCGTCTAGCTAACTACCTAGAAAGATTTAGAACGCATTTTAAAAGTCGCATGAATTCCAGACGTTCTGTTTTACTAACATTAAACTCTGACGAAAAATTAGATGAACTAGCTATAGATTTATTAGCAAAATTACTATTCTGCACTGGTACAGCTGGAATGCAGCGTTTCTGGATTTCTCTTTTTGACGGTGAAGTAGAATGAATATTCAACGTAAGTACAGTCTACCTAATTGCACGCTGCTCTTAGAAGGTTTAAGTGATGTTACCATATCCACCCACTTCCAAGAACTGCGCCCAGAACTATCTATCTTGGTTAATGCAGAATGCTATTTATCTAGTTATAGTCAGCCCATAGCCGGAGGGCGGGAATTTTTTGAAAGCTTAGTCAGAGCAGTAAGCGCCTATGCTCAAGAATTTTTAAGCAATGTACCCAATCCCCAAGCACACAACCGGGAGTCCGAACTAGTAGAATTACATAAAATTGACACCAATCACCATAAATTGATTGTGCATTCTGAGATTCCCTCCGGCGGTTTAGAATCTCAAGCATCAAATGAAGGCAAACAGCCAGCCATTCAAGTTGATTTGACTACTGTACAGTTATTTGATTTAGTTGAAGCGGTAGATCAATTTTTTGCTGATAGCCAAACATTACCAGAGTTATCACTGGAACTACAACCCGTCACCAGACGCTATGGGGGTTCTAGTCAAGGCGTTTTCAAACAAGTAGTATCTGCCAGTGTGGGCATCTCCAGTTTAGCTGTTGCGGCAGTCGCTTTTAGCTTAATTCCTCCTCCCCAAGTACGTCCACCAGAACGTAAGTCAGAGGAACAGACTAGCACAACAATACCCACAGCCTCACCAACACCAACAATTGAAACTGCATCCACAGCATCACCTATAGCTTTACCGACACGAACCACATCAGCCTTAGCCTCAGTTACACCAATTATTAAAGATTTAGAAGCACTAGTAAATTCAGTTCCCGAAATTACTGACCCTTCCCAGCTCCGGGCATTAAATCGCCAAGTTTATAACCAAATTCATCCAGTGTGGAGTAATCGTTCTGAATTTAGAGAAGATTTAATCTATCGTTTGGGTGTAGCTGCTGATGGTAGTATTATCGGTTACAAAGCTGTGAACAAAGGTTCCAATGAAGCAGTAAACAAAACTCCACTGCCAAAAATACTATACAATCCTGCTACCCGCAATATTACCAAGGAACCGATCGCTCAATTCCGAGTAGTATTTACTAAACTAGGTGTCTTGGAAGTCAGTCCTTGGCGAGGATATGTCAAAACACCAGAAGTAATCGGTGAAAAAATCACAGACTCCAGTACAGTCAAAGATTTAAACCAAAAACTTTATAACACAATTCGCCAAAACTGGAGTGCTACACCAACTTTTTCCAAAGACTTGAAATATCGTGTGGCAGTAAACAAAGGTGGTGTCATCGCTGACTATGAACCACTCAACCAAGTAGCCTTTGACTTCTTCCGAGAAACACCTTTACCACAGATGTTTCAATCAGTGTACGGATCAAACCTAGCTGCTCCTAATAACAAAGAAGCACTTGCCCACTTCCAAGTAATCTTTAAGCCTAGCGGTACACTGGAAGTTCAACCCTGGGAGGGATACAGGTAACTGGGGACTCGGAACTGGGGAAGATGGGGAGGTAATTTTCCTAATGCCCAATGCCCCATACCCCATGTCCAATTTACTTAGTGATTTTCCGCATATAATTTCCCCATAACTGGGCGGCTTGGGCGCTGCTACCAGATGTGGGGTTATTATTGTCATTTCCTAACCAAATACCAGTTACAAGTTGCTGACTGGGAATAAAACCAATAAACCACAAGTCCACGTTTTTATCAGTTGTACCAGTTTTTCCCGCTTCTTCTCCCACTCCAATAGACGCGCTACGACCAGTACCCCTGGAGACTACACCCTGCATTAAACCAATCATTTTATCGGCTACATCTGTTTTCAAAACTCGTTTATTACCATCTGGATCTTGGTCAAAGGAGTAGATAACGCGGCAGGTTTTTAAATCCTTACGGTCTTCACAATCACTACTGTCTAAAATCCTGCTAATAGCATGGGGTGGATTCCACACTCCACGATTGCCAATAGCGCCAAAAGCACCAGTCATTTCCAAAACATTGACTACACTTTGACCCAGAACCAAACCAGGAACAGGATCAAGTGAAGATTTGACCCCCAAACGCTGCGCCATATCCACTACTTTATTTAGTCCCACTTCTTTGGCAACTCTTAAAGCAATGGGGTTTTCTGAGAGTGCTAAACCTGTAGCTATATCTAAACTACCACCGCCTCCAGACCGACAGGGTTTGTAGGTAAAACCTTGCCAAGTTAAAGGAGCGCAAGAATAGCTTCTGGATGATAATATTCCTTGTTCAAGTGCAGCGGTGTAAGCAAATATCTTGAAGGTGGAACCTGGTTGTCTTTGGGCTTGCACAGCACGATTGAATTGGCTTTTTTTATAATCGGTTCCCCCTACCATTGCTAAGATGCTTCCAGTTCTGGAATCTAAGGTAACAAGAGAACCTTGGGAAAACCGAAAGCTTGAACCAGCGTTACTAACTGAATTTCGCAGTGATGATTCTGCTTGAGCTTGAATTGCTGGATCTAATTGTGTTTCGATAATATAGTTGCCTTCTCTTGCTGCTCCCTCCCCTAAAATTGATTCCAATTCTTGAAAGACGTAATTATAAAAGTAAGGAGCAATTGTGTTGGCTTGTCTTTCACAAACTTTGGCGCTGACTTGAACAGTGGAACGTCTGGCTCGATTGGCATCTTCAGTGGTGATTTTGCCCATTTCCAACATCCGCTTAACAACACGATTGCGGTAATCTGCTGCTCCCAGTTTTTTGGGTCCATCTCCACAAAAATCGAAGGCGTTGGGAGCCGGTAAAATTCCTACTAAGGTTGCTGCTTCGGCAAGAGTTAATTCTTTGGCAGATTTATCAAAGTAATATTTAGCAGCATCCTCAAAGCCAGAAGTATCTCCCCCTAAAAATACTCGATTTAAGTAGGTCAGCAAAATATCATCTTTGCTATAAAAGGTTTCTAACTTCAACGAAACAACAGCCTCGCGGACTTTCCGCCCCAAGGAATCTTGTCTACCTACATATTCTCGGAATAAACTGCGGGCAACTTGCTGAGTAACTGTACTAGCTCCCTGCTGTACGTCACCTGTGCGGCTATTAATTAATACGGCTCGCAAAATTCCTAATGGGTCAATCCCAAAGTGCCAGTAATAACGACTGTCTTCTGAAGCGACTACAGCAGCAGGTAGGTAGGGACTAAAATCTGATAGTTGTTTTAGGTCTACATGAGCTATATTTCGGGGTTCTCGCAGCGGAGTAGAACCATCACGGGCATAAACAACTACAGGGGCGCGTGTGGCTGTCGGGAGGGGTCTGATAGCAAATTCCGTCCATTCCAGCCCAATTGCTAGGGCTAATAAGGCGCTGACACCGCCAACACCATAAAGTCCCAATGTTGCCGCTTTGACGTACCAGGCAGGAGGATCTACGTATTGCAGTCGAACGGAAGCGGCTAGTTCTGGGGGTCCCAAGGTGAAAACATCACCATGACGCAGTTCTAGGGAAGTGACTCGTCGCTTCCCTAGATAAATGCCGTTGGTGGAATTTTGATCTTTGATGGTGAAAGTGGGAGTCAGTTGGCTGGAATCCCGCGACAAGGATAGGTGAATTTGGCTAACAACAGGGTTACGAACGACGATATCACAGGATTTGGAACTACGGCCCAGTATATAGTGATCGCCCAATAAGGGATATATTTCCGCTTTGTCCGCCCCCGCATCTTGCACCCAGAGTTCCGGTACTTTGGCATTGGGCTTGAGCGCCAGTTTGGAAAAATCAACCCTAGCTTGAATTGTGTTTACTGCTTGTGTCACTTGACCAAGTAAGGTTTGTGGGTTTTGAGGCGGTTGCGGGGAACTCATCGAGTATATCACATCACAGCTGTTAGTTAAGAGAAAATATCGCCCATCGTAATTTTAATGCTAGTCTGACACCATTTTACTCACAAGCCAGAAATAAATTCTTTGTACTGGAATTTTATAGTGATTGCTTATACGATAGTGTTTCTGGTATTTAAACTTTAGATGTGACCTCTAACACCAGTTTAAAAGTACAAAAATTATTGTTAATCTCATCAAATCCTGATTCTCTTGACTATTAAGTAGTCATACAAGTTTAACTTCTATATCTACTTTTGTATGGTTGAAAACAATTCTCAAATTTACAAAAGATTTAAATATTACAGCGACGAAATTCCTATACTAGTAAATAGAAAATTTTACATCTACATTCAGGCAGATTTTGTTTAATAAATAGTTTGATTTAATTAGCGAAGTGTTCCGTTGACCTTGAGGTTAATTTCAGAATGAAGGGAAAATCTCTGACCCTGATTGGTACAGTCATAATGTTGGTACTTACCACCAATGTTGCTATGGCTGAATCTAGTAAATCCCTGCTCTCCGAATCGAGTGACTCATCTATTAGTTCACCAACGGAAATTAAAATGTCCCCAGAAGGGATGGGAATTCTCTGCAAACATTTCCCCCTTAATTCACGTTGTCCAGGTGGTACACCGATTAATGCTAATGTTCCTGTTTCTCCTGCATCTGTAAAAACTACTCCTGTAGAAAGTTCTACTACTCCCAGCAGTACAAAAGATTCAGCAGTGTCATCTCCTGTTCCTGACAATTCCAACCAGTCAACACCACTACCAGAAGCTTCTTCTGTTGAACCTGGTAATTCAGATAAAACTAACACTGAAAAAGGTACAAATTCTTCTCAGCAAGTTCCCGCAACTATATTACCACACACTTCTCCATCTGGTACTTAACTGTGATATCTAGTCCGGTTTAATACTTACAGCACGGAACAGGTAATAAGGTTATAAGGTTATGGGGAATAGGGTTGAAAATCTTTTGGTATATGGCTTTGTTTTTCAATTTTATACCTTCAGGAACCTCCAATGTACTGTGGAAATATAAGCTTGGACTGGTAATTGATAATTGATAATTGGTGAAACTAATTACTAACTAGACCAAATTTATGGTAAGAAATTAGCCGGACTTGATATTTAGTTGTTTTCAGTAGTATGAAGCTTAACAGCAGTCAGCAGTAATACTACTTTAACAGTTAATTAACAGATTATCAAAACATTACGACTAAAATCATCTCTATCACTGAATCAATGGATTTTTGTATTGCAAGAATACCTTTCTTTCAGGGATGGAGATTTTAAATTTTTGGCATTACGTGAAGAAGCTACAGCAGGAATCACGAGTAAGGAGTTCTGTATTGACCGAAAACAGGGTATGGGGTGTAGGAAAAGAAAGTTTGTCCCACACCCTACATGACTTTTATCATCTATAACTAGAAGAAGTTGGTGTTTTTGGGAAGGAAGCAATTAAGATACAAACAATACCAATACTAATAAAAGAATCAGCCACATTAAATACAGCAAAGTTAATTAGGCGAAAATCGAGAAAATCAACAACATAGCCTAAGAAAAATCTATCAATACCATTACCCATAGCTCCACTTAAAATGAAACCATAACCTAACTGCTCCGACAAGCTTAAAACAGGGCCAAAGGATGCGATCGCTATTAATACCAAACTCACACCCAAGGATAACCAGCGCAACCACTCTACTTTTCCACTTAACAAACTAAAAGCTGCTCCAGTGTTTGTAACATAGGTAAAGTGAAATACTCCTGGTAGCAGTGGGAGTGTTTGTCCTAAAACAAAGGTTTTCATTACCCAATATTTTGTTAATTGGTCTATCACAAAAGTGACGCAGGCAAGAATCCAAAAGAGGCGATTTTTTAAACGCATGGGAAATTAGTCAATTAGTCAATTAGTCTAGTCAATTAGTCATTGGTCGTTTGACAACTGACGATTCACTAATAGAACATTATATGTCGTAGTACATAAGCTACTATAGTGACAGCACAAACTACAACTAGTTGTCCTGGTAATGACAACCAGGAATATTTAAGGATGGCTTGGATTAAAGGTAGATTTTCTCCAACTCTCCAAGGGAAAAGATAACTGATCATCAAGTAAGCTATGCCACAAATGTGTACAGTGAACAAGCCACACAAACAGCTAAAAGCCAATGTTTCTATACGAGGTCTAGCTTTAAAGGCAAAATAGCCACAAATCCAAGCTCCCGGAATAAAGCCGAGCAAATAGCCAAACTGAGATAGCTTAACATAACCCATACCCCCTCCTTCGGCAAATACAGGTAATAATGTTAATCCCATGACTAAATAAGCAATTTGGGAAAGCCCACCAGCATTTTTGCCTCCTAAACAACCCACCAACAGCACCGCACCGATTTGATAACTAACACCTAATGAAAAGGTTTTAATTCCTTGCTGACTCCAATTCCAAGGTAAGGTAGTGCCATAGGCTTCTAGGAACGTGCCACCCATTGTTAGGAGTAAGCCAATCATGGACCATAGTAATTGATTGGAAGCAGCAAACATTTATTAGGCAACAGGGAAAAGGCCAAAGGTAACACTAACAGCAACCAGTATAAGCGAAGGATGAAAAGTCAGGTAGAGATGCTTGTTTTCTAGGGTTATAAGGGTTATAGGGGCAATTAGCTATAGAATCTATGACCAATAATTCCCTCATGCTACAAGCTCCTCGATTTATCCTTGGCATCTATCAATCCGAAATCCAAAATCCACAATTCGGAACACCCTCTGGTTAAGGTGGAAATTATACTACGTTCTGTCCTTAATTTTCAGTAAATCACAAACTCTATATCAAGGGAGTTTTAATCCTGTTTTCTGCTGTATTTTTCAGTCTAGTATGGCATCAATTTTCACGGCTTCTGAGTAATAATACAGGATTCTTGGCTTGTTAACCTTTTATTTACCTGAGATTAAACATTGAGAGGTATGTTAGAGGCGCTCATCTGGCAACCTACAAAATTTGGACAGCAATGCTATTACGTAATATTTCTGGTAAGAATACTCGCATAAAAAATTTAATTTCCATATTAACACTGACACTAGGTTTAGCTGCTTGTGGTGGTGGTTCAAACCCTAACAATGCTGCTACAAATGAAACTACAGGAAGGACTCAAAATACTACCGATTCTAGCCCTGCTAAATTGGAGTTGGGTGGAAGTGTTACCTTAACTGGTGCTGGTGCATCTTTTCCTGTACCACTTTACCAAACTTGGTTTGCTGAGTTGAACAAAAAGTATCCAAGTTTGCAAGTGAACTATCAATCAGTAGGTAGCGGTGCTGGGGTTGAGCAATTTACTAAAGGTACTGTGGATTTTGGTGCTAGTGATGTGGCAATGAAGGATGAAGAAATTGCCAAAATACCACAAAATAAGGGTGTACTTTTACTGCCTGTAACAGCTGGTAGCATTGTTCTAGCATACAACTTGCCGGATGTTCCTGCTCTGAAACTACCACGATCTGTTTATGCTGATATTCTACTGGGTAAAGTTAAGTCTTGGAATGATCCGGCGATCGCAAAGGCTAACCCTGAAGCCAAGTTACCCAATTTGCCCATAGCTGTTGTGTATCGTGCTGATGGCAGCGGTACTACAGGTGTATTCTCAAAACATCTCAGCGCCATTAGTCGAGAATGGAAAACTAAAGTTGGTGATGGCAAAAGTGTAAAATGGCCAGTGGGAGTTGGTGGTAAAGGTAATGAAGGTGTTACTGCCCAAATCCAACAAACTCAAGGTGCAATTGGTTACATAGAATATGGCTACGCTAAACAAAGTAACTTGAAAATTGCTGCTTTGGAAAATAAGAGTGGTAAGTTTATTACGGCAAATGAAGAATCAGCATCTAAAACTTTAGAGGCTGTAACCTTACCAGAAAATCTCCGCGCTTTCATTTCCGATCCAGAAGGTGCAGATTCTTACCCTGTTGTCACGTATACTTGGATTCTAGCCCATAAAAAATATCCTGATGCAGTAAAAGCAAAAGCTATGGAAGCAGCGATCGAGTATGCTTTAACTGATGGTCAAAAGCTCGCTGGTGAATTAGGCTATGTTCCTCTACCAGCAAATGTGATTGCTAAGGTGGCTTCATCTGCTGACCAAATCAGTCCTGATTATAAAATTGCAGTTGCTGCTGCTACTAGTGGCACTAAGTAATATCACAGTGGCACTTAGCTGCAAAATTCAAATATTAGGTTATCCACATTTCTGAATTAATCAGTTGGGAACCCTGATTAGTTACTGTATCAGAAGCAAAAAATGCAGTAGTAAGAATTTAAGTAAGTCTGGTTCCCTAATCTATTTTTTGTGATTTTATTTTTACAGTCAGTATTCATGACCACCAATTTTCAGAATCTGCCTTCAAGAATTAAAAAACGCTCTGAACTTGACAAATCTCTAGATCGGAGCTTCATTTGGTTAACACGGATTTTTGCTCTAGCGATCGCTGGTACTCTATTATGGATTGCTTTACAAGTGACTATTGGCGCTTGGCCTGCTATCCAAGAATTTGGTGTGAGCTTTTTATTTAAAAGCAGTTGGAATCCCGTTAACGATGAATATGGAGTATTGCCAGCAGTATATGGAACTATAATCAGTTCCTTTATTGGATTGTTATTAGCTATGCCTATAGGCGTTGGTACAGCTATTTTATTAAGTGAGAATTTTCTCCCCTCTCAGGTGCGTTTGGTATTGGTCTTTTTGGTAGAACTATTAGCTGCTATTCCCAGTGTTGTCTATGGTGTATGGGGCATTTTTGTCTTAATCCCGATTTTAAATGATTTGGGAAAATGGCTACATAGTTATCTGGCCTGGATACCACTTTTTAGTTCTGCACCGACAGGTCCCGGAATGTTACCCGCAGGAGTGATATTAGCAATTATGACTTTGCCAATTATCACTGCCATATCCCGCGATGCTTTAATCTCCCTTCCCCCTAGTTTACGACAAGCATCTGTGGGACTGGGAGCAACCCGTTGGGAAACAATTTTTCAAGTTCTGATTCCTGCTGCTTTTTCTGGCATTGTCAGCGCCGTCATGTTAGCACTTGGCCGAGCAATGGGTGAAACTATGGCTGTCACCATGTTAATTGGTAATTCTAACAGCATTAGTTTTTCCTTGTTGGCTCCGTCAAATACCATTTCTTCACTACTAGCTAATCAATTTTCTGAAGCTAGTGGTTTGCAAGTAGCAGCTTTAATGTATGCCGCTTTAGTGCTGTTTATCTTGACACTAGTAGTCAATATTCTGGCTGAGTGTATCGTTCTCCGGGTGAAGCGTTTGTAGTTAGGGCAGTTGGATAATTAAGAAACGCTCAACTTCTCAAATCCCTATATATAGAAGGGTGAGCAAAAGCTGACTGCTAACTGCCACATTAGTTTGAATTATGACTAGTAATTCCTTAATGGTACAAGCCCACAAATTAAACCGTATAATCAAGCCGAAATCTTTCAATTAAGGCTTACGAACGAACGTCAAAAATTCTCAAGCCTCGGATTTATCCGTGGGGTCAATCGAAAATTTAAAATCCAAAATCCAAAATCCAAAATCGGATGACTTCTCATTTTCCCCAAAGCAGCTTGACTCGCTCCCCTTATTCTCCCCGCACCTTGTTGAATACGGTAATGACCGTTTTGGCATTTTTCTGTGGAGTATTGGCGCTAGTTCCTTTGTTAGCTGTGCTTTCTTATGTACTGTTTAAAGGGTTTAGCAGTCTGAGTCTAGATGTATTTACCCAACTACCTCCAGCACCTTTCCGACAGGGTGGAGGCTTTGGTAATGCTATTTTGGGAACATTACTCATGGTTGGTATTGGTGCTTTGATCAGTATCCCTACTGGAGTATTAACAGCTATATATTTGACAGAGTTTAGCTCTGGTAAAATTGCTCGCTGGGTACGCTTTGCCACTAATGTCCTGAGTGGAGTTCCCTCAATTATTGCTGGTGTATTTGCCTACGGGATTGTGGTTTTGACATTAGTAAACCTGAAGTTAGGATCTTACTCAGCTTTAGGTGGTGGGTTTGCCTTGGCGATTTTGATGTTACCTACTATTGTGCGAACCACAGACGAAGCTTTACAGTTGGTTTCCCAAGATTTACGACAAGCTTCGGTGGGGTTAGGGGCTACTAAATTGCAAACCGTTACACAGGTAGTTTTACCAGCTGCCTTACCTGCAATTGTAACTGGTTCTACTTTAGCAATCGCCAGAGCATCTGGAGAAACTGCACCTTTACTATTTACGGCGCTTTTTTCCTCTTTTTGGCCTAATGGTTTACTTAAACCTACGGCTTCTCTCGCTGTTTTAGTTTACAACTTTGCAATTTCACCATTTAAAAATTGGCAGTCATTGGCTTGGGCTGCTTCTTTAATTTTAGTTTTGATGGTTCTAATTACAACTATCATCGCTCGCTGGGCAACCAGGCAAAAAGCTTAACAATATTCCATCAACAGAATACATCAATCATCTTTACAATTTATCCCTAAACTATTTATGGCTATTAACGCTAGTACAATGAATGGGACACAAGTGGTTTTACGTACAGAAGACCTCAACATCTACTACGGTAACTTTTTAGCTGTACAAAATATTTGGCTAGATATCCCCAAAAATCAGGTTACAGCTTTTATTGGACCGTCTGGTTGTGGTAAAAGTACATTACTGCGCTGCTATAATCGTCTTAATGACTTGATTGAAACATTTCGCGCTGAAGGGAAGGTTTTTTTTGGCGATCATAATTTGTATGCACCACATATTGATCCAGTAGAAGTACGTCGTCGGATTGGTATGGTCTTTCAAAGACCATACCCTTTTCCAAAATCAATCAAAGAAAATATCGCTTTTGGTGTCAGAATTAATGGCTATAAAGGCAACATGGACGAATTGGTAGAAAGGAGTTTGCGACAAGCAGCTTTGTGGGATGAAGTTAAAGATAAACTGAACCAAAGTGGTTTATCCCTATCTGGTGGACAACAACAACGGTTATGTATTGCCAGAGCGATTGCAGTTCAACCAGAAGTTATACTCATGGATGAACCATGTTCTGCGCTTGATCCTATTTCCACTTTGCGGGTTGAAGAAATGATTCACGAACTCAAAGAACAATACACTATTGTTATCGTTACCCACAATATGCAACAAGCAGCACGGGTTGCTGATAAAACAGCATTTTTTAACGTCAAAACCTCAGAGAAAGGTGGACGTACAGGATATTTAGTAGAATACGCACCGACAGAATTAATTTTCAACAATCCACAACAAGAAGACACAAAAGCTTACATCAGCGGTAGATTTGGGTAAATATAAAGAGTTGAGGGGGTGACAATAACCATCAAAGTATTACCCTTAGAGGGTTTCAAACAACAGACCCTCTGAAAAAGAAAGGTTCCTATTGACAAGAGTGTGCGGTTATTAGATGGCTATCTATGGGGTGCAGTTTGATGGTAAAGAAGAATGGTCTCATCAAAATAACAAGACCACAAAAATAAATGCTACCGTCCCTAAGTACAATTCCAATTTATCCGGGATGTCGCAGATTGTATCAAAACGTCAATCTCACACAAAATAATCAAGGTTTTGGTCGTTGTAATTTAGTGGTTTATTCGAAATGGAAATATCGCCGTAGGTAAGAACCAGAACGTTAGTATTGATCAACTAATCTGCCAGATCTATCAACAGCAGTCAAAATATATTGTCAAAGTTGTGGAATTGAAGCTATCTCTTTTAAAAACTGTAAAACTGGGGGTTATAACTTAGACAGTTCTCAAGATTCTCCCGATAGACTTGTATGCCTTATTTTATTGATTGCTTTGGCAATGACTTCTGCATGGTTACAAGGTCAAGAAACTTGATTTACAAGAAAAACAATCTTATGTTTGTCCTCCTTGTGAAAATCAAAGAACTAGAAGAAGACACAGTGCTTTTTGGATAGATCTATACGGTTCTAGTTGGATACTTTCTATATTTCTTGACCAGATAAACTCAGTATAAATTCAGTATATTCGATCTCAGCAGAAGTGCAAATAAACCCTGCCTAAGATGAAAACCGTAGTTTTTCTTCATCAGGGTCAAGATTCGCTTTTACCGATAAGCGGGTGGCGGGAATCGAACCCGCATTATTAGCTTGGAAGGCTAAAGTTTTACCACTAAACTACACCCGCAAATTTCTAGATGCTTCAATATAGCATAGCCTTACCTAAATTACAAGCCTTTATTGAGAATTTATTGGCTCAATTCTAATCCGCAAATATAAATTACTCAATTCTGGTCGTGAACTATCCTCATTATAGGCACCTACAAAACTCTCTTGCTTGAAGATTTTATTTAGTGCTTGTTCATATATGCTAGTTTCACTGCTTAGTATTGTCGGTTCGATATTAATAACCATTGCTTGTTGAAAGTTGCCATTTTTATCAATCACCAAACTAGCAAGTATATTTGCTTCTTTCAGACCAGAATCGTTGGGGAGAAGAGTAATTTCTAATTCTTTGGTGCGACTACCTTGGTATTCTGCCAGAACATCAGGTAAACCATCAACTCTTAATTTCTTTTCTTGTATTAATTGATTTACTTCATCCTTCAGTATAGGGTCAACACTAGCTAATACACCTCCTGCTTTTGAAGTTGGTGAGTCTTCTGGAATTGAAGTTGGTGAATTTTCTGGAGTTGAAGTTGGAGAACCTGGGGACAAACCACCTGGTAATATAGTTCCCTTTCCTAACCTCACTTCTTCACGACGATTCCAGGGAAGTTCACCTAATGGAATTTGTGTTTCCGTTGGTGTAGATGTTTCTGTTGGTGTAGATGTTTCTGTTGGTGTAGATGTTTCTGTTGGTGTAGATGTTTCTGTTGGTGTAGATGTTTCTGTTGGTGTAGATGTTTCTGTTGGTGTAGATGTTTCTGTTGGTGTAGATGTTTCTGTTGGTGTAGATGTTTTCTGTTGGTGTAGATGTTTCTGTTGGTGTAGATGTGGAGTTTACAGGTTGATCATTAAACTCAGAATTAATAACACCATCTTCTGGTTTTTCAGTAGTTGTTGGCCCAGTTTTTGCTAAAGATGTTATTACAGGCTTTTGAGTTGAAGAGGAAAGTTTTGGTGTAACAGTTGTTGTAGCTGTTGATTGTTTTTGTGATTTTAGTTGAGGTGAAATATCTATCAAATCAACAGCAATCTCGGCTTGATGAGAATGGGGAATCCAAGGTTTAAATTCATCAGATGAGCGTAAAAACCAAAATACTAATAAATGTAGAGAAATTGAACTTATAAATACAGTAATCCATAAAAAAGGTGGATCAGTATGTCTCTTCGAGCTTGGTGCGGCAAATAGGGATTTATCTGTCACTGAGGGTTTCATTCTTAAATTTAAGACTGGATATCACTTAGCAATTTTATTAAGCTAACTGTTTATGCTTCTCCAGTATGAATTTTAGTTATTAGCTATGTAACTGGTTCTGGTGTGACTACAAATGTGAGAACTGTTTCATCTATTCCTTTAAGTTCTAAGGGACTACCTTTAGTAATTTCTTCTTCCTGCAAATAATCTGCCACTGCCGCAGAAACCAATATATTACCAGGTACAGCAGCAGCTTGCAACCTAGCTGCAATATTCACACTAGGACCAATAGCTGTATAGTCAGCACGTTCATCACTGCCAAACATCCCCACAACTGCTGTACCTTGATGGATGCCACAGCGGAACTGCACGCCTTTGCGCCCATCAGTCTCAAATATACCTTGTTCTAGCCAACGCCTATTTAAATGAATTAGTGCGTGTTGCATTCCTCTGGCACTATTTATAGCACGACGTACTTGTTCATTCGGAGTTAGTTCTTCTGGCGCTCCATACAAGGCTAAGATAGCATCTCCCATAAATTTATCGACAGTACCCCCATTGTTAAAAATAACTTTGGTCATGGTTTCTAAATATTCATTTAGCACTTCTGCGACTTTTCGGGATCTGAGAGTATTGGATAGCTGGGTAAACCCAACAATGTCACTAAACAAAACTGTAACTAAGCGGGGTTCTGGCCGTAAATCTAGCGACAAACTACCAGATGCAGCTTTCTTTACCAGTGCTGATGGCAAAAAGCGTTTGAGTACCGATTCTGTTAGGTAGGTGTTTAATTCCAAGACTCGTTTTTCGTTTTCCTTCAGGGCTAAAAGATTCCTCACCTCTGCAAGAAGTTCCCGATCATTAAATGGTTTACCTAAATAAGCATCAGCACCATGTTCTATTCCTTCAATACGAGTCTCTTCATCAACTTTTGCAGTCAGTAGAATAATAGGTATGCCTCGGACTTGATCTTGGCTACGGATCATTTGAATCATTTCTATTCCCGTCAGCAAGGGCATCATTAAGTCAGTGATGATTAAATCAGGACGAACACCTTGTGCTATATTGTAGCCTTCATATCCGTTGCGAGCGGTAATTATCTGATAGCCGCTGTGAGCGAGAATTTCGGCTACATAAGAACGCATATCTGGGTTATCATCCACCACTAGGACTGATTGCCCGATTATTGGGGTAGGATTAACTGTGCTATTAGAGTCTGTGGGTTGTAAATTACTGGATAATTTTCTGGTAATAAATTCTGTGTTTTCTAATGTTGATTCCAACTGTTCTAAACCGGCTAATTCCACAGTGGCACGACTTGTATTCAGTTCACTGGGTGTTTCTAGTACCTGTTTTTGAGGTAAGTGATCTGCGCCTGTCAGCAACCGTAAGGTAAACTGAGTGCCTTTTCCATAAACTGATTGTACCGAGACTTCGCCACCGTGTAGCTCTACTAATTCTTTAACTAGGGATAAACCCAAGCCACTGCCTTCATAGGTACGGTTTTCTAAGCCTTCTGCTTGACGAAATCTCTCAAATAAGTGGGGAATTTGTTCAGGAAGAATACCAATTCCTGTATCTTGGATTTGCAATATACAGCTATTCCCGTCATTGAAAAGTTTAACGCTGATTTTTCCTCCGTCGGGAGTAAATTTCATGGCGTTTGACAAGAGGTTGTAAAGCACTTTGTCAAATTTTTCCATGTCTAGGTAGACTATGGGACATTCTAGTAAATCGGTGACAACTTCCAGCCCTTTTTTCTCGCAGTAGATACGAAATGATTCAACTATTTGGCTGACAAATTCGAGCATATCACAAGGACGGAAATTAGGCTGCATTCTGCCTGCATCTAAGCGTTGTAAATCGAGTAGTTGATTTACTAGTCGCAAAAGACGGCGGGAATTACGAAGCGCGATCTCACTTTGGCCATGGGATAAGCCTTCTCCTATTGCCACTACTGATTCTAAGGGACCTTGAATCAAAGTGATAGGAGTCCGAAATTCATGGGAGATATTTTGGAAAAATTCGGTTTTTTGTCTGTCTAGTTCTATTAGGCATTCCGCCTGTTCACGAGTTTTTTGATACAGGCGTGATTGTTGAACTGCAATCGCCGCTTGGGCAGCTACTGATTTGGCTAATTCAATCTCTGATGGCAGCCATCGACGGATTTTATTACCTTCTCGTAAAGTAATACTACCAATACATTTGCCATCAATCAGCAGGGGAACAACCATGAGTGATCGCGGGCGCATTTTCAGTGGTAAATCAAACGCCTGCACATCTGAGGAAGAGTGATTAATATCAGTAATAACGACAGGCTCTTGTGTTCTTAATATTTCCTGTAAAATCGGATTTCTCTGAACTGGCGATTGAGACCGAGATAAGTGTTGATTTAAGGAGCGATTATTATTACTAAAGCGACTATCCTCAAAATTATCTAAATTTTTAGAACTGTCATACAAGCCTACACATTCGACAAATTCATCTTCCTGAGTCCATAAAGACAAAACACAGCCATCCACTTGTAAAGCTTGTCCCAATCTTTGGGTTATGGCTGCAAATATATCTTGTGGGTCTAAACTAGAACGAATCTCTCTCGTAATTGTATTAATTAAAGCTTCTCTATTTGCCAAAGCTTCTAATTGCTCATAAGCATACGCCTGAGACAAAGCTAAAGCAGCCTGATCCGCTACCAATGATACTAACTGAACCTCTTCTTCTTCCCACCAACGCCCTTGGTGACATTGATGTAGGGCTAACACTGCACTGAGTTCTTGTTGACAAATAAGCGGCACGACCAAGGTAGAACAAATATTAGCAGCACTAAAAGCCGCAGCGCGTTCAGCATCATCTTGGATACGATGATCACCAGTCACATCATAAATCACTTCTACTTGACTAGCTTCCCACACTGTCTGAGCTAAAAGAGGTACAGGAGTGATAGGTTCGAGATTGTCAGATAGAGGCTTATCATCAGATTGAGATGTTTGAGGATCACTATCTGCATGACTAGATATATTTTGTTTTTGATCAGAATCTGAAGTAGGTTTTTGATAAATAAATCCTTCATCTGCCAATTGGTCATCTTGGAAGGGACGCAACAGGCAAACATCTACCTCCAACATATGCCCAACTGTATCGACGATGGTTTGTAATATCTGGCGATAGTCTAAGGCACTACGAATGGTATTAGTGACAGCATTAAGCAGGGATTCTCGACGGAGTGTGCGAGTGAGTTCACGGGTTCTGGCTTTAAGAACATTATGTGTATCCAAAGCCTGTCTTACTACAGCTTTAAGTTCTTCAGCTTCCCAAGGTTTAGTAACATATTTAAATACTTTGCCAGAGTTAATAGCTTCCACCAAATCTTCTACATCAGTGTAGCCGGTTAAAATAATACGGATGATATCTGGGTACTGGGTTGCTGTGAGACTTAAAAATTCTGTACCGCTCATCATTGGCATTCGCTGATCTGAGATGATCACGGCTATGTCTCCCTCTTGTGCCAACAATTCCAGCGCCGCAGGACCAGAGTTAGCCCTCAGCACTTGATACTCGCGATAGAAGCTGCGGTAAAGCAAGTCTAGGTTGTCTGGTTCATCATCGACGACCAAAATTTTCGGCTTACTGTTTGCTTGTGATATCATGTACCGCTTTCCTACTGCAATGGCAGTTGGGTAAAGAATAATCTGATCAGGTCAATATTTTTCTGAATCAGGTAAGGTTCGACCATTTCGACCAATAGTTGTTGGAACAGATGACTGCTAGGTATAAGAGTGCCAGCTCTTTTAACGCGGTCATTTGTACTATTTTTCCGTTTCTCTCTTCATCCTTGTCCTATCGTCATTAAGACGTTGTCTTCGACAAAATGCTCAATTCAAGACATAATCTTTGACTTTATTTGATGTTGTGATCGCCCTTCATGACATCGATAGCTTCAAGCCCTAATTTGGTAATTTAGAGAGGCAGTGGGTTTCAGCCCTTGATTCAGTAGTTCATTTGTTCGCATTGAAAGACCTGGTATAAGAGTGCTTAGTCACTACGAATTTCGGATGTATGTTGGGTGTAGTCAATATGAAATCCAAATATTTCTTGACTTTGAGTGAATAAATTCTTTACCACCTCCTTTTATAACCTTTTTAGACTACATAACGCCCTCTCATTTTGATAAAACAGCACCAAGAACCTGTCTATTCAGTTTTCCCATCCCAGCGGTTGTACTAACACTTCCATGTTAATTTTATTTAACGTGATTATGGTGGAGTTATGAATAAGACATATAATAGTCACATTTCCAGTTAAAGTATACTATTAAACAAGTAGCTGTTTCAAACTTAGGCATTAAAACTAATACTCAGACAGGTCGTAGTGTCAGGGAAATCAAGAATTGAAGATTGAGTAGGGCTAGAGATTCTTATACCAATACCTATGATAGACCACTGATATAACGAGCCTTTTATACCACAATTTGGAATATTTGAACACCTGATTTGAGCATCATTGTCATTGGACAAGTATTTGATGTTTCTACTACACTGTTAGTATTCATGCCAGGTACGTCACTATCAACTGGTTGTTTATCTTCATTGTCGTAATACCTTGATCCCTCTTAAGTATCTACGGTGTACACACAAGTGAGCGAATTTAGCCAAGCCCTCACCGAACCGCCCCCTAACCCCCAATTCTGGGAGGACAAGAATTTTCGAAGTTCCTCATCATTGGGGGATTTAGGGGGGCGAAATAGGCTGAAACGAAAACAGTTAAGACTTGTGTGTACATGGTAGCTTAAGCATGGGAAATAAAAAACATGTAACCTAAAAGCAGTAACCTTTGTCCCATCAGTGCCAAATTATCGCTGATGCCTTCGACACTGGTGACAAAAGTATACTAAAGGAAATTATCTTTTCAATCAAATTCAACCTATAACTAACTAGCTTTGAAATTCTGGTTTTTTCACCCACACTACCAACACTCTGTTACAGATACGAGCATTCCTGATTCTGGACAAATCCAAATCCGTGTAGCTACATCTGCTGATTTGTATAGTATTGCCCAAATAATTGCTGAAAGCTTTCATTCCCGAAAAGGGTTGTGGGGGTGGGCGTTCCCTTTATTCCGTTTGGGTATCTATGAAGATTTAAGGCATCGTCTAGCTTCAAGGATACCTCATCAGGTTTGTCTGGTGGCTATTGATAACAGTATTAGTGGAACTAATCAAGTATTAGGAACGGTTGAACTGAGTGTACGTTTCAGCGATTCCTGGGCAAATTTTCACAGGAGTTTTCCTTATTTATCCAATTTAGCTGTTGATCCAAAATATCGTAGATATGGATTGGGTTCCAGTTTACTCACTAGCTGTGAACAAGTTTGCCAAGATTGGGGATTTCATGATTTATATCTCCATGTCTTGGAAAATAACCATCAGGCCAGAAAACTCTATTTTAAACTTGGATATCGAGTGCATGAAATTGAATCTGATTGGAATAAATTTTTTTTTAATCCTTCACGGCAGATTTTTATGCATAAACGTTTGAAATAATTAATGGTACCGCCTGGCGGAATTAAAAATGAAGAATAGCTATAGCATCAGTTTTTTAGAGATTTAGAATGGTTGGTTTATTCCTGCTTTGGTGTAAAGATAAGTTTAAGTAACTGATTAAACACATAGTAATTTGTCTAAAATATATCCGATTAGTATTTTCCTTCTCCTTTGCTGAGGGTTGATATGTGATTACTGTCGATGGATTGAGAATGATGGTGTTCCTCATATTAACTTCTTATTGCAGATTTTATCTTTATGAAAACTTTAAGAAAGAGCCGGATATGTTGGAGACAAATATGAGCAAATCCCATAGAATATGATCACTAATTGTGTTGAACCAAAATTTATTTATCTAGTCATAAATTTAGTTAGGGTTTTTCCCAAATTTTTGAATATACTATCAACATCACAGCTTTGATGTAATTAAACAGCTAGTTTATGAACATATTGAAGTGCATAGTCTTACCGCTCTAGTCAAAAGTTTGAAAAAACATGGATAGCGAACAACGCCAACGCTATCAGGCTGCTATAGTATCAACTTATTATTGCCCTGAAACTGGTTTCTTGGACAATCCTGCCATGCGAGATGGAACTAAGCGATCGCAAAGACCAGATATTCTTGCGTCGCTGCATAATAGAGAAGTTTTCATCGTGAATAGTCGCAAGCGGAATGGGTTAATACTGTTCAAACGCTATCATGCAGAGTTTGCCGGGCCAGGAGCGGTGGTAGGTGGAGACTATGATAGTGATTGTCAATGTGTAATATCTATAGGCAATCTGTCCTTATTAACTCCTGAAGCTCATGATGATCGTCAAAAGGCTTATCTAATCAGAAGACAATGGATTCGCTTAATTAAACAAATTACAGAAAATTCTGTTTCTAGTCAGAGAGTACAGAAAATTCTCGATCAATTTGAACAGTATTTTCCTCCAGAAGTTGTTGCGGAACTGCCAGATGTGGCCTTTGCCATGTTGGTAGGTGTCCTGCCACAAACTGTGTCAATAGTGCGACATTTTGGCAGTGATTTAGATGATGCTTTTGATGAATAGTTAATATTCCAAGTTTTCTAAAGCAATTTGCAATCGCTTGAGGGTACGAGTGTTTTCTGTCGGTGTGCCTATAGTAATTCGCAATCCCCCAGGAAGTAATCTGATCAGAGTACCTTCACTTTTGAGTGTTTGGTTGAGGCTTTTTAAAGCAACTTCTGTAGATTGCAAAGCATTTGGTTTGAGACGGAGGTAAATGAAATTAGTGTCACTGGCTCTAATTTCCAAGGCTGGATGTGGGGATAAAGCAGCAATAAGTTGACTTCTTTCACTCAGGGTTTCCGGAATAGAACTAAGCAAAAGTTGGTGATTTTGTAAAGCAATTAAAGCAGCAGTAATTGAGAAACGTGGTACATTGTAAGGGAGACGGACTTTTTCTAAGATGGAGATTGCATCAGGATGACCGACACAATAACCTACTCGCATGGCTGCTAACCGAAAAGCTTTAGAAAAAGTCCGCAACACGACCCAGTTTGGATGTTGTGCTAATTCCCCAACTAAGGTAGTTTGACTAAATTCAAAGTAAGCTTCATCAATAACTACCAAAATCTCTTCTGGTAGACTTTTCAACCATGTCAATTCTGCCGCAGTTAAGCAATTAGCAGTTGGGGAATTGGGGTGAACGACGAAAACCACACGAATAGGAGGATTTTGAGTTTCTTCCAGAGCAGATTGTGCAGCTTTTAAATCTATTTCAAAATTGCTTTCATCTCTACCCACACTTACCACAGGAATACCCAAAGTTTGCGCCAAAATTGCGTACATGGAAAAAGTGGGGTTGGCAACTAAAACAGAACCTTCACCCCCCAAACAAGTGGCGATTAATAAAGAACGAATCAGTTCATCTGAACCATTACCAACGGAAATATTAGCCGTAGTCACAGCACAGGATGAATACCTAGCGGACTCATTGACATATTGAGCGATTGCTTCTTTTAGTGTTTCATGTTCACCATCAGGATAACGATTGCTTTCGATAATTTGTTGAAAAGTCCACGCTAACTGTTCTTTTATTTCTGGTGGCAAATCATAAGAACTTTCATTGGTATCCAGCCGATCGAATTGTATAGCAAGTGGTTCTGTCGAATTACTACTAGGGTGAGGTTTATAAGCAGTAAGTTGAGCTAAATCGGAACGAATAAATGGAAGCATAATTTGTCAGTTATAAGTTATCAGTTGTCACCTAATCACCATTTCCCAGTTGGCAAAATGAGTGAATAGCCTGCCAAATCTGGGCTGTAACATTTCCCAAAGACTGCTCACTATCGAGTTGTATCAATTCTACCCAAAGACCTGCTCTCACAAAGTCCAGACTAGCTTGAATAGGGATCACTTCATCTTGTTTACCGTGCAGAATCAAGGTGGGAAGAGGACGTTGTAACAAGGATTCCTGGTATTGGGCGGCATCTGTGACGAAATTATACCTTAAAGGTAATTCTCGTCCTTCCCCATAGTCATACACCAAGAGATATTGTTCTTGCTACCAACTTTGGATCTTTTCTGATCCCAACTTGGGCAAACAGTGGGATAAAAACCCAAAAGCAGGTGGTAGCAAAACCAGGCGTTGCACTTGTGGGTTTTGCTGTGCCAGCAGATATTAAACCACCCAAACTAAAATCAATCAGAGTTAGAGGTGCATAATGATCAGGAAATCCAGCGGTTACTTGATTGATTTGACGGGTAATTATCAGATGAGAAAAATCACCAGTATTTAAATCGGGAACTTTCAGCTTGATCTGAATTTGGGTAAAGCGATCGCACAAATCCTTCGCTTTTGTAGATTGAGGAATCGACGCAAAACCTTGAAGATATATGCATGAACTATCTGTAATTAGCTTCATTGATTGTTGCTATTGCTACCGCCTTGATTGGGACAGCCTTGATTGGGACAGACTTGGTTGCCACGGACCTGGTTGCCACGACCTTGACCAGGATTATTATTTCGTCTATTTTCGCGGATGATGTCTCCGTTTCTGATAAACAGATCAAATGGTCCACGAAGATTACCCACATTAGAGCCTCTTTCTAAATTGTCTCTTAAAGGACGGTTGATAAGTTTTTGTTCTCGCCCAAAATCTCTATTATTGGAGTTTTTGTTATAGTTCTTGTTAGAGTTCTTGTTAGAACCACGGGCGTGAGAACTCCTCCGTAGAAAAGATGGGTTTTTAATTGCACCCTGACCCATGATAGGTTTTTGTGTAACTACCGCTGCGGCGGTTTGAGCTTGAACACTGGCTAATTCTGGATCTGGTAAGGGAGAAGAATTTTGCTTAATCAAATCAAAGCCACGCACCAAATTGCTATTTTGATGGAAATGTCTCAAGTCAAAATCATATAAACCTTGAAATTCGCCTTTAACTACAACCATTAATTTTCCTGCTTGCAGAACCAAACTTTGGGAAGATTTCTTGTTAACCACTTGAATACGACTATTTGTCAGCTCACCAATAACAGTAGTCTCTGATTCTCGGTTATAGCGAACAAATAATGCCGAACCGCGAATAGCAGCATCGGCATTTGGTGTATTAATCTGTGTTTGATCCCTGCCTGGTGGAATGAGTAGCAAAACTGTTCCGTTATAGAGTGTGGAATCTCTCGTTTGGGGCCAAAATTCAAACACGGCTTGTTCACCAATCCGCGCTACAGAACCATTATTAAAACATAAATCCGCTAGGGAAGCTTGACCAGTAGATACAACACACACCATCTGCAGGAGTAATAGTGTCTAGTTGCCGTGCAGGTTGGCTCTGAGATTTATCTTTGGGAATCAGCTCCACCATATTACGGAGTTGCTGAATCTCCGCTTGTGTGAGAGAAGTTATTGCATTTGCTGGACTTGCTGGTGATAGGACTGTAAATACGCATAGTCCTAGTACTAATAGTGGTAAAAACTTAGTCAACATAATTGGGAATCTCTCTACATTTAACGGTTTATAAACTGGTTGACTTTGAGGTAATAGATTTATCTATCTAATGACATTTGTACCAAGCTTATTTAGTCAAACACCTTTAATTAACTTATTTATTTTCTTGTTACATCTATTTTAATAAATAAAACACTTAATAGCTAAAAAATATACTATCCGTTTATATACAATTGAGGTTAATGATAAGTTCAAGATTTATTCCTTTCAATAATCTAATAACTGCTTATTTAGAGCTAAATGCTGATTGACAGCACTTTGGTTATTGCATTATCATAGCTAGATATACAAAATGTACACAGGACAAGGGTTACAGAGTTTGACTGTGTACCTGACCGTTGAGCAAGGTGATGTAAGCAAAAACTGCCATTCACCAATAATATTGAAGTTTGTCAAATGCAATCAACACCATACAAGATACAACCCAAAATAGGAAAAAATTTGTTGTTGGCGATTTTATTGACTTTTAGTGGTGGAAAATGGTGTTGCACTAGTATCAAAACAGCCTGGACTTCCCAATTAGAAACAAAAAATTCTCAACTCGACTTAGTGTCAAATATAACATATTTTGCTTTGGCAGATACAAATCAGCAACCTAGCCATTTATCCATAAAATTCCTAGGAACACCGTCAAATATAGAACCAGCAAATATTCAGCAGCAATCTGACATAGTGCAATTAGAATTTCCGACTGATCGTGTTGCTAGGTTATCTTCTCAATCAAGAGAAGCTCTTTTAAATCCACAATCACCACACTCAATGGATGATAATGAAGAGACACAGATCCAGATTTTTCAACAACAAGGATAAGCAGAACAGTCTGCTAAAGAATTAAATGAAGAACAAGAATTGAGGTTACGAGTACGACCAAGACTGCTAGAAGAGATACCAATTCCATCACAACAAAAACCAGCATATCAGTGTCAACCGATAGGCTATTTGCGGGGTTATGTGGGTTATTTCCAGACAAATAATATTTTCCCGACAAATGATAGGAAAATCCAGGATAGTTTAATTTCTTCTGGACTGACACTAATTTACACAATCCTCTCCAGGTGGGCCTTAACTATCAGTTGAATTTGTAAGACTTTACCGAACAGGACAGAGAAGACCAATTCCACCGAGTATTTGGACATTTAATTAAATTTAGATTATCGTGCTTCTGACACAAGTAATATATATTTGCAGGGTGGTTCAGATTTTGGTGGTTCTACCACTCCCAATGTTGATTTTTCAGGATGGTTTTTCAGTGTTAATCCCCGATTTGAAATAGGTAGATTTTAATCATATGAATAAACAAGAAATTTGTTGAAAGCTTCCTTAAAATAAAACCACCTCTTGTAACGATATGAATTTATGACATACAGCCCTACCAAAGTCATCACATTCGAGCAATTCTTAATTGAGTATGGGGACAACTCCTGTTATGAACTTATTGATGGAGAATTACGTGACATCGAATCGACTGGTCTTCATGAAGAAGTTTCAGGAAATATTGCTCGTATAATTTATGCAGAAATTCTGGGTTTCAATTTGTGAGAATTCAGCTATCAAAAGAAGGAGTTCAGGAGTTTCTTTAAGTTTTAATTTTTAACTTATTTATCCCTAATTCTCTATTACTAATGACTAATCCAATCACTCCAACTACCAGCATAAAGCTTACCTGTGGAAATGCCAGCTATTTCTAAAGAAAGTAAATTTACACAAGCTGTAACACCAGAACCACAGTAAACTAAAATCTCTTTATTTGCTTCTAGCTGTTCCCATCTTTGACGCTGTTCTAACTGGGGAAGTAAGAAACCGGAAGCATCGGTAACTTCTTGCCAGGGATAGTTTACAGCACCGGGAATATGTCCAGCAATTTTATCAATGGGTTCTCGTTCTCCACGATAGCGATCACACTCCCTAGAATCTACTAAAACTATATCTGGAATATCTTTGAAATTTTTAACATAAGTATAATCTACGACTTTTCCAGTTCTTAAATGAGGTGTTAAAATTCCCTTCTTCGGTACTGGAGTCACTTGAGAAACAGGATAACCAGCTTTTTGCCAACCACCAAAGCCACCATCTAAAACAGCTACATGGTCATGTCCTAAATAGCGCAATAACCACCACAGACGAGATGCAAAAGCAAAGCGTGAATCATCATAGGCGACTACCAAAGTTCTTTGTGAATTAACCCCGATATTCGCTAATTTATTAGCTAAATTATTGATATCAGGTAAAGGATGTCTTCCCCCATTTTCTCCCATAGGACTAGATAAATCTAGACTTAAATCTAAATAGTAAGAATGAGAAATATGACTTGCTTGATATTGCTTTTGTCCTAATTGTGAATCAGCCAAAGAAAAACGACAATCAACAATCAGAACCTGGGGATCATTAAGATGTGCAAATAGCCATTGGGAAGAGACAACAAATTGATGATTAGTCATGAGTGTATTTTTAATATGGAAAATGTTAGATACAGATAATTTTACACCTCAACAAACACAAGATGCTTCATTTACCTTCTTTTCTCAAGAATTTAATCAAGCTTTTCACAGTCATTATGGAGCAAAACAAGAGAGTTATCTAAAGTTTGCACTTTCCACTCAAGTACAGACAGTAGCCAAAAACGGAATAGTCAGAATTTTAGATGTTTGTTATGGTCTAGGATACAACACAGCCGCAGCCTTGGAGGTAATTTGGCAAGAAAATTCTGCTTGTGTTGTGGAACTTATTGGTTTAGAACTAAATCCAGAAGTTCCCAAAGCAGCGATTAGGCAAAATATATTTAATAATTGCGATGACCAGTATAGGAAAATTTTGACCGAACTGGCGTTTAAACACTATTTGCAAACAAATCGCCTACAAGCCAAGTTATTAATAGGTGATGCTAAAAAATCTATTCAGGAAGTACGTAAATCTGCTTTTTAAGCGGATGCTATTTTTATAGATCCATTTTCACCTCAGCAATGTCCACAATTATGGACTATAGAATTTATACAACCATTAGCCTTCTGTTTACATCCAGACGGTTTATTAGCTACTTATTCCTGTGCTGCTGCTGTACGCACTGTACTTTTATCTGCTGGGTTGATAATAGGTTCTACCACACCAGTGGGAAGACGCACTCCTGGTACAATAGCCGCATATCCGCAAGATGGGGAAAAAACATGACGGAGATTTATCCTATTTCACTAGCAGAAACAGAACATTTACAAACTCGTGCGGCTGTTCCTTACCGTGCTCCTATATTAAGTGATAATACTGAGGTAATAATTAACCGACGACAACAAGAACAACAACCATCTTCTCTAGAACCTACTTCGCCATGGAGAAAAAGATGGGATTAACTGATATGATTTAAGGCTGAATCTGAAAATACTAAAAACATTGCTCATTGAAACTTAGTGATAGTTAATTATGGTTGTTGTAGCAATTCTCGCCGCAGGAAAAGGCACAAGAATGAAATCTAATCTACCTAAAGTTTTACATTCTTTGGGTGGAAAATCCTTAGTTGAGCGTGTTATTGAAAGTGTTGAACCTCTTTCACCTGCACGCAGGTTAGTCATTGTTGGATATCAGTCTGAAGAAGTGAAAACTGCTTTGACTAAAATTTCTGAAGTGGAGTTTGTGGAACAGACTGTACAATTAGGTACAGGTCACGCTATCCAACAATTACTTCCTCATTTAGAAGGTTACACTGGGGATTTATTGATTTTAAATGGTGATGTGCCTTTGTTACAGACTGAAACTTTGAAAAATCTTTTACAAATTCACCAAGAAAATCAAAATTACTGTACTATTCTCTCTGCACAATTATCAAATCCTAAAGGTTATGGAAGGGTTTTCCGTACCAGTGAAGGTATTGTACGAAAAATAGTTGAGGATAAAGATTGCACTCCTAATCAAAGAGAAAATAACCGTGTAAATGCGGGGATTTACTGTTTCCGTTGGTCGGATTTAGCAAAATTTCTACCTCATTTAGAAGCTAATAATGCCCAAAAAGAATATTATCTTACAGATGCTGTTACTCAAGTTGGAAAAGTGATGGCTGTAGATGTGGAAGATGACCAGGAAATTCTGGGAATTAATGATAGATTGCAATTAGCAACAGCTTACGATATCTTGCAAAGACGCATTAAGGAAAAATGGCTTATGGCAGGTGTGACGCTAATTAATCCTGCAAGTATTACCATTGATGAAACGGTAGAGTTACAACCAGATGTGATTATTGAACCTCAAACCCATTTGCGGGGTAAAACGGTGATTCAATCTGGTAGTCGTATTGGCCCTGGGAGTTTAATTGAAAATAGCCAATTGGGTGAAAATGTGGCTGTTCAATATTCTGTAGTTACAGATAGTTTTGTGGAAGCAGGAACGAAAATTGGACCCTATGCTCATTTGCGTGGCCATGCTGAAGTGGGTGCTAATTGTAGAATTGGTAATTTTGTGGAGTTGAAAAATACAGAATTAGGTAATCGCACTAATGTAGCACACCTCTCATATCTGGGTGACACCACAGCGGGAACTCAGGTAAATATCGGTGCGGGAACCATTACCGCTAATTATGATGGTGTGAAGAAACATAGAACCAGGATAGGTGATCGCACCAAAACTGGTTCTAATAGTGTTTTAGTTGCACCTATTACTGTGGGTAATGATGTGTACATAGCCGCAGGTTCAACGGTGACAGAAGATGTAGAGAATGATGCTTTAGTAATTGCGCGGAGTCGTCAAGTAGTGAAACCAGGTTGGAAGAGAAAAGCTGAAAGTTGACGTTTTGTAGGGTGCGTTACTAACGCACCTTTTTATGCAAAAATTTGATTACTACTTACTTGATAAATTACCTGTTCTCGTACTGAATTTGCACCAGCTACAGCTATTTCCTCCCAATCACTATCTAATAGTAAAATACCCAAGAGCAACTTTAATAAATATCGATTAGATATAAATTCACCAATTGGTTTAAAATTTCTCCTAGTGCTGATAAAGCAGCCTGTTTAGGTAATTGTAGTCTTTGAATCAAGTTTTCCTGTGCTACTTCTACTGCTGTGTTTTCTCCTATACCCCTACAAGCAAAGCTGTTAGGAAGTGTCTTGAGTGGTTATATGTTGTTAACGGTACTTAAACAAAAGTTAAGAGTAAAAAGGAGTATGGTGCGGTTTCGGTGTAGCTTTCACGTTAAAAGAAGCTGATGAAAGAAACCACTGGCGCAGCAATGGCACCATGGTTTGAAAGATGGTGTTAAAGAGTTGATGATGTATTTACTCATCAAGGGGAAAAAAGAGAGTTTAGACATTATTTAGGGGGATGATTGGGTGAAAGTGAGAGAAAAAACCTATTTCAAATGGCAGAGAATGCCCTAGGGGTGACCTACCACCGATTACACCACGTTTTAACTGAAGCACCTTGGTCCAGTTCCCAAGTCAATGACCGTCAGTTAGAGATTATGAACAAGTATAGTCAGAGGAGAATCACCAGAGGATTTAGCTTAATAATTGATGATTATGACCATAGAAAAAGGGGGAATTTTAGGGATGGAGTAGGAAGAAAATATATTGGAGAAATTGGGAAAAGGGATACTGGAATAGTAGTAGTAACAACACATACATCTATTATGATGCCAGTAAAAGCTTACCATTAGATATAGAGTTATATCACCATGGTGGATTCTTTACTCAAAGGGAAACAAGACCCTCTATTTGAGAATAAACCTGAGTTAGGAATTAAATTAATAGATCTAACTTTAAGGAATTAAATTAATAGATCTGACGTTAAGCCGTGGTTATCAACCAGGAATAGTAATTATAGATGCTGGATATGGCCACAATACATCTTTCTTATTAAAGATAGAAAATCGGAATTGAAAGTATTTAGGAGGATTAGGTAAAAATCCTAAAGTCCTTGCCAGTGACCAAGAGGATAGTCCACAAATAATTAGGTTAGATGAATTAGTACAAAGTTTACCCCAAGATGAATTAGTACAAAGTTTACCCCAAGAGGCTTTTACAGAAATTGAACTGGAGTTAGATAAACCCAAAACATTATGGGTAGTAACTAAAGAAGTAGAAATATCACCCTTAACTAACTGGAAAGGGGAATATTGCTATCGTCATCAACGCTTCAACTTTCTCTCAAGCCACTGATATTGACTACTTTATGACCAATATTTCTTCATCAATTGTCACACCCCAATGGATAGTTGATACATATTCTCAAAGAAATTGGGTAGAAGTTGTTTACAGAGAACCCAAGGGATGGTTAGGACTCAAAGAATATCAAGTTGGAGATAAAAGCAGTTAACTGCGCCATTTTATTTTGGTTTTCTGTGCCTACACTTTTATTCTTTGCCATCAGTGGACTGGAGGATTAAGACCAAGGTGGGCTAAGAAACCTTTGAATACTTTACTGAAGCTTTAGAAGCGTTGAGAACAGCTATATCTTTTCTATTGATTGATTGGTTCAACTTGAATCCGGACGTGTTTCCTTCTTATCAAGCTAGTTTGGCCTACATTTGGGCTTGATTCTTGTTTACGTCCCGGTAACACGGGATAAAGCTAAGAAAGAGGATTAAAATTGTTAAAAATAGTGAAAAACCCCTACATTGGCTAAGTTAGTAGGGGTTTTTCTTTTGCAGAGTCTCAAGTCTCAAGATGAGGCGTTAAAAAAATCCTCCTCAACAATAGCCAATCAATTCCCCATCATTCCATTCCAAGGTATCGCCGATGGTATCACCATTGTGATAGGCAGCCAGCAATATTTCACTGGTTTTACCATAGGATATCGCGCCAGTGGCATCAAGAGCTATCGCACCCAAGTCCCGTTCATTCTTACTAGCTTCAGTGAATGAGCGCAACATAGCCTTTTGCAAAGACATTCCATCACTAACCCGGATGACAATCTTGGCTGCTAAACACTCATCAATAATGTCTTCACCAATGCCAGTACAACTTACACCAGCATAACTAGTGGCATAATTTCCCGCTGGCATAGCAGAATCACTTACTCGTCCAATGCGCTCAAAGCCTTTACCACCAGTGGAAGTACCAGCCGCTAATTTACCATAGCCATCTAAAGCCACCACACCAATCGTACCCCGTCCCGCATTAGAACTTTCTGCCATTTCTGGTTCTGCAACTACGCCAGCCATAGTCCTTTTAAAATTATCGTCCCGTTCTTGTATCCACTCCTTCAGCCGCAAATCAGTTAAAGGATTGTAACTGGGAACTTGTAACTCTCGCGCTAACTCCGCTGAACCAAAATCAGACAATACCCTATCTGGTGAGTTTTGCAGAAATAGCGCCATTTCAATCGGATTTTTCACCCGTGAAACATTAATCACACCACTAAACCGCCTTGATGTACCATCCATCAGAGAAGCACTCATACGGATTTGAGCATCAGATTGTAAAACAGAACCAGTACCAGCATTAAAATGGGGGTTATCTTCCAACATTTGACAACCCCGGACTACAGCCTCGGAAGCGCTTACACCTGTCACCAAGAGTGAATAGACTTCCTCTATTACAGCATGGAGCGATCGCCTTACAGTCTCCAATCCTCCCTTACCTTGGAGAGAACTACCAGCCCCACCATGAATAATTAACTTAGGTTGTACCTGTAACTTCATCTATTTGTTTTTGTGTAGCTTTAACAGTTATCAGTTATCAATTGTCAACTGTCAATTATTTTCTCAGTCAACAATAAAAATTCACCTATCCCCTTTAGCTTCAGAAGGACAACGACGGTAACGTTCTGAGCAGTATTTAACTTCATCCCAACAATCTTGCCATTTTTTCCGCCAAGTGAAGGGGCGTTAGCATACTGGACAAATTTTTTGAGGCAAGTCAGATTTAGAACGAGTACGTCCCATAAAAACTTTAGATTTTAGATTTTGGCATGAAGTATTTAAAACATAGCTTACTCCTGGCTCAATATTGAGGCTGAAGTCCTTCCCAAGGTATTACCTAAAGTATTTCCTTCCCAATGATGAGGTGCTAAAGGCAATATTAAACGACTGACTACTTGAGTATCTCGTAACTGATATATCTGTAATTCTCCTCCTAATTGCTTGATTAGTTGTCGACAAATTAGTAAATGCAAACCTGGTGGTTGATTGAGATGCGACGAAGCAAGTACATCATTGGATGTATTATCATTTAGCTCTGCTAGTAGCTGTTGATCAACAATGCCATTATCTATAATTGATATTTCCAGTAATCGCTCATCTATGGGACGACACCAAATATCAACTCTGTCACCTATTGGAGAAGGTTTACACGCATTAGCCAATAATTCATAGATAACTAATTCAATCTTCACAATGTCGCCAGCTGTAGCCAATGGAGATGGCCTAGGCGAAGTGATTAGCTCTCCAGATGAGGAAGTATTTTTGGGTGATTCTACTTCTTCTAGGGGTTTTCCTAAACCATGTACACCTATCCAAAGTTGTTGCTGCTTAACTACAGCATCTACTCTTTCAGTGGCTCGTTTTAACAAACCACAAATTGTCATAGTTTCCCAACTAAGATGTAATTGCCACTGCTCTTGTTTGATGACTCCTGTCATTGAGTTGGCAATGTAATTTAACTGCCGCAAGACGAGCTTATAACGCATTTGAGTTAGTTCATCGCTGGGAATACCCAAATCACGAATTTGAGCCAGTACCAACCCTGACATTCTATGAATTTCTTCTAGACGACCATGTTTGTACCAGTTGAGTTCTCGTAATTCTTCAGTATTGAATTTGAGGTTTTGAATGGTTTTTTGTTGACTGTGCCACCAAGCTAATTGAGTAATAAGAGTTACTGTAGCACTGAGTCCAAGTTCTGACTATTCTTTTTCTCCATAATCTGCCATCAATACTATACCTGTGGGCTCAGAATCATCTGTACTATGTAATGCCATGACAAATACTCGACTCCGGTCAGGAATAGCTAACCATTGCCTTGTTTCTACTGGCAAATCATAACCTTGAAAAATCAAATAACTCTGATGTGCCAATGCCAACTCAATGAGAACATCTCTGTTGATGAAAATCCGTACATCTGCAATAACGCTAAATTGATAATTGGTAGTTACACCGTAAATAATTTCCGCCCGATTCTGACCTTGATTCCAGGTGAGGATGATAGCGAGGGGACATTGCAAAACAGTGGCTATTTCTGTGAGAGCATTTGACTCGGTTGTGTCAGTTTCAGATTGAATGAGTATGTTTGGGTATTTTTTAAAAATTTTGGCGATTCTTTGTTGTTCTTGACTGATAATATTGAGCTGTCCATTCCGAACGATAACACCAATATACTGACTGATTACCCACAATAATTGTTTTTCCAGAGTTGTCCAAGCACGATGACTGTTATGAGTAATTATCATTAATAGGTCAGGTTTATGACCTTGAATGCAGTTGCAAATCAAAAGTGATCGCACACCATTTTATAATAACTGTTTATGCCAACTCAATAAACGTAGATCATGTTCTAGGGCTTCAATATCTATCGCTTGTTTGGCATTTTTCAACAGATTAAAATCTATCTCTGACAGAGGGGTAGGGGTAAATTTCCAAATGGGGCGATTATTTAATACCCCTTGGTAAATCACTTGATAAATATCTTGATTATAATCATACTCTAACAGCAAAAATCGCGTTGCCACTAGTTGTTCTAAAAGTCCTGTAGAACAAGGATGCAAGGTTTATTGTAAATCTTGCTCTTGATATACTGCTTGGGCAAATTTGAGCGTTAGTTGGTAACTTTGTTGAATTTGCTTGATAGTAGTTTCTATTTTGTCTGTGGGAACTCTTAAGGAGAGTAACGCAGCGACACCTTGAATAAAATTTTGATCTGCTTGGTTCCAAATTCGTGGGTTGGTGATTTCTACAGCCACAAAGCCAAGTAAGTCTTTTTGCCAGATGATAGGAGCTGCTAGGAAAGAAAGGACTCCTAACCGTTGTAACAGTTTACCTTGGGCATGGCTTTTCAGGGAACTGCTGGATTCACTGATCCAGACTAGTTGGTTAACCGCTAAAGCATAATACACATCGCCTAACTCTTGCACTGTTATGCCTGCATCAGCAGGCATAACAGTGCAATCCCTACCTATATTTACCAATTGACTGCCCATGCGACACCAAAAATAGTGTCCTTCCCTTTCAAACCAGTAGGTATTTGTGCGAGTGGGAGAGATAAATTGATGGGTTGCGTCTACTAACGCTTCTAGCTTTTTATTGAGTTGGTCGGAGGATCGTAAATTTTCTACTAGTTTTAGTAATAACTCCGTGGTAGAATTATTGGGGTTGTTTTACAGATTGTTTTCCTTTTGATTTTGCTCCAGCACTACCCCCAGTTCACCTATCACTATCAAGAGTTTTGCTCTTGTGTCTCCAGCCAGTAAATATCCCCACTGTTGTGAACCCAATAATACCACACCTAAGCAATTGTCTTTATACCGAATGGGTAAGATAATTTTCCCCTGGATATTATATTTAGCAGCTACCTCTTGCCATTCAGGAACGCGGAGTTCTCCCCGCAAATTAGTTACACTTACAGGACATAATTCTGTAACCACTTGCGTTAATAAATTTCCGGGATTGAGTAAAACGGATCTTGTTAAAAAACTTGTCTCTCCATCTGGTGTAATTCCTGCCTTCCCATATAATTTTCTGCCTACTTGGTGATAAATAAAGAGCAAGCCAGATAAATTGGTAGTCAAACTGTTATCTTAGATAAGCAATTGTCGTTGTAATCAGAACTTCAATATCATTTTCCTCTCTCAGTATCTGAGGAATTTTCCCCAAAGACTGGATTTGTTGTTCGGTGCCTATTGGTTTTTTTGGCTGCCCCATCTGATTATCCATGGACATAAGTTGTAGTAATATATTGAAGATGCCCTGAAAAGAATTTGGTTTAATCCTGGATTTGGTATCAGATAATAATGGTAATAATTGGTAGATGTTAAGCTAGTTTGGATATTTATAAAGCATTAATCAGTCCTTTTTTATTTACTCTGGTAAAAACCGATCCAGAGTGGTTACACCAACAAACGCTACGTAGTTTTATTTGGCTGTCACAAGCAAGCTATAATCCGTCTGCTAGATGGTTAAGATCTAGACTGCAACAGTCTATATGTTTATATGATACAAGTCTGGAACAAAATTTGTTTGGACTAAAGTTCCTTAACCCTGTAGGTTTAGCCGCTGGTTTTGATAAAGATGGAGTTGGTGCTAGTGTTTGGCCTAGTTTTGGCTTTGGCTTTGCAGAATTAGGTACTGTGACTTATCATACCCAACCAGGTAATCCTCCTCCCCGGTTGTTTCGTTTACCTTTAGACAAAGCAGCCCTGAATCGCATGGGCTTTAATAATTCTGGTGCGTATGCAATGGCAGCGAGATTAACATCTAGTAATCAAGAAGAATCTCGGTCAATACCCATAGGCATAAATTTGGGTAAATCTAAGATAACACCCTTAGCAGCAGCAGCACAGGATTATCTGGAGAGCTTTCGATTGCTGAAAGATTTGGGTGATTATTTTGTTGTTAATGTGTCTTCTCCTAATACACCAGGATTACGAGCGCTCCAAAATGCGGCCGTCCTCGGTCATATCTTGGATTTATTACAAACGGAAAACAAATTACAGAAACCACTATTTGTCAAGATAGCACCGGATTTAGAATGGGATGCGATCACTGACATTATTAATCTTGCCCAAACTTATAAACTCGCTGGTTTAATCGCCACCAACACCACTATCAGCCGAGAAGGACTCAAAACCCAAATAATTGAAAAAACTGGTAAAACACCTCAAGAAGAAGCCGGAGGAATTAGTGGTGCGCCATTATGCGATCGCTCCACAGAAGTCATCCGGTTTATTTACCAGCAAACCCAAGGACAAATCCCCATAATTGGCGTTGGTGGCATTTTCACCCCTGAAGATGCCTGGGAAAAAATTACAGCCGGTGCCAGTCTCATTCAAGTTTATACAGGCTGGATTTATGAAGGACCGATGATGGTACGCCGCATTCTTAGTGGTTTGTTGACCAAACTAGAAGAAAACGGCTTAACCTCCATCAGCGAAGCAGTGGGAACAGTCAATTCGTAATTCGTAATTCGTAATTAAATTACATCTATTCTTTAATTTTGAATTTTGAATTGATTTATCCCTACATCCTATTCTTCCAAAGGGAAAAACTCCCTAGACTTGCGAGAATAAGACCAAGCAATCCCATCTGGGTCACGGCTGCGACTCCATTCGGAAAAATCTGGATCATTACGTCGTTTGTAAACAGTGCTGGAATAAACACCCAGCCGCTTGGCTAGTTCCGATTGAATTAGAGAGCCAAAAACTAACTGTTCTTCCAGCTGTTTTGTGAGTGCCTCATGAGTAGCTTTAACTGTCACTTCTGGTAAGGATTCATCTAGTGCTTCTTCCTCCTCTTGCTTTTCCTGTGGGATGGGTGGAGGTGGAGCCAAAAGTGATCGCACCTCAGCAGTTACAGGTCGAGGAGGAAGTTTTTCCACTGGGTCACTACTATGAAGTATGTCGCTAAGAATACTGGCATTTATAAAGTAGTAGGATGGACTCTCATTTTCAGAGTCAAGCAAACTAGCACCAAATTCCTTTGCTTTTCGATCCAAGTAGCGTTTTGCCTCATTCCCAGAAAAATTACCCTTTAGTGCCAAATCAATCGGTGTAATCTTTCCTTGGTTTTCCTGAATCAACTGATAAAAAAGCGGGTTTACTTGCTCACACCACTTTTCCCATCTATTTTGCTGCCAAAGGTTTAAACCCATCACCAACAATAAGACTAGCAGTAAAATTCTCCAGGTGTTGACGAGGAAAACAATCAAAAATGATATCGGCAAAATTAGAACAAGAAAGCTTTTGCCGTAATTTTCTATGGTTTTTTCACTCATGGTGAATTTATGCCAAGTGAATTTTTGCAAAATAATATTATTATCTTGGCAAAAATTGGGACGTTTTTTTGTATCCATTGGCAAAATGGCGGCAAACTATTTGGCAAAAGCTACTTAAAATAGGGAAAAAGTGATATATGAAAACAACATCAGGAATTTTTCCCTACCCACTTGGTAACTAAAAAATACGTATGCTACAGTAGCTTACAATAAAGATTCACAAAGAAGCTAGCTTTTAAATGTAGTGGATAGCTCAAATGCTAGAGCACCCACCTTGTATTCTTAGGCCAACCTATCAAGGGTTATTGCAATGTTGTAAATTAAAATGCCCTTAGTTAAAACTCCCGGAGATACAGACTAACTTCCTGCTTTGCTACACCCAAATTAATTTTAGATTTTGGATTTGAAATTATTTTTTCTAAACTCTAACCTTTGAGTTTTCCTGCGGGGATAGCTCAGTTTGGTAGAGCCTTGAAAGGTGTAAAACCCATAGTCCTTGATTTCAAAAATTGCCTGAAAAGGTCGATTTATTGACCTTATTCCTCATTTTAAATTTTTCATTTTGAATTGTTTTACCGGGTTTCCCTTATTCGCAACTTGCCTTTGAGACCGATGAATGTAGGGTGCTCGGATTATATCTCGAAAGAGGTTAGCAGGTATGTCTTCGGCACGCTAGGAGAACTAATCCCGGACCCACCGTTTTTTGTTTCGTGCAAAGACGCAAAGAGGAAGAGGAGAATAGAATATAGAGGTCCAAAAATTTAGAAAGGAGTATGTGTCTAGCTTTCCATAGTGTTAAGATTAGGAAAGAGCCAAGGGAAAAATCAGGGTTGGGAATAGTTACGGATAGTTCCTATCCATGAAGATGTTGATGACAAATTCATAACTGACCTCATATCCATAACATTTATGAAATGGGCAACACTCATGAACCAATTCCTAATGTGACTAAACCACAAATCCTAAGAATTACTTGTGAGTAAATTGGGGAATCCAGGGGAGATCTTTATTGAGGTACCCGGAATGTTTTTACAAGTCTAATGACCTGTTCAACAAAAATACCCTTGGTGGAAAACTCTTTGTTTCCTGCCTTTTGTTCTGAGTCACCATGGCATAATCGCTATCATGTTTTTCTACCTGTTCAAGGACACTAGGAGGGAAAACATCTCGTAATATCTCTAGCCAGTAATAAAATGTGTCCTTTGCTTCCGTTTTCCATATACCGAAATGCAAACCTAAAACCTCAAATGTTGGCATTTTCCTCCAATAGAACAAGCATAGACATACCTGTTGTTTTATCTCTAGTTTCCCTTTCCCTCTCCTCCTTTCTGATTTATACCTATGTTTTTACTTTCTATGTCACCTTGAAGTTCCTTATGGTGCATTTCACCTTGGGCTAACAAGTCTTAAAACTGATGGTTAGTTATTCCCAGTATTTCTTTTATACTATGTGGATGTTCTTGAATATAGTTAATTTAGTGGATTTTTCCTTTTGGTACACCCTCAAAATTCCCTTCTACCATTTTTTTCACACCAAGTTAATTTTCCTGACAGGTCTATTATTAGAAGTTTATCGTTTTGAAGCAGGACGCAGAACTCTCATATTTCAACTAGTGGATATTAGGCAATTACTTCAGGAAATGTCTGGAGAATTAGACCCCCTAGCTCAAGAAAATCACTAGCTATCAATCTGGATCTTTCTGATGATTGAAACAGCAAAACTATCATAGCGGGACTTAAACAAAAGTTAAGAGTAAAAAGGAGTATGGTGCGGTTTCGGTGTAGCTTTCACTTTAAAAGAAGCTGATGAAATAAACCACTGCCTCAGCAATGGCACCATGGTTTGAAAGATGGTGTCAAAGGTTTGATGGTGTATTTACTCATCAATGGTAAAAAAGAGAGTTGAGACATGATTTAGGGGGATGATTGGGTGAAAGTGAGAGAAAAAACCTATTTCAAATGGCAGAGAATGCCCTAGGGGTGACGTAGCAGCGATTACACCACGTTTTAAATGAAGCACCTTGGTCCAGTTCCCAAGTCAATGAGCATCGGTTAGAGATTATGAACAAGTGTAGTCAGAGGAGAATCACCAGAGGACTGAGCTTAATAATTGATGATTATGACCATAGAAAAAGGGGGAATTTTAGGGATGGAGTAGGAAGAAAATATATTAGAGAAATTGGGAAAAGGGATACTGGAATAGTAGTAGTAACAACACATACGTCTATAATGATGGCAGTAAAAGCTTACCATTAGATATATGAGTTATATCACCACGGTGATTCTTGACCCAAAGGGAAACAAGACCCTCGATTTGAGAATAAACCTGAGTTAGGAATTAAATTAATAGATCTGACCTTAAGCCGTGGTTATCAACCAGGAATAGTAATTATAGATGCTGGATATGGCCACAATAGGTCTTCCTTATTAAGGATAGAAAATCGGAACTGAAAGTATTGAGGAGGATTAGCTAAAAATCCCAAAGTCCTTGCCAGTGACCAAGAGGATAGTCCACAAATAATTAGGTTAGATGAATTAGCACAAAGTTTACCCCAAGAGACTTTTAGAGAAATTCAACTGGAGTTAGATAAGTCCAAAACATTATGGGTAGTAACTAAAGAAGTAGAAATATCAGCCTTAAGTGGAAAGGTGAATATTGCTATCGTCATCAAGGCTTCTAATTTCTCTCAACCCACTGATATTGACTACTTTATGACCAATGTTTCTTCATCAATTGTCACACCCCAATGGATAGTTGATACATATTCTCAAAGAAATTGGGTAGAAGTTCTTTACAGGGAAGCCAAGGGATGGTTAGGACTTAAAGAATATCAAGTTGGAGATAAAAGCAGTTGACTGCGCCATTTTATTTTGGTTTTCTGTGCCTACACTTTTATTCTTTGCCATCAGTGGACTGGAGGATTAAGACCAAGGTGGGCCAAGAAACCTCTGAATAATTTTACTGCAGCTTTAGAAGCGTTTAGAACAGCCATATCTTTTCTATTGATTGATTGGTTCAACTTAAATCCGAACGTATTTACTTCTGAGCAAGCCAGTCTGGGCTACATTTGGGCTTGATTTTTGTTTACGTCCCGTTAGGCGAGCGCTTAGAATCACATCATCTATTTACTAACCTCATTGGTAACGGCATCAAATTTATAAATTCCTATTCGATCACTCTTCGTCTCAACTACACAATTAATGTTAACCATAATCTGATCATTGAAATAGAAGACACCAGTATAGCTATTCCACCAGAATAACAATCGACTTTATTTCAACGATTTTATCAAGGTTATCACAACCATTCTGTTAGCGGTTTAGGACTGTATATATCACGTCGCATTGTCGAAGCATATCAAGGTTAAATTAGCGTTAACTCTAAATTAGGTAAAGCCAGTATTTTATAGTTCATTTACCTTTATTACCAAAGGTTAATTCCTAATTAGAAATAATTTATGCTATTATATATCATCAAAAATAATCTCATCCTTGTTTTAGGGTAAAAATATGATTACTCTTCAATCAAAAAACTACATGGAAATTATCAATAAACAACGTGATTTCTTTAAAAAAGGTAAAACTAAAGATGTAGGTTTTCGATTAACACAACTTAAAAAACTAAAACAGCTAATTACTGAAAATCAAGAAGCCATCATTAAAACCTTAGCTGCAGATTTAAACAAACCAGAATTCGAAAGTTATGCCACAGAAATAGGTTCTATTAAAGAAATAGATTATGCAATTAAAAATATTAGTAATTGGACTAAACCGAAAAAGGTAGCAGTTTCTTGGGATTTATTTCCTTACTCAGCCAAAATTTATCCTGAACCACTAGGATTGGTCTTAATTATTGGACCATGGAACTATCCATTTCAGTTGATTATATCTCCCTTAGTCGGTGCGATCACAGCGGGGAATTGTTCAATTATCAAACCTTCAGAACTTGCACCCCACACCTCGAGATTAGCATCTCAACTAATTAGTGAATATTTCCCATCAGAATATATTACAGTTTTACAAGGAGGAGTAGAAACCAGCCAACAATTACTAGCAGAAAAATTTGATCACATCTTCTTTACAGGTGGTACAGCCATCGGTAAAATCGTCATGGAAGCAGCCGCAAAACATCTCACCCCAGTAACCTTAGAACTAGGTGGTAAAACTCCTTGTATAGTCGATACAGAAATCAATCTTGAACACACCATCAAACGCATTACATGGGGTAAATTTATTAATGCTGGACAAACTTGTATTGCACCTGACTATCTATTAGTTAATAAAAAAATTAAACCATATTTAGTCAGTCGTATAAAAAAATGTCTGCAAGAATTTTATGGAGATAACCCAGCAACCAGTCCTGATTTTGCCAGAATTATTAGTAAAAAACACTTTGATAGATTAGCAAAATTTCTCCAATGTGGTGAAATTATTGCTGGTGGAGAAACCAATCCAGAAGAACTTTATATTGCTCCCACATTACTTGATCATATTTCCTTAGCAGATCCTGTCATGGAAGAGGAAATTTTTGGTCCTATTCTGCCAATCATTGAATATACAGAGATCGATGAAGCCATTAGTGTGATTAATTCCAAACCCAAACCTTTAGCTTTATATCTATTTTCCGACAATAAAAACCTACAACAGCAAATCTTACAAGCAACTTCATCTGGTAGTATGTGTATCAATGACACAGTAATGCAAGTAGCAGTTTCTTCATTACCATTTGGTGGAGTTGGTGATAGTGGGATTGGTAGCTATCATGGTAAGGCCAGTTTTGACACCTTTTCCCATTACAAAAGTGTCTTGAAAAACACTTTCCGTCTCGATATTAATTGGCGTTATGCCCCCTATCAGGGTAAACTACCTCTGTTAAAGAAAATCATTGGTGCTTGAAACATCTTGTAGGAAAGATTTTTGAGGATTCAGAGAACTCCACAAAAAGAAATACCCAATGTCATTATGTATCCCGTCGGAACACTCATTGACAAGACAGGATCATTTATTGTGTGGCTTACTCTTATTGGATGTTATTCTTTTTGAACTTGTAAATAACCCAATCATCTATTCGCAAATTATCTTCTTTCCCCACACTATATTTTCGGTCATTAAAGTAAAAAAAAAGATCCCTAATTTTGATCGAAATTATGGGACTTGGGCATCAAATTTTAAATTTAAAGTCAGCAGTCGGCTGTTTCAGCCGAACACCAAAAATACCTATTTGATCACTAACCCATTTTTTAAAAATTCTGACTCCTCACTCCTGACTTCTGACTCCTGAATTCCTACAATTTAAAATTTTTAACTACTGTAACTTTCCTTAGCCTAAGGTTCACCGCGATGGTGATAACTATTCCGTTCCCAAAAACCCAATTCTTCCTTTCCTAAAAACTCTAAACTATTAATCCATTTAGCACTTTCCCAAGCATAGAGGTGGGGATTAAATAGCCCCATGGGACCACTATTTTCTATTGGTAATGGTTCACCAAAGAGCGAAATAGCACAGAAATTTTCTTCTCTTAAAAAGTGCGTGAAAGAGATATTTGTTGTGTAACCACCATAACAATTTTCCATTATATGAGCTGCTTTTGGTTCTACTGCCAGCAAACTCATAAAATCTCTCACCTTCACGCCAGTCCATTTAACATCAAGTTTTGACCAACGGGTAACACAATGGAAATCTGCTGTAAATTCATTTTGAGGTAGTGCTAAAAAATCTGACCATTTAAAAAATACCGTAGGTTTTGCTAAAGCCCAAACGCGAAACTCCTATTCTTCAATACTAACTTCGGGATCTGCACCGTAAGTTAAAACAGGAAAACCTTTAGCTAAATGTTGGCCAGGAGGAACTCGTCCACTTTCTTCTTGACTTGGTTTATGAAAAAATTTCATCAATTACCTCCTGGAAACATCAGCTATAACGCCCACCATCTAGTGGTTGGTAGTTTATGCGATGAGAGAAGCAACGAAAAAGCACTCCCATCGCTGCGCGGTTTGTGCTTTTGCTGATAGAGAGAGAGATTATGACTCTTCTTCTTCAGCAGTTGGATAGACAAATCTAGAACGTCCAGACAAAATTGACTTGCCGAGAGAGATAGCTTTTTGAGCTTCAACAGCGGCCTTATGTCTCCAGGTAGCGCGGCGTTTGTCTCGTTTGGATTTGGATGTTTTCTTCTTGGGAACAGCCATGATAGCGGATATCGTGATTCTTGACAACCTTTTTATTCTAAGGCATCAATTGACATCAGCAATAAAATTTGATTGACGAATCAACTGAGAATTTTTCCACGCAGGTAATAGGCATACCGTTGGAGATTTTTCTATGCCCAATGAATGCCCAATTATCGGTTCTCTCTTGGTGGTAGATTTGGCGGTTGCACTCCAGGAACGTTAATGCTGGGAGCGGATATCGTGATTCTTGACAACCTTTCTATTTTAAGGCATCAATTGACATCAGCTGACATCAGCAATGAAATTTGATTGAGGAATCAACTGAAAATTTTTCCACGCAGGTAATAGGCATACCGTTGGAGATTTTTCTATGCCCAATGAATGCCCAATTATCGGTTCTCTCTTGGTGGTAGATTTGGCGGTTGCACTCCAGGAACGTTAATGCTTGCTGGGAGGTGTGGTTGTGGCTGGAGGTTTTGCTGTAGGCTCAGGATCAGGGAGTATGGTCTGTGATTCAAATAATAGTAGCGAGCGCGCCGTTTTGAAATAAGTCGCCCAACGTTGGGGATCAGGTATTTGTTTCCATTGCACACGACTCACATCTAAAGTTAAAACTGGCGCAATTCTGCCATGATTTTGTACGGTGACAATGATAGAAACTTCTGTGACTAAAATATCCTGGTCAAAGCTACGTTGAACTGCAGTTCTCACGACTGCTTCAGCTCTTCTCAGAACCGTCTCATAGTTTTCTTGTGGTAGCGAGTCAATGGCTAAATCAACTCTAGCGGTGTAAGCTTGCACAATTTGTGGTGCGATGGCTTCCGTGGCCAACCATAGAGGAAATGCCAACAAAAGCCAAACTCCAGCCTGAATGATCCGGATTTTGCTGTCAAATTGGCCAATAAATGAAAAGGGGATGATTGATGATGGTGAAGCGGTGTAAATCCTGTTCATAAACTTGTAGCCCTCGTAAATGATGACTCTTTTAATCGAATGCAAGTATTTTCCGCTATCTTAACGTTATAAGTACTACTCTAGACAAGCAAACAAAAACCGACAAAGAGCGGGATGGTAAATTACTGGGCGATCGCTATTGGCATCAATCAATATGAATTATTTCAACCTTTAAGTTGCGCTCAAACCGATGCTGAGGAACTAAAGGAATTTTTGGTGACAGAAGTAGGTTTTTTGCGCCAAAACTGCCTACTCATGACAAATACTTCGCCACTAATAGGGGAAAAAACCTCTTATCCAACGAAAGACAATATTCTGTCTATATTGGAGGAATTAGCAGCAATATCTTGGCAACCAGAAGATTATTTATGGTTTTTCTTTAGTGGCTATGGAGTCAACCATAATGACAAAGACTACTTAATGCCAGCAGATGGTAATCCCAATTTGGTAGCAGAAACTGGGATAGAAGTGCGCCAAGTTATGGAAAGTCTCCAAGTTGCCGAACTCAATGCATTGCTGATTTTCGATATCAACCGGGCTTTTGGCACACAAGCAGATGCTCCGATTGGTCAAGAAATTATTGACATTGCCAAAGAATTACAAATGGCTATCATGCTTTCTTGCCAACCAGAAGAATTTTCTCATGACAGCACGGAACTAGGTCACGGATTCTTTACAGCAGCCTTATTAGAAGCTTTACATTCTGGCCAAGGTAGCAACTTAACAGATTTAGAAAGCTATGTCAGTTCCCTGACTCCACAACTTTGTCAGCACCACTGGCGACCTATCCAAAATCCTGTAACTGTTATTCCCAAAACTCCCCCAGCCATTTTGCCCATCTTGACATTGGATAAGGAAGCTGAAACAGCGCAACTGATTTTTCCTGAAGAAAACTTTGCTGTACCTCTAACTGTTCCCTCCCTAGCATATAAAGACTCTACAAGTTCCACTACAGATAAAGCTTGGTGGGCGGAAAATAAAACAGCAGAAACTAACCTCAATAAGACTTCCTTAAATATTGACAACTCCAAAACTTCAGGTATATCAGTTACCAAGCCATCTGTAGATAATAATCAAATCCTGGCCACTTCCGCAGAATTAAATTCAGGACGCAGGTTTATTCCCTCTTCTGCTAAAGATTACACCCGGCCTTCAACTCAGGAAAACAGCCCCATTTGGAAACAATTTATATTATGGGGAGGAGGCAGCATGATTGTAGTTGCTTTAATTACTACTTTTCTCCTCCGTAATCAAGCCAAGTTTCGCTTTAAAAAGTTATCTCCAGCGGTTAACAACACCACTACTTCTAACTCTGAATTCTCCAAGAGGTTGCCTCCTGTTCCCTCGGCTGTGGAAACAATAAAACCAATGGCCACTCCCATGAGTTCTATTTCTGACTCCCAAAAGCGTAGCCAAGGACTTTCGGAGTTAAAGAAAATGTCTTTGAGGGAAACAGAACCTGGTGATTTGAGGTTAGCGATCGCATCTGCTAAAAGAATTAAACCCTATGAACTGCTATATCAACAGGCACAGGAGAATATTCAGATTTGGAATCAAATGATTTTAGATTTAGCCACAGACCACGCTCAACAGAGAGAATACGGCGATGCGATCGCCACCGCTGGGTTAATTACTAAAGACGAGTTCCTTTATCCTCAAGCCCTCGCAGCAATTCAAAAATGGCAATTAGAAGCCAAGCAATTTCTGAGCAATCAAACTCTCTTAGACGCTGCAAATGGTTTAATTCGACCTGAACAAGCCTCTACTTACAACCGTGCGATCGAAGTAGCTAAAAAAGTACCACCAGGACAACCGGGTTTTGAAATCGCGCAAAAATCTATCTATCAATGGAGTGAAAAAATTTTAGACCTGGCTAAAAATCGTGCTGCTCAAGGAGAAATCACCGCAGCCATTGAAACAGCAGCTTTAGTTCCACAAATCACCCCCGCTTACGAAGATGCTCAAGATGCCATTCAAAAATGGCAAATAACAAAAATTAAGAATTAGTCATTGGGCATTGGACTTTCTCTGACGCCCGTACACCGATTAAAAAGTCCAGAGTTAACGAAAAAAGTTTTTAACTCTGAACTTTTTATTCTTTACTTATTACTTATAAATTAGCAATACTGTGAAATATCCTCGCCGCATTCATCAGCTAAATAGCACAGTGCGCGAAATCTTAAAGCTACTACTTCTTCATAAAGAGGGTTTAGTTTACACATAGGGGGAATGTGAAATAGGGTTTTACCAAACAATTTGACATCTCTCTCAAAAGGACATTGAGCCGGAATTAATTGACACAACCTGTGAGCAAATTGGCGATCGCCTACTTTTAAGTTATCCAACCAATCTCGGAAAGGACGAAGAAAATTCCAAGCAGACTGAGAATAAGAAACTTGTAACTGGGAGACATCAGCCTTTTTAGTCTCTGCTTCATGGAGCGATACCGAGCTTGCGAAAAAAATCTTTTTTGTGGTACTTTCAAATACCTTCATGGTTGCTCCTCTCTTCTTATGAGGGTATTCACCTTACTGATGAATATACAATCTGACAATTACTTAAACTGGAAGAATAGCATTCTGACGGAAATCTTGTAAAAAGTCTGAGTAGCCACTTACAGTCAGAACCTGTGTATTACTACGTCAAGTTAAACCCAATTTCCTAAAAATGGGTACTCTAGTTAGTTTATCCTTTTAATAACTTGACACACTTTAAATTCTAATGAAGACCTCTACCTTTGGACGGGTTTGACTGTAACCGTTACAAGACTTAATATATCTTTGGATTATCTGTATACTTTATAAGTATAAATGCTGTTTATCTAGCGTTAAACGCAGTGATTATGCTGCGAGTTGCTATTTATCGTGTATTAGGGCTAACTTACTTGAGGTTACACCGGGTTACATTCCCAGTTTAAGAATGAACACCTTACCATAGCCTTAGTCGGTTCTGGGTGGTTGATAGCTTTGGAAGTCTTAAATTTACAGGAAGCATGGCTGGCTATTGATGCCAAAACCATCATATTTTTGTTCAGCATGATGGTAGTTAACGCTAATCTATCCTATCGGGACTTAAACAAAAGTTAAGAGTAAAAAGGAGTATAATGGGATTTCGCTGTAGCTTTCACGTTAAAAGAACCTGATGACAGAAACCACTGCCCCAGCAATGGCACCATGGTTTGAAAGATGGTGTTAAAGGTTTGATGATGTATTTACTCATCAAGGGGAAAGAAGAGAGTTTAGACATTATTTAGGGGGATGATTGGGTGAAAGTGAGAGAAAAAACCTATTTCAAATGGCAGAGAATGCCCTAGGGGTGACCTACCACCGATTACACCACGTTTTAACTGAAGCACCTTGGTCCAGTTCCCAAGTCAATGAGCATCGGGTAGAGATTATGAACAAGTGTAGTCAGAGGAGAATCACCAGAGGATTTAGCTTAATAATTGATTATTCTGTCCATAGAAAAAGGGGGAATTTTAGGGATGGAGTAGGAAGAAAATATATTGGAGAAATTGGGAAAAGGGATACTGGAATAGTAGTAGTAACAACACATACATCTATTATGATGCCAGTAAAAGCTTACCATTACATATAGAGTTATATCACCAGGCTGATTCTTTACCCAAGGGGAAACAAGACCCTCTATTTGAGAATAAACCTGAGTTAGGAATTAAATTAATACATCTGACCTTAAGGCGTGGTTATCAACCAGGAATAGTAATTATAGATGCTGGATATGGCCACAATACATCTTTCTTATTAAAAGATGGAAAATCGGAATTTAAAGTATTTAGGAGGATTAGCTAAAAATCCCAAAGTCCTTGCCAGTGACCAAGAGGATAGTCCACAAATAATTAGGTTAGATGAATTAGCACAAAGTTTACCCCAACAGGCTTTTACAGAAATTCAACTGGAGTTAGATAAACCCAAAACATTATGGGTAGTAACTAAAGAAGTAGAAATATCACCCTTAACTAACTGGAAAGGGGAATATTACTATGGTCATCAACACTTCTACCTTCTCTCAACCCACTGATATTGACTACTTTATGACCAATGTTTCTTGATCAATTGTCACACCCCAATGGATAGTTTATACATATTCTCAAAGAAATTTGGTAGAAGTTGTTTACAGAGAACCCAAGGGATGGTTAGGACTCAAAGAATATCAAGTTGGAGATAAAAGCAGTTAACTGCGCCATTTTATTTTGGTTTTCTGTGCCTACACTTTTATTCTTTGCCATCAGTGGACTGGAGGATTAAGACCAAGGTGGGCTAAGAAACCTTTGAATACTTTTACTGAAGCTTTAGAAGCGTTGAGAACAGCCATATCTTTTCTATTTATTGATTGGTTCAACTTGAAGCCAGACGTGTTTACTTCTTATCAAGCTAGTTTGGGCTACATTTGGGCTTGATTTTTGTTTAAGTCCCGCTCAGCAGGATTTTTCACTCAAGCCTTATTGGTCTTATTGAGTATCACCCCCAGTCCTTTAGGCTTGTTAATCACTTTAACCTTCGGTAGCGGGATTCTTTCCGCTTTTTTCCTCAATGAAACTTCGGCACTAGTTTTTACACCATTAACTCTTAGCCTGACACAAGTGTTGGGATTAAATCCCAATTTATTAGCGATCACCGGAGCAACTAATATAGGTTAAGTAGCAACTTTAAGCAGTAATTCCCAAAATATCCTCATTGGCTCATTTTCAGGGATCAGCTATCTTATCTAGATTTTTTACAAGCATTAGCACCCGTTGCTGTCATCGACTTAGTTATTCAAATAGCATTACTGTGGCTACTTATTCAGATATCTAATCAAATCAACCTTGTCAACTGTTAACCATAGACAAACAACGTATTTTCAAACCCTTATTTAACAAGACACTAATTATTAACCCAAGTTGCGGGTAATAAAATGCTGCATAGTTTGTAGAGATTCAATTACGAGGAAGAACATCAAAAATTGACGATAGCTATGTAGATGCAACCATCAGTAGTAGTTAAATTGAAAGTATGAAAATGAACCTATTAAATAAATGCTTTTTCGAGACTGAAGGCAAAAATAAATGCTTTAAGTTCCAGTAAAAAGCCCTGATATGTTAAGGCATGAATTGAGCTGGGAAAATTACTTGTAAGCCGATACTATCAGTTTACAATCGGTGGTGATAAAAGCTAAAAAAATTCAGTACTAGGTGTTCTCAAATCTCGTTTATTTCATAGCCTTTAGAAGACTGGTATTTACTGAATATTAGAGCTTACAAACAATAGGATTTCACTTTGAGCTTAAGAGGTGATTATGATCTAACTATGATTTAGCTATATATATCTTGATTAAAAATAATCTTCACACTAGCTAGGCAGTAAAATATTCCTCATTTTGAGAGTCGGGAGTTTATTTTTTTATGGTTTATGTTTAATTATGCTGACTTAATTAATATGCAACTTATAATTGATATGTGATAAAAATCATTACTCTGAGCTGTTTTCCCTAATTCTATCAATCAGTTAAGGAGTTAAATAGGATTCTTAATATTGAGTAATTTTGGAACATTTGCTGATTGAATCGATTCAAGGCTTGATGTAATCTACGCTTATTAAACTTCCTGCCTACGCTTCTAGAAATCATTACTAAACTCTTCAAATTATCCTCATGAAACCAATTACTTCTGTTATTCTCGCTACAGTGATAGCGACTATGTCTCTGCTGGGTATTCTTGAAAACGCTGATGCAAATCATAATTATCGTCGTTGTCATACGACTACTCATGTTAGATGTTATCGGACTTGTACTGGTATAAATAATTATAAAGTCTATCATTGTAGGTATTACAGATCTCGTTACTACAGAAGCAATAGACGACACCATTAATTCGATTACCATCTTTCAATGCTTAAGGTGGGCATTGCCCAGGTTAATAAATCATAGCTCTATTTTCGTCTATATCTGTGTTTCACCCCCACAGGGAAATATTCTAAATCACCAGTAGATTTTAATTCTATTTGTGGGCTTTGATATTCTAAGGGAACATAGTTAGCAAACTCGCTATTCAGACGCAACAATTGAGAAAGTATAGAAGCAGTTATTGCTTCGGTTTTTTCTTCGCTCTTCTCTGTATTTGCTCCTAACTCTACAACTTATAGATAAAAAACGGTTTTTGTCTGCATCTTCCTTTACTTATAAAAAGAATTTACTGGTCACCCATTCTCTCATTATTGTTTGTTCTAATCCAACTGAGATATTTTCTGTGAGATATTTTCTGGGTAACTATTTGCGCCAAAATAGAAATTCCTAGTAAAGTACGGCGTAAATAAACCAACCATTCCAAATCTCTGAAAAGCTCACGCCGTATCATTAGTGACAAGTTAAGGGAAAGAACAAATTGTCAAGGGTGGTATTTGGATAGGTTAAAAATCGTGAGAAACTCAGTGTAGACAATTAATTGAGCAATTGAAACAAGCCATGACAGGCAGCCGAAAAACCAATCGAGACCACGGCAAAAACAAACAGAGACCAATGGTGGAAGATGAAGTAATAGCCCAGCAATTGGAAAGATTACTAACACCAGCCATTAGAAATCAAGAAAATTACTACCGAAAACTAGGAATCAGACAACGGATACTGAATTTACCGTTGATCATGGCTGCAGTGTTGACCCTTACTGTGGCGAGATATAGCAGGAGTCAGAGAACTGACAAGAATGTTAGCCAGAGATGGTTTTCTGTGGTGTAATCCCAGAAAACTTAGTCAAGGCGAACTTCAGATGCTTTTAATAGGGTCAAAAGACTCTTGGGTTTAAGTTATTTATAAACAGGTTCGATCAATGGAATTAAATTACAAATTTGGGTAACGTGGTTATTTTATAGTGTTTTAGTAGATTTAGGTGATACCGTAGCAGATGAAGTTTCTCTGCCTTTTGATGAGATTTCATTAGAAATGATCTATCGTGGTCTTTATAATTCTACTATAGCTCATCAAAAAGGTAACGCAACAGATCCTGTTAAATACTTTGCTGACCCTCAAAATCGAGATTTAGGTATTATCAAACAGAAGCGAAAACCAAATGTTAAGTTAATTGTCACTCCTTCTCCTGATCTTCAACGTGGGACTGACCAGTTTTTTTTCCATATTTCTCCAAAGGCCTCTTGACAAAAGACTTTCAGCCTTCACTTCTCACAAGTGACGCCGTATACATTTTGAATTTTGTTGGCGCAGCCTGCTGGAAGCAGTATTTTGTTAGGGTAGCTCTTCTGAAAGAAGCATTTTGAGTTCACGGCAGTACTAAAATATTGTTCTGTTCCCCTTTCCCTTAGCGAAATGTGCAATTTATTTTGCATGACTACTTAACTGGTGATTGGTAAGCGTGATCTCCTAACTAATCGGAGCATCCCAAATGTATAAGTCTATTGTTATGCTGTAGCTTGCTTCCCGCAGGGTATGAAGCGCAGCACAATGTTAGCGAAGGGTGCCGGAGGGTCTAGCATCTCGGAGATTCTTCACTTCACTCCGTTCCGCATGGCTTACGCCACGCTTTGCTAACAGAATGATAATTGACGATATTTTTGCAAAATTGGGATGCTCCCTAACTGATCAGTAAATAGTCTTTTCTGTGTTCTATAACTTGATTAGCCCTAATTTATTTTTCAAGATCATGCAAGTATATTACAGTCAAGAACACGCTAATAATAGTAGTCACCGTTTTTGTACTCATTGTGGTGAAGCTTTGTTTTTGACAGTAATGCGTTTTAAAGGAATTTGCACCCCAGGTTGTGAAAACAGAGGATTTGCAAAAAGCTAAGGAATTATTTGAGAGGGAAGCAAGTATACTAAAAAAGATTCAACATCCTCAAATAACGCGTTTTCACGCTTCTATTGAGGCAAAAATTGGTACTAGGAATTTTTTCTTTTTGGTGCAAGATTATATTAAGGCTAATAATTATTATCAATTATTAGAACCCACCTTCCGCACCCTAACTGTAACCTAACTGTCACAGATAGTAGTACACAACAACTAAATCTCCTGGAAGCAAGAAAAAGCTTAATGAGAACAAGGATGATTAAAATGGCAATAGAGTGAGAGAATAAAGTTTTGTAAAGAAGATAAAAGAAAAGAAAATTTAATGATTTAAAAATTAAATTAGAACAGAAGAAGAAATGATTTAATCACAACAGGAGTTGTGGATAATTCTGTTGTGAAATCAAAGCTTCAAAAAATGGAAATCCAAAACCTAGACCATTGAGGCATAGTAGCAGGAATAATAGACGCCATAGGAGTAGTAGAAATAACCGTTGAAATTGGAGAGAAAGTAAGTCCGGGTCATGTAGTAAAAGCCATGATAATCAACGGGTTAGGATTTGTATAAAAACCCCTATATATGTTTCCCCAAGATTTTGAAACAATCCCCTGTGACCATCTAATAGGACCAGGAGTAAAACCAGAATATCTCAAGGACGATAAACTGGGGAGAGTCATGGATAAACTATTTATAAAAGGATTGGATAGAATATTCTTTATTGTCGCCTTAAAAGCAGCCCAAAAATTTGGAGTATCCCTATGAGCAGGGCATCTAGACTCATCATAAATGTACATAGATGGGCAATATAATACCAGCTTACCAGAAGTAATATTTGAGAGTCAAAAAGTAGGAGATAATCAAGAACTAGAAGAATTAGCAGTAAAATTACTAAAAGAAATAACCATCACCTACGGTTATTCTGGTGACCATAGACCGGAGTTAAAATAGTTCATTATAGAAATGATATGTTCAGGAGATGGAGACATACCAATATATATTTTTATAACTAGCATCGGGAAACCAAGCAGATTCATCATGCTTTGGTAAAATACCAGTAGAGTACCAACAACAATTAAAAATAGTCTCATAGTATCAGACTGGGCCTTATATACAGAATCAAATCTGAAAATGATGTCAGATTTAAGCTGGTTATGTCCAGTGCCATTAAGCGTGAAATCAGCACAATGATTAATATCAACATTACCAGAACCAGAATGTGTTGATAGTAACTTACCCGGATATAAACTAGCTTCAAAAACACTAAATTATCCAGGAATATAACAAAGATGGTTAGTAGTGTAAAGTCAAGAAATAAGAGAATCAGACCTGGGTAAACTATCACAAAAAATTACCAAGGCACAATCAAAAGCTGTACAAGATTTGAAAAAGTTATCACCAGAAAAATTTGCTTGTGAGGCTGATGCTATCAAGGGTTTATCTAAACTATTCAAACAATTCAAATATCACCAAATTAACCAGAGTAAACTTACTCAAATCAAATCTACTAAAAAAGATAGTTCAGGAGAGATATCCTCTGAAATATCAGCTACAGTCTCCCAGAATGAAAGTAAAATTAATACAGAATTTCTGAGGACAGGGCCTTTTATTATTGCTACAAACCTTTTGGATTCAAATGAACTTACCCATGACTCCATCTTGAGTGAATATAAAGCTCAACAGTCTTGCCAGAGAGGGTTTGCTTTTCTCAAAGACCCATTATTTTTTGCAGACAGGATTTTCCTAAAAAGTCCAGAGAGAATAGAGTCCCTGGGAATGATTATGGGTTTATGTCTGCTAGTTTATACTTTAGGGCAACGACAAATTAGAACCCCTTTGAGAGAGTCTAAATCAACAGTAAAAAATCAATTGGGCAAACCAACTGACCGCCCCACTTTACGCTGGATTTTTCCATGCTTTCAGTCTATTCATTTAGTTACACTTAACCAAGAACAACACATCTGTTACTGGACTCAAGAGAGAGATTTCATTGTGAATCTTTTACCATATCATTGTTTTGCCTTAATTTAATTTCTATGAGAAAATAACCTAATGTCTTTGATTTATAGCTCTATTTTACTATGTCCATAATTTCTTTTTTTACTTCAATCTATTAGTCTAAGTTATGATTTATCTCTTGAATATCTTCATTTATCTGTTGACTGCTCTGGGCGGTGTTCTTTCTTATTGCTCCTTAGAGATGATTTATAAAGTAAATGTTTAGGAGAGAAGAGGAAGTAGCATAATTCTAGTCATAAGAGCATATATAGCCCCTTCGCTCATTTGTGTTAGACGCTCATAATCCTTGCTTAGACGATGATATTGGTTAAACCACCCAAATGTTCTTTCTACTACCCAGGGTTGTGGTAAAACTTTAAATTCTTGCTCAGTAGGTCCTATGACTTCAACATGAGCTTGAATCAGGAACCAAACTGCAAGTGCAAATTTATCACCGTCATAACCGGAATCAACCCATAAAACTTGGACTTTTTCCAATAATTCTGTGGGTTTCTCTAGCAGTTCCATTAGTGTATAGGCAGCAAGTATTCGTTCTGACACATTCGCTTGACTAACAACAAGTTTCAACATAAGTCCCAGGCTATCAACTAAAGTATGCCCCTTTCTTCCTTTCACCTTTTTACATCCGTCAAAACCATACACATCCCCTTTTTTTGGTCAGTTTTGACCGACTGACTGTCTACGGCGAGCGCGGTAGGTTGTGTTCATTTACCTAATTTCGAGCGAACTTGACCACCCAATGTATGGTTGAATTTTTCCCAAACCCCCTGGCCCTGCCATTTCCTGTAATAGCTATATACCGTTGACTTTGGCGGGAAGTCACCTGGAAGCATATTCCATTGACATCCAGTTTTCAAATGATAATAGATGGAATTACATATTTCACCCATATCTGTTGTGGGTGGATGCCCTCCTTCTTTGGCTGGTGGAATCAATGGGGCCAGGATTTCCCAGTCCATATCAGTTAAGTCTGTGGGGTAAGACTTTCGTTCCATCAGTAGCTATGTAAATACACTACATTTTATGTATCCTATCCTTCCAACATTCCTTTTCTACTCCCCTTTACATTTACTTTATCAATAGCCTCTTATTGAGAAGAGCTTTTGATCCTATTTTTGGTGCTTTACTGTTTCTCCAATGGCCTTTTTCACTGCATATGTTTGTTTTTATGCTCCCTTGGATTTTTTGTCTCCGTAATTTCTCTCTGTGGCAGTTTAGGGTGCGGAATGTGCGTTCTAAAGCTTCAGTGAAAGTATTCAAAGGTTTCTTAGCCCACCTTTGTCTTAATCCTCCAGTCCACTGATGGGAAAGCATAAAAGTGTATGCACAGAAAACCAAAATAAAATGGCGCAGTAAACTGCTGTTATCTCGAACTTGATATTCTTTGAGTCCTAACCATCCCTTGCAGGGGAAACGCACCTTATTTCCTAATAAAAACTAATGAGGATTTTAAAATCATCTATATATATAAGTGCAAAGCTTGATAGATATATAAACAAAATTAATCACTTTTTTACTAAGCGATGAATTAGCTTATCTCCAATTGAATAACTCTTAGCTAAGGATAAATGAGCTAACTATTCATCCATAAATAAGTAAACTTATCTGTAAAAATAAGCAGAAGAAAATATTCAGTAAATTGTTGACAAGTTAGTTGAGGCTAAAGCTAAAACTCTTTCTCAAGAGTTATTATCCATTTCTGCCAAAAACTGTTTATTTTTTATCCCCCGCTTCACGGGGTTCTCTTTACCCAAAAGATTGACTGCTATCTGCCGCATTACTGCAAAGTTTTGTGGAGCATTATCTTTCCTAATCCGGCAGTCATCTTGTTTTAAAGCTACATCTAATACCCAATGCAATGAATTTTCTATTGCCCAATGGCTGCGGACAGAATTAGCCAATTATTCTCCATTTGACTCAAGACTACTAATAAAATAACGAGTCTCTACTGTTGTTTTATCATCCACTTATCCGATAGGTTCTACCATCCCAACACTTTTTAGATTTGACCAAACTGAATCAGGATCAAGCTGAAACCCAAAGTTGCGGATTTCATGAAGACCATGCCCTGTTTCTTCGGGTTTATATGTGCTATGTTGAAGCTCTTGAAAACCTGTACTTATCCCTGACTTAAATAGCTGTTCTACTGACTCATACAGATTACCTTGGTTCTTTTTTAAAGTAATTACATAATCTGCATTTTCTTGCGTAATTAACTTTACTATGTCTTTGTGACACCCGATGGCATCAATCCTGACAATACATCCAGCTAATTCTAAAACCTTTAATAATTCGGGAATTGCTGTAATTTCATTTGATTTCTCATGCACCTTCACCTGTCCCAACACTAATTTATTTGTAGTTGCCCATGCACTTACCATTTGGATTGCACTCTAGTCACTATTTTTACCATGAGAACTACATAAAGTTTTCCCGTCAATTGCCACAACTTCACCATCCCTTATCTTATGTACTGATTTCATCCAGTTCAAAAAACAATTTTGAAATTTTTGCGGATTCAATTGTGCAAATACCCTTCCAAATGTGTCCTGGGACCGGAGCCCATTTCCTAGTTCTAAAAAGGTTTTTAACCACTCATATTTTGTGCAGCCATAGAGTTCAATTGCCACCCAACTATCTGCTCCACAAATTACTGCACAAATTCCAATGGTAAGAATGTCAATTAACTTGTGTCGTTTCCTCCCCTCTACTCTTGGATCTTCCATCTGTGCAACGTGGTCAGTAATCGTGATTTTGGGCTTGAGCTTCACACTTTTTGGGACTTTCTTCTTCTACTTTTACAATGACTTTACATCAGAGCCTCATTGGTCAACCTCCATATCATCAGCCCTCCCTACCTTTCTCGTTTCTTAGTATATATTTACCATATTTACATGCTTTCGCCCTGTACCCGTGACGGACCTGGTGTTAGTTACGGGTAAAGAACCTACGGGTAAAGAACCGCAGAAATTATACGATAGTTATAACGGGACTTGGTACTGGGAGAAGGAAATTCAGGTTGGTTCTAAGTTGGAAGCTGTTCTAAAAAAGATGTTGGCATATAAGCCAAGCCATTGCTATCAAACAGCACAACAAGTAATGAAAGATTTACCTTCCCCATGTTCTGTCTAATCAGCTAATACTATTCCGACGGTAAATACTATGCAACCTTCTAGCAATAATTCTAATTCTTATATAACTAAGTTGAAAACAATGGTAGCAGCGCCGGGGATAAAACACGCTCGCAATTTTGGTAGTGGAGTTCATAACAGAACTAGTGTTGTTGTCCAAAAAATACCTATGCCTGTATGGTTGGGCCATTTTGCTGTCAGTTTTATTATAAATACGGGTGTAACTTTAACTGTTGCAGGTGTGTGGGCGCTTTCTAATTTTATGCTGAAAAGCATATCATCAATTACTTTACCAAAAGTTGAAGTTCCCAAAATTCCATCTATCAATAGTCCTGTAGGTGTTTAAAGGGGTGAGCTTAGTATTCAGGAGCTTGTTGACCGCTTGCAACAGCTAGAGATTCCTTCGGTACTTTTCACTAGGACAGTTAATGAAACTTTTTATACTCATGAACCAGATTTGCAGGGACGGAAGTTAAGTGATAAACCGGAAGATATAGTTTTGCGTGAACAATGGAATGGTATTCCTAATGAGTTGTTGAAGAAAATTGAACAGGCTAATTTAAGTGAAACAGCGCGGAGAAAGATAGGTAGCTATAGTCAACAAGATTCCCAAAGGTGGGATCAATTGGCTAAAGCTCGGAGGTTGGGTAAATATACGTCTTTTCAGGATTTGCGATCAGATACATATCAAAAATTTGAACCATTGTTTCCTGGTCAAGAGCGTGGGAAACTAAATCAGCAGACTTTCCTAGCAATTTGGTATGCGATCGCATCTGATCAAGTAGCAAATAGGTAATTGGGGACTGGGGGAGATGGGGAACATGGGGAAGTGATTTTCCCAATGACAATAACTAATGACTAATAACTAATGACTAATAAATAATAACTAATAACTAATGAGTAATTTTTATTGTTCTAAAGGGCATCAAAATCCGTCTGGTAGTAAGTTTTGTATCCAGTGTGGGGAGAAGATATTAGAGAAGCCAGTAAGTAGTGGTATCCAACCGGGATTAACTTTAGGCGATCGCTATGTGATTGTTCGTCAACTTGGATAAGGAGGTTTTGGACGTACTTATTTAGCTGAAGATAGTAACCGCTTTCGGGAAGCTTGTGTTTTAAAGGAATTTTCACCCCAAGTACAAACTCCTTACGTTGTTCAAAAGGCGGAAGAACTATTTCAGTGAGAAGCCAGTGTTCTCTATAAATTGCAACATCCCCAAATTCCCCGTTTCCGAGAATTATTACGCATCAATTTGGAAGGTAAGGAATGTCTGTTTTTAGTACAAGATCATATAGAAGGACAAACTTATGATTCCTTATTAAATAGCCGCAAACAACTGGGTTTAAGATTTACAGAAATAGAAACTCGTCACTTGTTACAGCAAATTTTACCAGTGCTGGAATATATTCACTCAGTTGGTGTAATTCATCGTGATATTTCTCCTGATAATTTAATGCTGCGGGCTTTTGATCAATTACCAGTTTTAATTGATTTCGGTGGTGTTAAACAAGTTGCGGCAACTGTCGCTTCTCAATATTACCAAACTGGTATGATCTCATCTCCTTCCAGTGGAACTCTGTTAGGAAAGGTGGGATTTGCACCTCCTGAACAAATGCAAACAGGTGCAGTTTTTCCCCATACTGATTTATATGCTTTGGCTGTGACAGTCTTAGTTTTACTGACAGGTAAACACCCCCAAGAACTAATTGATACTGATAATCTCAATTGGCAATGGCGGCGGGAAGTTAACGTTAGTTCCGAATTTGGGCAAATTTTAGATAAAATACTATGTGCAACAGCTGGCGAGCCCTATAAAATACCCCATCAAGTGGTAGAGGAACTGAGTACTACAGTAGCTAATTATACTTTAGATTAACCCCCTGGGAACTATTCTCCAACTCCATCACCAACTCCTAGACCAAGACCTATTCCCACATCGGAAACTGTTGCTGTTTCTCCCGCCAAAAACCCAGCACCTCAACCTGTAATTACTCCCACTCCCCAATCCGTAAATATTTGGATAATAACTCATGTCTTCATTATTACTGTAGCCTTATCTGTTAGTACAGGGCTACTTTGGTGGGGACTCAATAACCGGACAAGGGATATAGGAGGAAGCAACTCCTTGGTTACATTCAGTCCTACCCCTAGGGTCGGTAAATCCCCTGAGATTCTCGATAATTATTCACCAGAAGAGAGAGAACGGAAAAGAAAATCGAGCGATCACCGCCAGGAATTAGATATAGATTTTAATTATTATGTGAGTTTAGTCAATCAAGTCTTTTGGGAGAAAAACCCCAGTTTAAAAAGACGTACCCTCAGCAATGGTGCAGACGATGAAAGCTTGCGAAAAGAATGGGATCAAATCGCATCCCAAGTCCTAGAAAAGTTATCAGGATTGAGTTCCAACTCTCGTCGTCTAATAGGAACTTATACTTCAGCAGAACGCGATCAATGGAAAGTAGAAGTGAATAAAGTTAACGTTGGTAGTCGTTCTTTATATGATTTAGGAGACGCTGCTTTCTTGAAGGAATTTCCTGAATATAAAGGAAAAGATTTTCTCACTCAACCCATTGGACAAATTTGGCACGGATTTGTCAGTGATGAACTTAAGGCTATCCTATCCAATACCGCCTTTGAGAAAATAGTATTTCCTGAAGGTGATATAGGTAAAATACTTAGCGGCTCACTTCCACCAGGAGGAGGTAAGGTATTCATAGCTGGACTTGCTAAAGACCAAAATCTAGAAGTTAAAATAGATGCAAGTTCGCAAATTTTACTGTCAATTTATTCCCCTTCTGAAAAAGTGACATTATTAGAAGATTCTCAACAGCGTACAGTTACCAAAACATTACCAGAAAAGGGATTTTATGAATTTGTTGTTGTTTCCAAAGCATCAAAACTGGTAGACTATCAACTCACAGTTACAGCAGAAAATCCTCCAGAACCAGAACCGACAGAAACACCAACAGAAACACCAACAGAAACACCAACAGAAGAACCAACAGAAGAACCAACACCAACGGAAACCCCAATACAGTGACATACCTACCTCCCTAGAAGGGCGAAGATTCTGGTGTCAAACAGCAATTACAGGCGAAAGCCTGTCTGACATCACCTATTTTGCTTATAAAAATTCAAAGTCTCAAATCGGATGACGATTATTTATACAATTACCTCTAAAGTCTTACTTGGCGAAAGCCTGTCTGACATCACCTATTTTGCTTATAAAAATTCAAAGTCTCAAATCGGATGACGATTATTTATACAATTACCTCTAAAGTCTTACTTAATGTTGCTTTTTTGTTGGCATTAATACCTACGCCATATAACCTATATTCCGCTAGAGTAGACCTAGCAAAGTCAGATCTTTATAACTCAAAAAGTCAGATCCCGGACTTGAATTCGGTTGCATAATATGAACTCTAGGCGGTCTTCTAACAAATCTGAAGCTGATGATTCCACCGCTAAAGCATCCCCACAGCAACAGGGGAAACAAAAAGATTTATTTCCAATTGTCGGGATTGGAGCCTCTGCGGGGGGATTAGAAGCATTTACACAACTCTTAAACCATTTACCAGCGGATACAGGTATGGGATTTGTGCTGGTTCAGCACATGAACCCCCAGGAAAAAAGTATGTTAACAGAGATTCTTTCTCCGACAACCCAAATGGTGGTGACAGAGGCCGAGGAAGCGATGTCTGTGAAACCGAATCATGTTTATGTGATTCCGCCCAATGCAACAATGACCATTAGAGAAGGAGTGCTGAAACTGAAGCCCCGTGAGAAGACTTATGGCCTCTCAATGACAGTTGATGGTTTCTTTTTTTCCTTAGCAGAGGATTTGGGTAACAAAGCCATTGGAGTTGTGCTGTCAGGGGGTGATGGAGATGGAACAAGGGGTTTAGAAAGCATCAAGGCAGTAGGTGGGATGACTTTTGCTCAATGTGAGGAATCAGCAAAAGTTAGTAGTATGCCGAATACAGCGATGGCTTCTGGTTATGTAGACTTTATCCTCACCCCCGAACAAATTGCCGAAAAACTAGTAAAGATCAGCTTTCATCCCTATATTAACCACTCAACACCTCTCAAACCGACTGAAGTTATGCCGAAAAAAACAGATGCTTTGTTAAAGATTTTCAATTTGCTACGGGTAGCTACAGGTGTTGACTTTAGTTATTACAAACAGACTACCCTAAAGCGGCGAATTCAACGGCGAATAATATTGTATAAACTGGATCAGATGGAAGATTACGTTAATTATCTCCAGAATAATCCAGCAGAAGTCATCGCATTGTATCAAGATGTCTTAATTACTGTCACCAGTTTTTTCCGAGATTCAGAAGCTTTTGAAGCTTTAAAAACCAAAGTATTTCCAGATATGCTTACTAAGCAGCGTAAAGCCAATGATCCCATTCGTATATGGGTTGTGGGATGTTCAACTGGTGAAGAAGCCTACTCGATTGCTATATGTTTGCTGGAATTTTTAACTAATCGGGGAATTAATATACCCATCCAGATTTTTGCTACAGATATCAATGAAGTGGCAATAGAAAAAGCTAGAATCGGTATCTACAAACTGCATCAAGTAGCAGAGATTTCTCCAGAACGATTAAACCGTTTCTTTGTTCATATAGACAGTGGCTACCAGATTACTAAATCAGTCAGAGACCTGTGTGTTTTTGCCAGACAGAACTTGATTAATGATCCCCCATTTTCTCGGCTAGATTTGATCACTTGTCGGAATGTCTTGATTTATTTGGGTTCTACTGCTCAGCAAAAGCTCCTCCCCATCTTTCATTATGGTCTTAAACCTACAGGTTTTTTGATGTTAGGCACATCGGAGACAGTGGGGGAATTTGCTGACTTGTTTAATTTAGTGGATAAAAAGTACAAGATTTATGCGCGGAAAATAGCATCTACCCGGCTCCCTATTGAGCCAATAACTAGTAACTATCCTGTGGAAACCACAAAATCTCCACTGCTAATAAGTAATGATTCGTGGAATGATGTGGAAATACACAAAGAGGCTGACAGAATTGTATTAAATAAATTCGCACCTGTAGGTGTGATTATTAACAATGATCTGGAGATTTTACAATTCCGAGGTCAGACAAGTCGCTATTTACAACCTGCACCAGGTAGACCCAGTTTCAATTTGCTGAAAATGGCCAAAGAAGAATTGCGGCTAGAGTTACGTAGCTCAGTTCATCAAGCTAAAAAGCAAGCCATCGCCACTAAAACAGAAGGGATACGAATTAAAGAAGAAAACAAATTTAGGATGGTAAACATCCATGTGATTCCCTTGCCAATTCTTGGTGCAGGAGAAGACTTTTTTTTAGTTTTGTTTGAGGATATCCCCCTTTCAGAAAGTTTGCTAACGGCAGCAGATAGCAATATTAAACCTGAACAGGAAACAAAAAACAGTTATGAGCAGGAAATTACTGTTCTTCAGCACGAATTAACATCTACTAAAGACTATCTGCAATCAATAATTGAGGAACAGCAAGCCAGTAATCAGGATTTGAGAGCAGCTAATGAAGAAATACTCTCCAGTAATGAGGAGTTGCACAGTACCAATGAAGAATTGGAAACTGCTAAGGAAGAAATTCAGGCTACCAATGAAGAATTAAATAGTATTAACGACGAACTGCAACGGCGAAATATAGAAGCGACTCTGGTTAGTAACGATTTACAAAATCTCTTTAGTAGTATTAATATTTCTATCCTGATGGTAGGGAGTGATTTAAAGATTCGCTGCTTTAATATAGCAGCAGAGATCATATTTAACTTAATTCCTACTGATAAGGGACGACCATTGAGTAATATTAAACACAAATTAAAAGTCCCCAATTTAGAAGCAAAGATTGTAGAAGTAATTAGCACCTCGAACTTGAAAACGCAGGAGGTGCAAGATTTAGATGGTCATTGGTATGATCTACGCATCAGACCATATCGGACTATTGACAACAAAATTGATGGTGCGGTGGTAATTTTGGTTGATATTGATGATATCAGACGTAATGCTAATATCCTCAAATCATTCCGTGAATATGCAGCGGCAATTGTGTCTACCGTGCGGGAATCTTTGGTGGTGATGGATGTAGATTTAAAAGTGGTTACTGCTAATCAGTTTTTCTATGAAGCATTCCAGGTGGGAGCAAAAGAAACAGAAAATCGCCTCATTTATGAAATCGGTGATGGACAGTGGAATATTCCCCAGTTGCGCTCGCTCTTGGAAGATACTATCCCCCAACAAGGCCAGTTTCAAGATGTAGAAATTGAGCATGACTTTGAGCAAATCGGTCACAAAATTATGCGCCTCAATGGCCGAAAAATTACGCAAATAGGTGATACGCCAATGATTATCCTGGTAATTGAGGATATCACCCAACGCAAGCAATTAGAAGCAGAACGGACTCAACTCCTAGCTCAAGAACAATCAGCCCGGACTGCGGCAGAAACAGCCAACTGTGCTAAGGATGAGTTTTTATCTGTTCTTTCTCATGAGTTACGTAATCCGCTGAATTGTCTGCTAGGGTGGACGCAATTGCTACGAAAACAGCAGCTGGACGAAGCCAAGACTAATCAGGCATTGGAAGCCATTGAGCGCAGTGCTAAGGCACAACATCAGCTGATTGGGGATTTATTGGATATCTCCCGTATTAGCGTTGGGCAGATGCGTCTGGAAGCACAGCCTGTTAAGCTTATTCCTGTGATTGAAGCGGCGATAGATGTGGTGCAATTGGCCGCAGATGCTAAAAACATTCAAATTCAATCGAGACTCGATTCTGCTGGAAGAACCTTGGTTGGAGATCAAATTCGCTTACAACAGGTGATTTGGAATTTACTTTCCAACTCGATTAAATTTACTCCTGTGGGTGGAAGAATTGATATCACCTTAGATTACAGTCCTTTTCAAGGTGAAATTCAAGTTAGGGACACTGGGGTAGGTATCAGCGCAGACTTTCTGCCCTATATTTTTGACCGCTTCCGTCAGGCTGATCGTAGCCCAACCAGGTCAAATACTGGACTAGGATTGGGACTTTCGATTGTGCGACATTTGGTAGAACTCCACGGTGGTACAGTGGAAGTGACAAGTCCAGGTGAGGGTCAAGGTGCTACTTTTACTGTTAGACTACCTCTGCAAACTAATCTAGAAAAGATTTTAGAAACGAGTGCTATAGCAAATCCTCAAAATCCAGTTATTTATCCGGCTTCTCCTGCTTCCAACTCCCCTGTCTCTTCCCCATCATTAGCTGGTGTGCGGGTGCTGATGGTCGATGATGAAGCAGATATTCGTCAATTATTTCAAATCGTGCTGGAAGAGTATGGAATACAAGTAACAGAGGCAGGATCGGTAAAAGAAGCTTTATCAATACTCAAGGCTAATCCTCATGGATATGATGTGCTTCTATCTGATATTGGGCTACCGGAGGAAGATGGTTATGCGCTAATTCGTCAGGTCCGATCGCTCAGTGCCGAAGAAGGAGGGCAGATTCCTGCTGCTGCAATGACAGCCTATGCTGGAGATACAGACCAAACAGAGGCCTTGTCCGCAGGATTCCAAACTCATGTTGCTAAACCCATCGAACCCAATCGCTTAATTTCAGTGGTTGCAGCATTGGCTGGTCGGATTTAAGGGTGTCCAAAAGTTGGCAAAACAGTGTAAAGTAGCTGGAAACTTAATTCACTCCTCTATTTCACACATCCATACTATGGATAGAAAAACGAAACGCTTGTTGCTTCTTGTTGTTTCCTGTTCTGTATCTGGTGTCATTTTAGGCGGAACTTCTGGATGGGCAGAAAGCAGAATGTGCTTAAATGCTGATACAGTCACCAGCGAATGTCTGACCCAAAACCAGGTAGAGAGAACTATTCAAGGCATGAGTACAGGATTATTAGCCGGTGCTGGAGCCGCTTTGAGTGCAGCCTGGAACTTAAGACACAACGAATAAAATAGGGAACAGCAAACAGTAAACAACCTGATAAAAGATGACTGATAACTAAATAACTGATAACTATTAAAAGCGATAATTGTGATCGCCTATCCACATACTCGTCGGCACAGCATTACCTTGAGGATCTACTTTAACTTTGACCACTATTGGTGATCTCCGTCCATCTCTGTTTTGCTGTGTTTGCAACAGATCATTATTAATCTGCTGTCTTTGTTCTTCAGAAATGAAATAGTTTTCCAAACCGTAGTTAATCAACCCATCTTGATAACTCCCTTTTAAAGCCACCTGGTTATTGGGTAAATACATGGGTCGATTACTACTTATACGCACTGGTCTCCAAGCTGTAGGAACACTACGATTAAAATATTGTTGTTCTTGCAAAATCAAATACAAGATACTTCCTTGATTTATTTGTCCATTTCTCAGAGAATTTCGTCTTACCCAATCTCTCCAACCAGGTAATCTTCTCAAAGTCTCATTGCGGGAAATACTATAATTAAGCGACAAAGAAGAACCCTGCAAAAAATTATTAGAATATGCAGGTATAGTTTGCAAAATGACAGATTTACCAGTCACTTCCGTATACATCGCTTGGGTTGGAACTGCCAAAATTAATCCAATCTGTACCATCAAAGGAGCAATTAATCGCCAAATCGGTAACGGCTGATTAGCTTTCTGTTCAGTAGCTATTAAGTAATCCCGAAAAGTCAATTTTTCAGAAAACTCCTTCTCTGGAGTTAAGGTTTTTTCAGGTTCAGGCGAGTTATTTGTCATAATAAATAATTGGTGAATCTTCAGTTAACAGCAGCTATCAGTTATCAGTTATCAGTTGTCAGTTATCAATGACTAGTGACTAAGAGGATGTTTTAAAACGAGAGGATACGTGGGTATAATTTGTCATTCTTCCCTCCACTGCGTTCCGGTCAGAATCTCGATTTTTCATCAAGTTATAAGATACATGATTTCACTATCGCTACATACCCTGCGAGAAGCAAGCTACAGTATCAAACTTTAGATTTTTAAAATATCCTCTCATGACCAATGACTAATAAGATTTTCAACGCAGAGATTTAATATATCTGTTAATTCTAATTACATAACTTCCCTACTGTTTCCTCACCGAACTCCGTTCATGGAAGCGACGTTCAAACCAAAGACCCGCAGAAATCAGACCAGAACCGCACAATACAAACACTAGTGATCTAAACAATAAATCTGTATCGTACTCTAACACGCGGCTGATAATTTGCAGGATGAGTAATAGCATACCACACCAAAAAGAGAGTCTGTTACTTAACTTCAATCCTTCTTGCATCAATCCCCAAGCTAAAGTTGTCAACAGGACATTGAAAACAAAAATACCCAGTTCAGTAATGCGACCGATAGCTTGATGCCAAAAAGGTATGATAACAATAAAACTCAGAAAGATGGTAATGACGGTGATGGTAAAAAATACTTCTCTGCGCGTTGCATTACCTCGATGACGAAATAGAAATAACCATTGCAAAACTGCCAAACCGTTGATAATTCCCAAATCAATTATCGGCAGAGATTGAAATACATTCGAGAAATTGTTTGGTGAACTACCATAACCATAACTGAAAGATTGCCACTGCCAACGGAAAGATAACATATAAAATACTACACCAAAACATCCCAACGCTAAATTACGGGCTATGGGTTGAAACAACCTATAATTAATGGTGGGGAACAGCAAATCATCATAACTCCAGAATAATGCCCCTGGAAGTGCTAATGCAAAAGACGCTACCCAAGGTACTACATCAGAAAAAGTTAGCAATGGTAAGGGGTTGAGATTGTATTGCAAGGAAAGAGTAAAAGCAACCGCACCTAATACAAATATCACCCGTGAACGACAAATATAGGCTAAAGGTACAAACAGCAACCATGAAATTAAGGACATATGCCGCACTGCTAAACGCGCCCAATTCAAATCAATCGGAGAAGACCAAAACTCTCTTAATCCTATCCAATAGCCGATTTGTACAAGAACAATAGCCAAAACCCCCAAAAAATTGAGGGATAGACTATAAGCCATCACTAAAACACCAAAACCCCAGGCCAAAAACAACTCAGAAGCTGAACCGCTAATATTGAATATTTGCGCCATCAACATTAAAGTTGCCCCTAAAATAAAGGCGCTGAGAATTAGTAATCCTTCTCCTAGTAGGCGTTTACTACGTTGTTGTTTTTTATCTTCACCTTTAGCAAGTGTAGGTTCTCTCCAAGTCAAAAAACCAGTGATAGCAGTAGACAAAAACAAACTTATTAACAAGATAAACTTGACTTCTCTTGACCATGTTTGCCAATTTGCTGCTACAAAGATAATTACACCTAGAACTAAAAGCAAGCCACCTACAGCAATGGCTATTAGCCCAGAACTTTCCTTTGCAGCTGCTTCTATTTTGTTAAATTGATAACGGTCTGCAATCTGCTGGTATTGGGAAGGACTAATAAGTCCTTCATCCCGCCAACGTTGTGCTTCTTGGCGTAATTCCTGCGGAAAATTATTTAAGTTCATGACCTCTCCGGTGCAATGGGTTAATTTAACAAGTGCCAAAACACGGTTAGCTTCTAGCCATAGGCCGGAAGCCGTGCCGGACGCGCTTTAAAAACGCAATCTCAATGGTGGTCATTATATTTTTAGTATGCAGCCAAATACCTTGATTGCATTGTTCTGGTGTAACAGTTTCAACAGTGTTCTAATTAGCTAAAATTACCGAATTTTGAAATATGGAAAAGCCTTCAAAGTTATTACTTAAAGTTTCCCGTAGTTTATTTGAACATGCCGATGAACAAGGAGGCTTCATTGAAGCTTTAGTTAATCCTAAACCTTTTTCGCCTTGTATTTTGTGGTGTCTAGAAAAACCAGACATTATGCCATTTGCAGTAGAAATACCAACACCTTGGCAACCCAAATTTGTAGACCGTTTACATATTGGAGAAAAACCAGGTAAACATCCCTTGCATCAACAAGGACATTTTTATTGTTTGGATTTTTCATCTGTATTTGCTGCTTCTATTTTATTAACTATCAATCAACCAGTACCTTTATTATTTGATATGTGTGCCGCACCAGGGGGTAAAAGTATTTTTGCTTGGAAAGCATTAAAACCTGATTTACTGATCAGTAATGAAGTCATCGCCAAGCGGTTAGGAATGCTAATTTCCAATTTGAAACGTTGCCAAATTCAACCTACTGGTGTAGTAAATCGGGACTCTAGTATTTTTGCACAAATGTTATTACAAACTAGCAACTTAGTGGTAGTTGATGCACCTTGTACTGGTCAATCTTTATTAGCTAAAGGTGAAAAAGCACCGGGATGTTTTCATCATACTTCAATTAATAAAAGTGCGAATCGTCAAAAACGCATTATTGCTAACTCAACGCAATTAGTTGCACCACAAGGTTATTTAGCTTATATGACTTGTACTTATTCTCCAGAAGAAAATGAGCAGGTATGTGAATGGTTATTAGAGAAATTTCCCCAATTTCAAGCTGTGGAAGTTAGCCATTTATTAAGTTATCAATCGCATTTAACTACCATTCCTTGTTATCGGATGTTTCCACAAGATGGTTTAGGTGCTGGTGCGTTTACTGTTTTGTTTAAAAATATGGCTGAAGGGGAGAGTAAGAAGGTGAGTTTAGAAACTATAACTTCTATGTGTAAATACTATAGGTTCACAAAAACTGTATAAAGTATCAACTTGTCTGCAAAGTACAAAAAATAATGGTGGCTTATGCTGCGCTAACCCACACTAAAATTTGTGGTAATTTGTTTTTTTGTGTTCCCTTATGACTTTGACATGGGATCTTTAAGCGCCCGACGAGCTAATTTGACATAAGTTTTAACGGTGATATAAGGCATCTCTAAATCTTGCGCTATGACCTGCAACGATTCCCCCATTTCTCGCCGTGCTAAAATCGTAGCCCAGGTCGAAGCAATTTTGTCAGTACGTTCTCCCCCTGTACGTTTGCGTTGTGCTGTGAATATTGCTGTTAATTCATCAATGCGTTCTCCCAGCAGGTTTGTTAATACCCTAGAAGGTGTTGTTTGTTCTGGTTCTACCCAGTAGAAGCGAGTTTGTCCTAGTCCAAAGGTGGTTTTATGACCTGTTCCGCAGTAGGGAGCCAGTTGGACTAAAGCATAAAATAATTGGGTAAATTCAGTGTTAGCTAAAGCTGGTTTACTCAAACCACAGGACATTACCCCGGTGAATCCAGTTACTGAACCCCTTTTACCTGCTGCTACTTTCACTGACTCTAAGCGGTGCTGGTGGATGATGACATTTTCATCTATCCATTCTAGAAAGGCGTCTTGTTCTACAGGCGTTCCTGAAAAGTCATTCCAGCGTCGGAGGTAGCTGTGGAAAAGATTTATGGGAACTGGAAGGGGTAAATGATGACCTTTGCGACGAAAGCTAGTAGGGGAGACAAAGTTAAAACTGATATCAGAATATTTACTTATAAGTGAGTTTAGCAGTTGAGTGTAGGTAGTAGCTGGATGGGCAATATGCACCTGTTTGATTTGCAATGGTGCGTCTCTTAATTCTAGAGTCAGTGGTAATTGGGTTAACCATTGACTCAAGAACTGAACTACTGGTTGGGAAATGGCGTTAACGTGCCAGCGGTATGTTTGGTTTGCTTGTATTTGCAGTTGTTTCCCACTGGGAAGTAATTGACCTTCGAGGGCGGAAATGTTGAAGGGTTTTTCTGATTCACTATCATGGAGATAGGCCGAAAGCTTGGGATTTAATTGGCGTACTTGGTCGAGAAACCAAGCGTGAAGTCCAATGGTGTATTGGGAGTAAAGGGAAGTTGTGCTGGTTGCTTCTAGGTCAAAGACTAAACCAACTAATTCCGTATCATCTGCCCAGGATAGAGGGGTGTTTGCTTGGTTTTGGGTTTTGCGCCTGGTGGATGTAGCGGTTCTTGGCATTGTGGGATGCTACATAAATGATGTTGAATATTTTACTCGATTTCCGTCCCCTGACGGGGATTAGTGATTATGTTCAGTGAGCTTCGATGTCTCTTGCAGGGTATGTCAGATGTCCAATATCTGTTCATAACTAACCAATTTACAGCAGGAGTCAGGAGTCAGGGGTAAAACTCTCTTACTGTCTAGGTTTCAATTTAGATTCTCTACCTCATTGATCTGCAATCTGCTGTATAGGTCTGATGCACCTTACTAATATGCCAGTATGCCAGTTCCGTCAGTCCTTTTTATATTGAAAGATATTATCTAACTTTTATCCCCTTGCAGGGATTATTGGTTGAGAAACATCCTCCATGGTCATAAGCTATCATCTCGATATGGTTTCAGTCCCCTTACGGGGATTATTGATTGAGAAACCCCACCATCTAAAACCGAGTCTACGAACACACTCTAGACAGGATTTTGGGAGACCTCTCAAAAACCTCATTTCAAGCTATGACTTACGCCACGCTACCCTATCGGGTCATCTGCCAACTTAAACTAATAAAACGTTGAAACTATTCAATTATCATCTAGGTTATGGCGATTTGGCAGATCCATGGGGTTTTTCACCCCGCTCTAGGTCTACCAAAAATCATGCTTTTATTAGCGTAAAATTTGGTACGTTACCTGTCAAGAGCAATTAGGTTCAAAATAATCGAGCAACAATTTTGTATAGTTGGTAACTGAAGCGGAATTGATGGGTATAAGGATGGGTAATATAGACTAAAGCTGATGTTAACTCCTAGTTAATTCCATTTGAAGTAAGCATTCAGCTAATGCCTAACAGCAGGCTACGCGAACAGCCATCAGCAGTCCGGTATTTCAGGCTAAGGCCAAAAATACCTATTTGATAATTAACCCATTCCTCAAACATTCTGACTCGTAACTCGTGACTCCTGAATTCTGTTATTAATTTTTCTGGAACTCAACCTTCTTTCCCATCTCTCACTCCTCTATTCTCTTTGCTACGCAACGCTACCAAACACAGTAAGCGCAGCTATAACCGCAGGGCTTTACGAGACACTACGCGAACACTGTCACTTTCTTCCAGAATAGAATATCTTGGAATAGGCTGCTTCCAGTGCCATGTATGATGTAGTCATTGGTTGGAGATAAAAGCCGTGACTACTTACACAATCGAGTTTAAAGAAGGAATTTTACGGATTAATTTTGGCGAACCTACCCAAAATGACCAAATTGTTCAGGATACTACCCCACGTTTGGAAGAAATGGTGCAGTCGGGAGAATTCGCTGGGGGACAATTCTTGAGGATTAATGGGCCTATATCTATCCCTGTAGCTTTTGTGTCGGCACATAAATTAGCACATATTCACGGAGAGATCAGTTCTTTTAACAAGTGGGTAAATATGTGATTTCTATCACACACAACCTTGCTTATAAACTGAGATAATTAATTGATTGATATTTGATTGATCAAACAGATAGTTACAGCTCCTAATAAGTTCTATGGCAACGTATCACCTTAATCTAGAAAGCGATGTTTTGAAAGTTAGGTTTGGGAAACCTGCTAATGGCGACCAAGTAATTAAGGATGCAGTGGTACGTTTAGAGAAGATGGTCGCATTAGGTGAACTTTCTGGAGGAAAATCGTTAAAGATTTATGGGCCAGCATCTGTGGCAGTTAGTTATCTGATTGCAGATAAGATATCTCATTTTTATGGTACCCTCGCTATTTTTGACCCCAAGATTGGCAGACCAGGATACAAGACCTTCATCATAGAGGTTTCCCAAACTCCAGCATACAAGATAGGCGAACTGATTGAAACGGATGAACCACACGAGAATAAGCCCATTCTCAAGGTTGTACTTTGTGGTCACCTACAGTCTGGTAAATTATGTCTGCGTGAAGGTTTAAAGCAAGCTATCAGCACTATTGAAGGCCCACCCTATCCTGATGTGATTACGGCTTTTCCTGATGGTGAAGGCCCTTGGTTTTCTGATTCTGCAAGGCGTGATTCTAATTTAGCCAGACGACTGAAGGATGAGTATAAAGCCAAATTCACCGCTGAGTTTGCCCAAAAAGCAGCTGGTTGGGTGCGGTGTGCTAGTACACCACTCAATATTATTGATATAAGTCGGAAAATTACTGAAGAAAATCGGGTGATGGTGGGTGAAGCTACTCATGCTGTGATTTTAGCTGGGGATAGGGGCAAGGATGACGTTCTTCTCTGGGAAGATTTTTGGCGGGATTTGAATACACCTATCATTGCTAATCTTGATAGTGATTATCATGGTAAGGACGATAAAATTGTTACGAAGTCACCTTTGTTAACTGGTACTGTTCATTACCTAGCACGGGGTGAGGATGTTTCCTCTCGTCCGATGGTGCAGGTTTTGGCACGGGTTTTGGTGGGGTTAGTTTGAAGTGAGTTTAAAAATGGATAACATGAATTCTGTTAGTATTGCGATCGCCTGGTGTTTGGCTTGGGGTAATGAACGTCAACCCCAGTTTGATATTTCTGTTTTACAACAAATGCGGGAGGCTTTAAATCATGAGAATAATGAGCGAGAAGTACCGAAAAAAGTATCTTCTTTAGTCGATGCAGTGAGAGAGTTGGAAAAACTAGATAAGCCTGAAAATTTCCCCAAGACCTTAGATTCTTTAAGAGAATTAACTGAAAAGCACTGTATTTTGTGGAAATCTAAAATTGGTTTAGTTTATGGTGGTGCAACCAAGATTAAACAATATGTATTTGAAGAATCTAAACTTCCTGATATTCGTGGTGCTTCCGGACTTTTAGATAGAATCAACTTAATTGACTTACCTGCTTTCTTTAATGTAATTCCCAAGTCAGACCGTCACAACTATACTATCCAATGTGGTCAAACCAAAAAGTGGCTGAATGCAAGTTTCCCTAATGAACCTAATTTAACAGATGCTTTAATTCCCGAACTGATTATTTACTCAACTGGTGGGAATATCCTTGCCTTTTGCCCTGCTGCCTTTGTAGATGATTTAGCAAATGCTATAGAAAAACGTTATACAGAAGAGACTTTAACCGCTAATTCTTGTGCTGTTGGAGAAACTTTTAGAGTAATAGAAACTCGTTTAGGTTTACTCCAAGATAATATTGCAGAAACATTTTGGTTGGAAAAATATCAAAAAGAGTATCAAAATACTATTATTGAGGCATATTTCGGGAAAATTGATGATTTATCAAAAATTGAAAACACATTTAAAAAACATAAAAGTTTTAATGAATTGACTACAAAACTAGTAATTCGTTTTAATCAGCGTCGTAGTGGGAATGAAAGTGAAAATCGTCCTACTCGTCGTTATCCAGCAATGTTTGAAACACATCCTTATTTAAGAAGAGATGAAACAGGAAAGCGTTCTGCAATCGCTCATATAAATGAACTTACTGGTCAACCTTATCTATCTGAAACTTTAATCCGTAAAAGACGAGTAGGTGACAGAGCAAAAACTGGAATTTCTGAAACACCAGAATGGTATAAATACTATCAAGATACGGGACTCAAGTGGGAAGCTGGAATCATTGATAGTTGGCTTGATAAATTCGAGGATTTTCTGGTCCAAAATTCAGAACAGTATCAGGCATATTATGGAAATAACCACAATCAGAAAAAAGAAATTAAAATCCCCCAATCTTTAACACAATTAAGCAGAGTAAGCAATGGCTATGTTGCTTATATATATGCAGATGGTAATAATATGAGCGGTTTTATTCAAAATATCCGTACTCCCGAAGAGTATCAACAATTTAGTCAAGATATTGAAAATGCCACAAAATATGCTGTTTATCAAGCTTTAGCCTACAATCTCCAGCCTCGGAAAATCAAAGGTATTAGTGAACCACAATCGAAAATTAAAGATGGCGATTTAGTTCATCCATTTGAAATTATCACTATTGGGGGTGATGACATTTTATTAATAGTCCCTGCTGATAAAGCTTTACAAATTGCTAAAATGATTGGTGAACAATTTGAAAACATTCTTTTGGATGAAGTTCCAATCTCAGGAGTAGAAATTAAAGGCGAATACAAAGTACAAGAAAAATTACTTCATCCTAACAAGTTCCATCGTTTTTCTAAAACCATACCAGAACATTATCAATGTCAATTAAGTATGTCAACTGGCGTATTAATTACAGCTTATAACACCCCAATTTACTATGCAGAAGAATTGGTCACACAACTATTAAAATCTGCAAAGAAATATGCTAAAATATTAAAGTATACTGATTTTTTAACAAATAAACAAATCAGTTATTATGGGGGTACAGTTGATTTTTTCACCATGAAATCAGTAACCATGATTTCATCAAGTATTGGAGAACTTCGCAAACAGACTTTAACCTTTGATAAACTTAAACTTTATGCTGCACCCTATACCCTACCTGAATTAGATAAATTTTTAATATCTCTTCAAGCACTGCAGAAAGCTGAATTTCCAAAATCGCAACTTTATCAAATCCGTAGCTTCCTAGAACGAGGTAGACGAACTGCAAGTTTAAATTATTACTATTTTCGTAATCGACTTAATAAAGGACAAGATACACTTAAGGCAAACTTTGAAGATACATGGTGTACAGCTAAAACTAATAAAGGTAATATTGCACCTTGGATGTGGAATCTTGAAGAAGAAATATATGAAACTATCTGGCGAGAAATGGTAGATTTATTCCATTTAATCAAATTTTCTGATATCAAATCTCAACAAGCATCACAACAGGAAATTAACCCATGATACAACTTAAGAACTTATTAGAAAACAATGCTAATAGAAAGGTTGAACCTTACACAATTACTGCCATAATTGATTCAGCTTTATGTGTAGGTGTGGGAGGTTCTTCTGGCTCTTTAGCAGATAAACCCATTGTCCGCAACGCAGAAAATAATTTACTAATTCCTGGTTCACAAATTAAAGGACGAGTGCGCCATGAATGCGAAAAACTACTGCGGGGGTTAAAATGGGCAATTTCTGAATCTCCCAATGCAGAAAAAATGGTTATTCGTAGAGATAATGCACCTGCAAAATTTCAACGTAATGAATACGAAATACCTGGATATGAACACACATATCACTGTTTAATCAGTCAAGTCTTTGGTGATCCGATTTTACCTTCGCGGGTGATTTTTGATGATTTGATCTGTACAGAAGACCCAGAAAATTTACCAGAAATTATCCGTCCGGGTCTAACTATCAACCGTCGTCGTCGTACCGGAGAAGAAAAGAAACTTTATTTTTTAGAAACCTCACCTGCAAATGCAGAACTTAAATTTCAGGGACAGATACATATTCAACCAACTTTGACACCAGAACGACCAGATTATGCAAAGGTTTTAATTTTTGCAGGGTTGAAACAAATTTATGCTTTAGGTGGTAGTAAATCTGCTGGTTTAGGTTGGTTGCATTGGAAATTAGGTGAGTTAAATAATGAATTGATAAATATGAATTTAAAAGAAATTTGGCAGTTTTTAGCAAAAGGAGAGATGAAGTGAAACGAATTGAATTAGAAATTAAAGTCTTATCTCCTTTAGCAATTTCTCGAAAAAAACCGGGAGGTTCTGTCAGTGAATGTGAAGATTATATTCCTGGTAGTGTGATTCGTGGGGCGATTGCTAGTGAAATTTTAAAACAATCGGGTCAACAGTTTAGTGATTTAAGTCAAAATGGTGGTGATTTTCAGGCTTTGTTTTTAGGTGATGAACCAGCTATTTTTCAAAATGCTTATCCTAATATTCGCAAAACGAAAAAAGATAGTTTTAGAATTGAAGAAGAAGTAAAAATACTACCCACTACTGCTTTAAGTTCAAAGACAACTCCAGGTTTTAAAACATCCTCTAAAAAAGATGAGAAGTGTAATGGTGTTTTTGATACCCTTTTTGACCGTTTGTGTGCAGATTTCTATGGTTACGCATACGAACCCAATTGTCCCATTGATGGAGGTAGGGTAGATTCTCCAGGAATTACTTTCTATACTGTACTTGACGACAAATACTATAAACTCTCGTCGCAAAAACGTTTATTAACTAAGGTGGGAATAAATAGAAGACGTGCTACCTCAGAAGAGGGAATTTCATATAGTATTGAAGTTCTAAACGAATCAGAATTAGGGGGTAAAAATCCAAAGCCTGTAAGTTATAGATCATCTATTATTGTTCCAGATAATTTATCAAATTTACTCTGGGAATTCATTGATAATAATTCCCTGAATTTCCGTTTAGGAGGTTCAACTTCACGCGGGTTAGGAAAAGTTAAGATTAAATCTATAATTGTAGGAATTGGAGATAAAACCACCAAAGCAATTAAAAAAAAAATTCAGGTATTTACTCATAAACTTGATACTCGGTGGAAAGATAAGTGGTCAGTTTTTGGTAAACCACGTCAAAACTTATCGGAGAACCGTAATTATTTCACTTTAGATTTACAAGCAGATGCAATTTTAACTGAAAGATGGCAACGTACAACTGTTATTTCTCCACAAATGTTAAAACAATTTACAAATGTTGATGATGAATCATTAAAACTGGAAGCAGCTTATAGTAGTTATGAATATCGTTCTGGTTGGAATTCTGCTTGGGGATTAATGAAAGATGTGGAGTTAGTAACTAATAAAGGTTCTGTTTACTTATTTAGTACCTCTCAACCAAAGAAATGGTATGCAGCTTTAGCTAAGCTAGAGTTAAAAGGAATTGGAGAAAGAACTTATGAAGGTTTCGGTCAAGTTGAAGTTTGTAATAATTTTCATTTAGTCATGAGAGAGGAATTGGTTTAATATGCGAGATAATTTAGATTCATTTTCGAGACAACAACTAGAGTTTAGAATTCAAAAAGCAATGGGAGAACAAATAGATGATATTATTGACAGAATCAATACAATAGCTGAAAAATTTTCTATTGGTAATGAAGATAAAAAGTCTCCTTTTAGAAATGTTTTGTCTAATGCAGTTAGTCCTAGTGCTTCGATTGCAAGTATTAAACTTTTCATCCAATGTCAGATTGGTAAAAGTGGAGCAAGTCCCATTTGGAGTAAGAGAATTGGTAATGAACTTTTTGCTACAGCACTTGTTCTTCAAATTGAGCAATTGATAGAAGATGCAAACACTATTGTTAAATATATTAGAAAATCCATCCCTAAGAATAATCCCTTAAATAACTATGTTGATAATGCGAATAATCAGAAAGAGCTTACAAAAGAAATCCATCTTAAGCTCGTACAGCTATACTTAGGCTATCTTGCTAGAAAACATACTGCTTTAGTTGGAGAAGGAAAGTTTAAGTAAAATTCTTAAACTTAATAGGCCACACCAAACCAAGGAGTAAATATGCATCGTCTTGTAATTTTTACCGTAGGAACTAGTTTGCTAACTAATGAAATAGAAGATGAAGATCCTAAGAAATGGATTTTAGATTTGAATGAAACAGCTAACTGGACTCAAGCAGAAATTGAAAAAACTTCAGATTCTTCTCATATTTTTTCCCAAATTATTATGCCTTTGGCAAATAGACTGGAGAAGAAGTTAAATAATAGTGATATGGTAGGAATACCAGAAATGAGTGCTGATTTGAATGGCATTTATGGATTATATTATGGATTATATGATGAGCAATTCAGTAAAGGCAATCAAGATATGCATTTTTTAATTGCTACTGACACTCCACAGGGACAAGTCACAGCAAAAATAGTGAATAATTTCCTTTAGAATCAACGAATTCCTGTTGATATCTTTATACCAGAAGGATAAGGAGTTGACCATTTTTATGTAGGAAAACAGTTTAGAGTCAGTTGCAAAGTGGCTAAGGGAGTTTTGATACTACGACATTATGGACCTCACAAATATATACAGGGTAAAGAAACAACATAATTAAATTATAAAACTATGTTTGACATATTCAAAAATCGCCTAGAAATCACAGGAATACTAACAACAATCACCGCATTAAGAATTAGTGCACGATGTTCCACTGAACCTATTGGAAGAGATTTACCCGTCATCAAAGATGCATTAGGACAACCATTAATACCAGGTTCTAGCTTCAAAGGAGCATTAAGATCCCGTCTTGAAAGTTTCCTGAGAGGAATTGATGATAAATTCGCAGCTAACCCAGCAATAGAAAGTGAATGGTCAATTACTAAGGACCGTATGAATGGAGAAAATGGTATTAAAAAAGAGGTTGATAAAGAACTAGAAGGATATCCAGAAGAAGAACGTGCTGCAAAAGAAGATCAGTTACTCACAGATAAAATTATTAATGAAACAGATTTAACCTCTCGTCTATTTGGTTCACCTTGGATAGCAAGTAAATTCCAAGTACGCGATTTAATCGTACTACCTGACACCTGGTTTGGACAATATCAAGAACGAGACGGAGTATCAATTGACAGAGACACCGAAACCGCAGTAGATGGTCAACTCTACGACTTCCAAGTAGTACCAGCAGGGACACAATTTGAGTTCCGTGCAGTGGTAGAAAATGCTGAAGATTGGGAATTAGGACTACTAATGATTGCTTTACATCAATTTAAAATAGAACAAATTGCCCTGGGTGGTGGACGTTCTCGCGGTTTAGGAGTGGTTAAACTAGAGATAGACAAAATGCGCTGGGTTGATGTTGAAGATAACCCTCAATTTCTCTTGCAGTATCTTCAAAAATTAGTTATGGCAGATGAAACTGCTTATGAAGATGCGGCAGAATATAAAGATGAATGGGTAAATCAATTAATTGACTATTTAAACAAGCAAATCCCTCAAAAAGCTACAAACCAAACTACACCTTAATTCTTCCGTAGGGTGAGTTATAGCGGAGCCAAACGCACCATTATCTCCGTGCGTTACGGCAAAAATAAAAATTTTCGCTATTTTTAGTAACTTTCTGTCGTAACACACTCTACCACCTAAAACAGTATCTTGAGGAAGTAAAGAATGGCTTTCAGTAATTACAAAACCATCTGTGAAGTCCTCAAAGCATTTCAAGTTATTTATACAGAAGCCAATTTCATCAGCGAAATTACCTTTACTATTTCTGACTATTTCCGCGAAGACTTGGAACTAATGATTCGGCATGCTGTTGTTGATAACTCAGAATTTGTTATCTGTGAAAATCTTATTTATCGCGTTCTCAAATAAGTTTGGAAAACCTACCACCAACATTTTGTTTTATCTAGTCATGAATACTTAAACTATGATGAAAAATTATCAGGATTCCCTGAATATATTCAGGCTAAACGTTCCCCTTTAGGTAAAGTTATTTTTGACAAACTAACTTTATCTTACTTCAAGCTAAACAAGATCACTTTGAAGCAGGTTGGGCGCAATGTTTAGCAGAAATGATTGCTGCTCAAAGATTAAATGGAGAATATCAAATAATTATTTTTGGTATTGTTTCTAATGGTGCTCGTTAGCAATTTGGAAAACTAGAACGTGAAATCTTTACCAGACATAGCACTTATTACACAATCCAAGAACTAGATAAGTTATTTGCCGCTGTAAATGTTGTATTTCAATAATCTAAATTACAGCTAAATAATTTAGTGTTAACTACTACTTAACGTTACCTGAGCAAAATAACATCATGCACAAAAAACTTGTCAATTATTGCACTATAGATTTAAGCATCATTCCCGATGGACCTATACTAATTAAATCAGGAAGAGAAGGAGCAGATCCCACAAACCCTGATATGGAATTTGTCAGAACATTTTATAAGGATGGATGGTCAATTTATTTACCAGGAAGCAGTTTAAAAGGTGCAATTCGCGCTCATGCTGAACGTATAGTTAGAACAGTAGGAAGTGAACAACGTCCACCAGACAATACTCAACAAATTTGGGCTAGTCATCTCTTAGATGAAAAGAATCAAAATAATAACCCGAACTTTTATTTAGAAAAGTGGAAAAATACCGAAAAAAAGAAGAAGCTAGAAGATAGACATCCTAATCCTGGCGCAGAATTATATAGACAATCCTGTTTTGTTTCTCAAATTTTTGGTAATACTGCTATTGCTAGTCGCATTCGTTTTGAAGATGCACATCCAGTAGATATCAAACAGTTGAGACTAGAAGAACGTAATGGAGTAGCAATAGATAGAATATTTGGGTCTGTTGCTGTTGGACCATTTAATTATCAAGTCTGTACTGCAGGAGAATTTAAAACTAAAATACATCTTAAAAACTTCACCCTTGCACAGTTAGGTTTAATAGGTTTAGTATTGCGAGACTTAAATGATGGTTGGTTTGGTTTAGGCTTTGCTAAATCTCGTGGTTTAGGTACTGTTAAAGTTAAATATGATAGCGCAATTGTCCAGTATCCCGGATGTCAATTTGACTCGGAAACCAGAAAGATTCGTCAAATAGGAAGTTCACAGGAATGGGACTCTAATTATTTATTGGGTGCAGGAGAATTTCTAACCAAAGAAGAAGCCCAAAAATATGGATTTCCTCAATCAGATAAACAATATTCTGAAGGGTTTGCCCAGTCACTGGACTTAGGAATTGGTGTAAAACTTACATGGGGAAATAACACTAGTTCTGGTGTCGAAGATTTATTTGCACGCGCTGTTAATGTTTGGGGTGAGGTTTTAAAAGCATGACTCAAGAACTAACACCAGGGTATGTATATCATGGAACATTAGTGTCATCTGAAGATGTCAACACTTTAATTATGGAAGTTTCCAACTCTCAAAGTTATTATTTTTTACGTTACTCTCATGCTGTGAGTGGAATTTGTCAGCAATTACCTTCTGAGAGAGGAGAAATAGAAGGACAGGTTTTTAATTTCCTCTGTGAAATGCGATGGAAAAAACATAAGTCCGGTTATGAAGTGTTAGTCCTTAGTAAACAGGAATTTAAATTAGAAGGGTTTGAAAAATTAGCAGGTAACTGGGAAATTTGTGATATAAATGCCTTTTGGCACAACCCAGAAGAAACAAGATTTCCTAAAGGTTTTGTTTTTAAAGGTGAAAATGATAAACCTATCAATCCCAAAGAAATAAAAATTAAGCAAAGATATTTCCAAGATGCTGATACAGCAACCATTCATTTTATTGCTTTAACGGTTAAATCAAATGACTAATATACCAAAACCTAAACCACGAAAACCAGTACCTTCTCAACCTCCATTCCATGATGATTATACTGTAAAGAGCACACCAAAACCATATCAATTCGTTTCTTTTCCACAAGAAAGACCACGTTTACAACATCCTGCTGGACATGATAAATTTGATAAAAATCGTCTGCATGGAACCTTATTTTTAAATCTGATAGTTAAAACCTCACTTCATGTTTCTACTGGTATAGCTGTTCCTGGTAATGATATTGCAACTCGTGTACCTTTAATTAAGACAATGGTACAGGGAGTTGATAAACATTTGACAATTCAAGGAAGTTCTCTTAAAGGCTGCATTCGTTCAGTTTATGAGGCAATTACAAATAGTACCCTTGCAGTAGTTACATCAAAATGTGGAGATAAAATACCCAGTGAAAGATTACCATGTAGAAATAAACAAGAATTATGTCCTGCTAGTCAAGTATTTGGTGCTTTAAATTGGCAAGGATTAATTAAATTTAATGATGCTAAATGCGAAAATATGGGGTTTAATATAGGGTTTATGCCATCGTTGTATCGTCCCCGGCCTGAACCCGGAAGCGCGTATTTTAACACCAGAGAAAAAGTTGCTGGACGTAAGTTCTATTATCATACAGTTCGCGCTATTGAAAAAGGTCAAAGTCAAGGAATTCCAGTTCAACAAGCTGCTAGAGAATACACTTTTACAACTCAATTGCAATTTAAAAACCTGACATCTGAAGAATTAGGAACATTATTTATTGTTCTGGGACAAGATGCTAATTATCCCATAGCTTTAAAAATTGGTGGTGGTAAACCCATTGGGATGGGAACAATGACTGTAGAACTTACCCAAACTAAGATTTTACAAGATTTCGACGATTTGCGATCACACTACTCTAACTATACCCCTAATAACAATCATCTTCTCACAGGAGAAGCACTGCAAAAATTTATTCAAACCCAAATCAAAACTGCATATTCCCGACTCGTGCAACTTCCCCAACTCCAACAACTTGCTGAAGTTTTACGTTACCCCACCGACCGTGAACCACCAGAAGGAATGTATTAATGTTAACTAGAGAATCTTTGACAGACACTGAATCTCAACTTGCACATAATTTAGCCATAACTTTAGTTAAACAAGAAACTGATGTTAACGAAGTAGGAAAGGTAATTGCATATCTGCGTAGTATCGTTAACGAACCAGATGCAGGACTGCGATTTTTTAGTTACTTGAAAACTCTTGTTACTCATGGTAGGCAAATTGGACACAGTGGACGCACTGCAGGTTACTACCGCAGTATAGAACGTGCCTGTAATCAATATCTGCAAAACCAACAAACAAACGCCCAGACTATGTTAAAAATTTTAGGCTGGGCTATGCGTTTGATGCGCTATTACAAGGTTATTCCTATTTAGGTAATGATCGCTGGTATGAAGGAAATGTACCCAATTCCTATTGAAACATAAAAATTAGTTGAAGAACTGCTTGAAGAAATAGAAGAGGTAGTATGAGTTATAGCAATAGCTATAAATTTCCCTGATATTCATTGGATTTATTTTCAAATTAAGTGGGAAGATGATAACGAATTATCAGATAAAACCTGGGAAAAAGTTCAGGATATTGAAATTGAAGGTGAATGGAAATTAATAGATGATTCTGCTGAAGAATGGTATTGTCGTCCTCAGATACTAGAGAGATGTTTTTTATTTAAAGATGTGGTGATAGCTGATTCTGATAAAAGAACATAAAACAGTTAAGATAGGGGCAATTTGATTAATGTTAGCAAACAATTTCCCAACTAGATTATCGTGAAAGTATAAATCTCTGCCATTTTACAAGCATGACTCTAACTAAAAACAGAATTACCTTTGATTAATTCCTTAACTATGACTTTCGCGAAGAAGGTCGTTATAAACTTGTCAATGGAGAAATTCTGCCTATACAAGCAACGATAAAACATGATAATCTAACAGATTCTCTCACCAGAAATTATATCGAGACGTTGAACGTCCGAATCTCAATTACAGGGTATCGGGAAGAATAGCAATTAGAACTTTAACAGCAAGTGGTAAAGAACAAGGTCGTGTTCCTAATGTCAGCGTTGTAGATAACAACCTCTGGGATGCTAAGGTATCTGCTTACACAGCTTTCGTTAAACCATTACAATTAGCAGTAGAAATAGTCTCCACAAATTTAGTTATCAAATTGGTGGTCGAGGACAAAAATTAACTGATTTATTAGATATAGTTGCCAAACTAGTCGATTTAAGTGTTCCTAATACTGAATTTTACTTGACTATCTTTTAAAAAGACGGCACACACAAAACCACAAAGTGGCCTATTGCTGATTCTAAACGCAAAACTGCCTACTGGCTGCTAAGAGCATGTTCTGTAGAGTTACTTTACCAGGAAATTTATTAGTCTTGGCAAGATTCAATTCAAGTCTTATTTAAGACTGAATGTTTAGAAATTCAACTACATCTAGACCATTTACAAACTATTACCCAATCTCAAAATCGCGAACAATCTCTATCAAAATTTACGGTAAGCGGATATTACACCCTTAATCCGCTTGGTAAACATTAGTTATCCTTGGCAATCTAGTCAAGACCAATTACAGAAACGATTGTGGAGTTTTAACTTTTTTATTCGCTTACTTTTGAATCGTTTATTGCCGTTTTTATTTAGTCCCCATTCCTTCTTATTAATTCAGAATCAGGAACTAAGTAGGTGGGCGGAAGAATTTATAACTATCTCATGGCGAATGCAGGAAAGGGGAATCAATCAATCCCAGGAGTTTCCAGTAATTTACATCTTGTTACATACTTGTGTTTATTTGTGTTTACTTACTTATCTTATTCAGAAATTCTCGCTAAAAGTTAAAGAACTACTCAAGTTTTAGCCATGCTAGGAGGTTTGGTAATATTTATTTTAATTATGAGTCTTAGCGGTTATTTTAAAAGTGGTTGACTGTGGTTTTAGGCACTTATTGATCCCCCCCCTGTTCAGTTAAGGAAAGTTATCTGTTTAGAGGGGGTTAGAAAAGTTTTGGGTCGTGATTTTAGGCACTTGCTGATCCGCTGGGGGAACTAGAGTCAAAGTGCCCCACTCTGTGATATGCTTTGCATAGCTTGCTTCTGTCTTGCTGAAAGCATATCACAGAGAAAAGAAGGTATCGCTTAGTAGAAGTTCAGAAAGATTTTTAGATTATGCTGTATACCATTCTTGAGTCAACTTATCTGCATCAGATATAAGATTCTCAGTTGCTAGAGTTCCATCCATATTCCAGATTTTGTCTGCACTGGTTTCTTGGTCTCTCCAGTAGACATCGGTTTTACCATCGCCGTTGAAATCACCAAGAGATGCTCTCAAACCGACGCTATTGCTGGGTAAAAACGCTTCTGAACTAACGTTTGTACCATCCATCAACCAAGCAGTATTTTCTCCAGTTGTAGCATTGTGCCAGAAAATATCTGTCTTACCATCACTGTTGAAATCACCAATTTTAGCATTCCAATCTGAGAAAAGTGTGTTAACGGTATCTTCAGTAACGAAAACGCCGTTCATTGTCCAAATTTTGTTTTCACCGCTTGCGGTGTTACGCCACAAAATATCTGTTTTGTAGTCACCGTTGAAATCACCAAGGGTAGTAGTCCAGGACGCATCCTGTGATTGTAAATCATACTTGGTGGCTTCGCTACCATCCATGAACCAAGCGGTATTTTCACCGGTTGTATTATTGCGCCAAAAAATGTCACTCTTGCCATTGCCGTCGAAATCAACGATGGTTGCAGTTAAGGCTAGATCTGTGGTTTCGAGAACAGTTGCACTAGTTACGGTTGTACCATCCATCTGCCAAATGGCGTTCTGACCTGTTTGTCCATTATGCCAGAAAATATCAGTTTTGCGATCACCATTAAAATCGCCAATATTAGCAGTCCAACCTGGATCAACTCTATCTAAAGTTAAGTAAGTAGCAACCTTGGTGCCATCCATTAACACAACTACATTCTCGCCAGTTTGTTCGTTGCGTAGCAAGAAGTCGGTTTTATTATCACTGTTGAAATCAGCAGTTTTATAAGACCAGGTATTTAAGTCATATTGACCTAAAGAAGCCTGTTCAATAATTTGTGTCCCGTTCATCAGGCGAACTAAAATTTCACCTGTTTGTACATTTACCCACATTTTATCTGTTTTACCATCACCATTGAAATCAGGAACAATAGCAGCACTAGTTAAATAAGGATTAGGATTGGGATTGGAACTACCAACATATGGCAATGTTGGTAAGGAATCAGTTGGCATTTCTGGAAATAGTGATTCATCATCTTTTACTGTGACAGCAGAACTTCTATTAGTAGTTGAAGTATTAAGAGATGTTGTCAAAACTTCTGTTCTTTCTAGGGATTCTTTCGCCCAACTACTTGTATCTAAAGATAAGGCTGATTTATTCTCAAACATGGCGTGTTTTTATGTGTAATTAATATAAAGTCTTAGTTGAATTAAAATCAAGATTCTGTAAATGACGAACATTTACTTAAATAATTTCGCATAGATGTCAGGACTTTTGAAAATCTTTTCATGTTTGAGAATACTTCTTATTCTCAATATAAATAATATATAAGCAATCCAAAAAACTTTCGTTTCTTACTTATTAATGTCACGATTTATGTATCAAATCCTATTTTGTTGACAATCTCGTTTCTTAGGAGACGGGAACTTCTGATTCAGATAAATTAAAAATTGGCTAAAATAATTAGGATTAGCAATTACAAACACACATACCTGTGTAGTTTTGCTATTCTTTAAAAGAAGACTATACTTTCAGCAATAAATCAGCTATGCAAACAGAATATTGTCAACGTCGTGAACAGTTAATGGCAAGAATTGGTAATGGTACAGCGATTTTCCCCAGTGCCCCCACAGCAGTAATGCACAACGATGTTGAGTATGTTTACCGTCAAGATAGTGATTTCTTTTACTTAACAGGTTTTAATGAAGCCCAAGCTGTTGCTGTACTAGCACCTCATCACGAAGAACATCGGTTTATTTTGTTTGTTCAACCCAAGGATCGGGAAAAGGAAGTTTGGAGTGGTTATCGTTGTGGAGTAGATGCAGCGAAGGAGATTTATGGTGCAGATGAAGCTTATCCCATTGCAGAGTTAGATGAAAAATTACCACAATATTTGGAACAAGCTGATCGCATTTATTATCATCTGGGACGCGATCGCAATTTTAATGCTACTATTCTTAAACATTATCAAAGCTTACTACATACCTATCCCAAACGAGGAACAGGACCCATTGCCATAGAAGATACCAGCACTATTTTACATAGCTTAAGACTACATAAAAGCAAAACCGAATTAGACTTAATGCGACAAGCAGCCGACATTGCAGTAGAAGCACACAACCACGCCTTACAAATTACCGCACCGGGACGTTATGAATATGAAATACAAGCAGAAATAGAACATATTTTCCGTCTGCGGGGTGGAATGGGTCCAGCTTATCCTTCCATTGTTGCAGCTGGGACAAATGCTTGCGTACTGCACTACATTGAAAATAATTGCCAGATGCAAGAAAATGAATTACTGCTAATTGATGCTGGTTGCGCTTATGGTTATTACAACTCCGACATTACCCGCACATTTCCCATTGGAGGTAAATTTACACCAGAACAAAAAGCCCTATATGAAATAGTATTAGAAGCACAAAAACAAGCCACACAACAAGTCCAACCAGGAAACCCCTTCACGGCACCTCATAATACCGCAGTCCGTATCCTCACAGAAGGTTTAGTAGAACTCGGTTTACTCAAAGGGGAAATTGACAAATTAATAGAAGAAGAAAAATATAAACCATTTTATATGCACCGCACCAGTCATTGGTTAGGGTTAGATATTCATGATGTCGGTGTTTATCAATATGGACAAAACCCACAACTTTTACAACCAGGTCAAGTGCTGACAATAGAACCAGGTCTTTATATTGTTCCCGACACCAAACCCGCAGAAGACCAACCAGACATTGACCCCCGCTGGGTAGGTATTGGGATTAGAATTGAAGATGATGTCTTAGTTACCGCAGATGGACATGAAGTATTAACTGCGGGAGTTCCTACAGAAGTAAAAGACGTAGAGAGATAAACAAAATTGGGGGGGTTGAAGAACAACCCTCCACAAATTCTACTTCTGGCAATTTACCCGATCTATATCTAGTTACACCCTGGCCATCAGTTTCAAAAATAACTCTATAATTCTGGTTAGCTTTATCTTTGGGGATTAAAGTTAAATAATGTCCATTTTTTACAAATCCATGAGGAGTAACTTTAATTTGTCCTGGATAAAGAGACTTAATTCGCGCTTCAGTATCACCAATTTTTGCACCAGAAGTAGTAAATTTTGGGTTATCTATCCCACCTTCCGCACCCTAACTGTCACACATCAAAAAAAGCTGGTAAAGTAGTACACAGGAACTAAAGCTCCTTCAAGGAAGAAAAGGCTTAATAAAAATAAGTCCTATTAAGATGGTAATAGAGTGAGACAATAAAGTTTTGTAAAGAAGATAAAAGAAAAGAAAATTTAATGATTTAAAAATTAAATTAGAACAGAAGAAGAAATGATTTAACCCACATTCCGCACCCTAAACTGCCACAGAGAGAAATTACGGAGAGAAAAAATCCAAGGGAGCATAAAGACAAACATATACAGTGAAAAAAGGCATTAGAGAAACAGTAAAGCACCAAAAATACCATCAAAAGCTATTCTCAATAAGGAGCAATAAGAAAGAACACCGCCCAGAGGAGTCAACAGATAAATGAAGATATTCAAGAGATCAATCATAACTTAGACTAATAGATTGAAGTAAAAAAAGAAACTATGGACATAGTAAAATAGAGCTATAAATCAGAGAGATTAGGTTATTGTCTCATAGAAATTAAATTAATAGAGAGAAAAATTAGGTAACCAATTGATAGTAGGGAAAACAATGATATGGTAAAAGATTCACAATGAAATCTCTCTCTTGAGTCCAGTAACAGATGTGTTTTTCTTGGTTAAGTGTAACTAAATGAATAGACTGAAAGCATGGAAAAATCCAGCGTAAAGTGGGGCGGTCAGTTGGTTTGCCCAATTGATTTTTTACTGTTGATTTAGACTCTCTCAAAGGGGTTATAATTTGTCGTTGCCCTAAAGTATAAACCAGCAGACATAAACCCATCACCATTCCCAGGGACTCTATTCTCTCTGGACTTTTTAGGAAAATACTGTCTGCAAAAAATAATGGGTCTTTGAGAAAAGCAAACCCTCTCTCGCAAGACTGTTGAGCTTTATATTCACTCAAGATGGAGTCATGGGTAAGTTCATTTGAATCCAAAAGGTTTGTAGCAATAATAAAAGGCCATGCCCTCAGAAATTCTGTATTAATTTTACTTTCATTCTGGGAGACTGTAGCTGATATTTCAGAGGATATCTCTCCTGAACTATCTTTTTTCTTAGATTTGATTTGAGTAACTTTACTCTGGTTAATTTAGTGATATTTGAATTGTTTGAATAGTTTAGATAACCCCTTGATAGCATCAGCTTCACCAGCAAATTTGTCTGGTGATAACTTTTTGAAATCTTGCACAGCTTTTGATTGTGCCTTGGTAATTTTTTGTGAGAGTTTACCCAGGTCTGATTCTCTTCTTTCTTGACTTTGCACTACTAACCATCTTTGTTCTATTCCTGGATAATTTACTGTTTTTGAAGCTAGTTTATATCCGGGTAAGTTACTATCAACAAATTCTGGTTCTGGTAATGTTGATATTCATCATTGTGCTGATTTTACGCTTAATGGCACTGGACATAACCAGCTTAAATCTGACATCATTCATCATTTTCAGATTTGATTCTGTATATAAGGCCCAGTCTGCTACTATGAGACTGTTAACTTTTAGTTAACTTTTAATTGTTTTTGGTACTCTACTGCTATTTTAGCAAAGCATGATGAATCTGCTTGGTTTCCCAATGCTAGTATTAAAAATATATATTGGTATGTCTCCATCTCCTGAACATATCATTTCTATGATGAACTATTTTAACTCCGGTCTATGGTCAAAAGAATAACCAGAGGTGATGGTTATTTCTTTTAGTAATTTTACTGCTAATTCTTCTAGTTCTTGATTATCTCCTACTTTTTGACTCTCAAATATTACTTCTGGTAAGCTGGTATTATATTGCCCATCTATGTACATTTATGATGAGTCTAGATGCCCTGCTCATAGGGATACTCCAAATTTTTGGGCTGCTTTTAAGGCGACAATAAAGAATATTCTATCCAATCCTTTTATAAATAGTTTATCCATGACTCTCCCCAGTTTATCGTCCTTGAGATATTCTGGTTTTACTCCTGGTCCTATTAGATGGTCACAGGGGATTGTTTCAAAATCTTGGGGAAACATATATAGGGGTTTTTATACAAATCCTAACCCGTTGATTATCATGGCTTTTACTACATGACCCGGACTTACTTTCTCTCCAATTTCAACGGTTATTTCTACTACTCCTATGGCGTCTATTATTCCTGCTACTATGCCTCAATGGTCTAGGTTTTGGATTTCCATTTTTTGAAGCTTTGATTTCACAACAGAATTATCCACAACTCCTGTTGTGATTAAATCATTTCTTCTTCTGTTCTAATTTAATTTTTAAATCATTAAATTTTCTTTTCTTTTATCTTCTTTACAAAACTTTATTCTCTCACTCTATTCCTATCTTAATAGGACTTATTCTTATTAACTCTTTTCTTCCTTCAAGGATATTTAGTTATTATGTACTACTATCTGTGACAGTTAGGGTGCGGAAGGTGGGGTACATAGGCAATTTCAGGAAAGGGGGGGATGCGATCACGATAATTTACCCTTGCTTTCCAAGTGTCCAAATTCTGGGGCTAGGTTTAAAATACCAGCTTTATGGGAGGATGGGTCTTATCATAGATGCCTAATGCCATTTGTAGAAATTGCTGTATATCAGAAGCCTGTTATTACAAAGAGCGCAAGAACCCTTCTTTTTTAATCCCTTTTAATGGCATGGGAAAGTAGAATATTAAAACCCCAACCAATTTGAATAGAGCGATCACTTTTTTTGAGAGATTCTACTATAGTAATGAAAGATTTTATGCCTTTGCAAGCCAAATAGGGACATAACAACCAAAGAATTTTTTAAATTAGTAAAGATAACTTTGAGATGGCTGGACAGCTATTAGATGATGCAATTGAAACAGCGCATCGAGTGTGGCAAATAGAACCACACCGTTATGTCCTTATCTCAGCCAATGGTGAGCAACAACCTCTAGCCGTAGATCCTCTGTGGACATGTTACGGTCTTCGCCCTAATTCTAATAATTTATCCTTTATGGTTCAATCTGTTTAGGAATCACACATAGAGACATGGAAACAGAGGTTAAGTTATTGGCCTATTCGTGCAGGATTATTAGTCTCAGATGAAATGTATATACTTCAATATTATACTCCTTCGGGCAAGTTAGAAGAACGGATTGTAAATCGTGACTCTTTATATTTAGAATTAACTAGATCAGATAGCCACTTCTTTAAACCAAAAGCACTGGCAGAATTTTGTACTGATCAACTAACGGGACTTAAACAAAAGTTAAGAGTAAAAAGGAGTATAATGGGATTTCGCTGTAGCTTTCACGTTAAAAGAACCTGATGACAGAAACCACTGCCCCAGCAATGGCACCATGGTTTGAAAGATGGTGTTAAAGGTTTGATGATGTATTTACTCATAAAGCGCAAAAAAGAGAGTTTAGACATGATTTAGGGGGATGATCGGGTAAAAGTGAGATAAAAAACCTATTTCAAATGGTAGAGAATGCCCTATGGGTGACCTACCACCGATTACACCACGTTTTAACTGAAGCACCTTGGTCCAGTTCCCAAGTCAATGAGCATCGGGTAGAGATTATGAACAAGTGTAGTCAGAGGAGAATCACCAGAGGATTTAGCTTAATAATTGATTATTCTGTCCATAGAAAAAGGGGGAATTTTAGGGATGGAGTAGGAAGAAAATATATTGGAGAAATTGGGAAAAGGGATACTGGAATAGTAGTAGTAACAACACATACATCTATTATGATGCCAGTAAAAGCTTACCATTACATATAGAGTTATATCACCAGGCTGATTCTTTACCCAAGGGGAAACAAGACCCTCTATTTGAGAATAAACCTGAGTTAGGAATTAAATTAATACATCTGACCTTAAGGCGTGGTTATCAACCAGGAATAGTAATTATAGATGCTGGATATGGCCACAATACATCTTTCTTATTAAAAGATGGAAAATCGGAATTTAAAGTATTTAGGAGGATTAGCTAAAAATCCCAAAGTCCTTGCCAGTGACCAAGAGGATAGTCCACAAATAATTAGGTTAGATGAATTAGCACAAAGTTTACCCCAACAGGCTTTTACAGAAATTCAACTGGAGTTAGATAAACCCAAAACATTATGGGTAGTAACTAAAGAAGTAGAAATATCACCCTTAACTAACTGGAAAGGGGAATATTACTATGGTCATCAACACTTCTACCTTCTCTCAACCCACTGATATTGACTACTTTATGACCAATGTTTCTTGATCAATTGTCACACCCCAATGGATAGTTTATACATATTCTCAAAGAAATTTGGTAGAAGTTTTTACAGGGAAGCCAAGGGATGGTTAGGACTCAAAGAATATCAAGTTGGAGATAACAGCAGTTGACTGCGCCATTTTATTTTGGTTTTCTGTGCCTACACTTTTATTCTTTGCCATCAGTGGACTGGAGGATTAAGACCAAGGTGGGCTAAGAAACCTTTGAATACTTTTACTGCAGCCTTAGAAGCGTTGAGAACAGCCATATCTTTTCTATTTATTGATTGGCACAACTTGAATCCGGACGTGTTTCCTTCTTATCAAGCCAGTTTGGGCTACATTTGGGCTTTATTTTTGTTTACGTCCCGTTATTTGATCCTAAAATAGGTTAGGAATATTAGCTAATGAAACTAATTACAAAATCAGATACACAAATAGTTTTATTGGATGGAATTTTGTTGATTTGTTTTCTCTGGCTTCCAGAGTGGTAAACTGTAAATGTCAGAATCAATACTTACAGGATTTAAGGGATTCCCGCTTGTTGAAAGATTTGCTGCGGTGTAATTTCTAATCTTGGAAAAAGATCATCTTCTAATCTATCTGTACCTCGTTTTGTTTAGGGTTCTGAATCAGGATGAAGAATGGTAACAGTTTTAGCTTTTCCATCTATCTACAAACCAAACTCTCATGACACTAGCATCAAGATAATCTTTAGCTTTGGCACTCATTTCTCCAAAAGATTGGTCAGGTGATATAATTTCAATTATTAAGTCCGGGAGAATCGGACAAGCTTCATTACCTTTATTTTACCCCCATTGGGTGAGAACTAGACACAAAGCAATGGTTAAACGTGAATGGAACGGAACTCTTTGGAGAGATTTTTGCTTCAGCTTCACTGTTAAGTAATTCGTAGGTTATATCCTCTTCTGGAAGAGCAAGGAATTCTTGTAGTGTAAGCTGATGTTTAACGGAAATCATAGCTATATTTATCCTTGGCAAGGATTCTATCTCTATAGAATTTAGGGAAATTAAACACCATTTAATTCTATCCGGAAATATGTACTACCAACTCTCTGGAATGATTATGCTGACGATGTTCCCAAATATAAATACCTTGCCATGTTCCCAAAACTAAATAACCATTATTAATAGGAATAGTTTCGGAAGTATGAGTTAAAACTGTGCGGATATGCCCTGGCATATCATCAGCACCTTCGGCATCATGAATATAATTGTTGCCTTCTGGTACTAATTTCGCCATGAAATTTGCTAAATCTATTAACACATCAGGATCAGCATTTTCTTGAATGACTAAACTGGCTGAAGTGTGACGCAGAAATAATGTACAAAGCCCGGTTGTCACCCCCGATTCTGCGACAATAGCAGCAATTTTTGAGGTAATGTTTTGAAATGATTTACCAGTTGTGGTAACTCTGAGTAATTTTTGGTAGTGTATCATCCGCTTTTGGACTTTGGATTTGGAGTATGTTAGCCATCTTATTTACAGTCACTGTAAATAATCTCTCACGGCTTTGGCGATAGTTTCATTCCCATCTTTAGCTATTGGTTGCAGTTGTTGCGGTGGTTGGGGTGTGTCATGGAGAAAATCCCAATTTCCTTGAAAGAATTCTGTAGCGGTAATGATTTGATGTTGGTTGTAATTCTTGATTCCTTCTAATAGCAAATTAGCTTCGGCAAAGTTATCACGGGGTATGGTAATAATAGGTAGCTCCAGACGGGTAGCTTCAGCAAATGTGCTGTATCCAGGTTTAGAAATCACTCTTCCACAAATTGGCATAAAATCTACAGGTTGATATTGACGATTTGTGATTTTAATTAAGTTGGGTAATTCTGGTGCTGAAGCATCGAAGGTGATAAATTGCCAATCAGGAAATTGACTGACGTTGTGATAAGGAATTGCTTTTAAACCTAAACCACCAAAGCTGAGTAAGATGGTTCTTTCTGGTAGTGCAGTTATTCCCCAAGTAGTGCGTATTTCCTCATATGGGAAGTGGGGAGAACCACCTGTTAAACCCACATCTATGATATTGGGGAAAGCTGCCATCTTTTCATGAAAGGGAAGACGGAATAAGCAATCGCTCTTAGTATACCAATCACTAATCCAATCGGCAATTTCTATAAATTCCCCTTCCCACTCTCGGTAAATAAAGTCCCAACTAAAGTTACTTGTCATCCAGCAGGGAATATTTGCTGCTTTTGCAAATCCGGCAGCGAGAAAGGGAATATCTGCCAATATCAGCTTAACACGATTTTGACGAATAAAGTTAACTTCGGATTCAATTAATGAATTTTGATTTTTTTTAATCTCCTGTAATTTTGCTAAGGTAGCTGGTTTATCCATTGTCAAACTATCAGTTTGCACTACACCTAAATCAAATGCGCGTTGACGGAGGATAAAATGACCTTGGATGTAGGATTCTAGCAGCCATCTAGGTGCGGTTGTCACAAGAATTAACAGCACTTCTGGACATAATTTTTGGATGGTTGCGGCTACGGCAGCAGTACGGGTAGTATGACCAAAGCCGTGATTAGTGATGGCTATATATAAAATTGGTCTGTTCATGGTTATTTAGTTCTGGGATTTTTAACCGGAGATACACGCAGATACACGCGAATGATCAATCTGTGTTCATCTACGGTAATTTTACATTTGATAAAACCCTTTAATCGTTTCTACTAGTTGGTCAATTTCTGATTCTAAGGTTAAGTAATGAACGCTGACACGGATATAGTTAGGATTAGCAATTGTGCGCGTGAGGATTTTTTGCGGTTCTAGAAATTTAACCGAATTTACATTTGGTTGATTATTGGTAAGTTGAAATGATACTAATCCGCTTTAGGGTGGTGAATTTTTTAAACATTTTATATTTGGTAAGTTAGTTAGTTAATGCCAGAGATATTCACTATTCTTGCAAATTCGCTGATATCGTTCTTCTGCTGTTCCCCATTGATGATGAGTGGCGATCACTTCCCTCAAACTTACATATAATGTAATGGAGTTGCTAAGGTAGACACTTGATATCTTCTGCCATCTGGTTGCCAGTCTATTGCTTGTCCTTGATTATTGGTAACTACTCCATCTAAACCAATAAATGTGGGTTGTAATTGTTCCCGTGCTTCCCTTCGCACATACAAACCACCCACACCCGCAGGGCCACATAACCATTTATGACCTGTGAAAGCATAGAAATCTACACCCAATTCTCTTAACCCAATTCTCTTAAATTTAGAGGTATAACTCCTACTGATTGAGCTGCATCTACTAACAACTCCCTGTTGTTAGTAGATGCATATATCGGCGATTTTGTTAATGGGTAAAACTTGACCTGTGTTCCACAAAACATGACTTAAAACTACTAACCGTATCTTGGGGCGCAAGTTTCCGGCAATAATACTGACAGGGTTGCCCTCATTGAAAGTTGCCATCAGCGGACAAGTAGAAACTTCTACACCAAATCTCAGGCTAATTTCCCCAGCAGTGGCAATGACTTCGGGATATTCACAGTCGGAGAGCAGTAAATGATCGCCTGGTTGCCAATTAATCCCCCACATTCCAATGTTACAGCCAATTGTGACATTACCTATAAGTATGATGATGTCATTTGCTACATTGAAAAGAGATGTGAGCGCCTCTTTAGTTGCTTGCATTTGGGGAGATATCCAGCCATAAGCCTCAGCACCAAAGGGACCTATTTCCTGAATATGCGCTTGAGTTTGGGTAATAGCATCCATAGCCCCTTGAGGCATTGGTCCTTGTCCTCCATAATTAAAATAAATCTTATTCGCTAAAGCTGGAAATTGTGCGCGATGCTGATGCAGCATATATGAATCCGTTTTGAATACTGAAAATACTTGTGTCAGTAGGCAAGAGGCAAAAGGCAGTGTTTTTTAATTTTTAATTTTTAATTTTTAATTTCTTCCCCACACCCTCTTCCTGACTTTCCCCAAAATACCCCAATTATTGTTAACTTAATAGGATGTTAATCAATGCTGAACTCCTGTTACAATACCAACGCTGTAAACGGCGGCCTTTTTTAGATACTCATGGTGACTATAACCAGCGAGATGTTTCTCATGAGTTGTTGGTGAAAGTGCAACAAGACAAATTCACTCATCAACAAAGTGTGTTGGAAAATTTAGAGTATCATCAACCTAATTATCCTTCAGGAAACTGGCAAGCTGGAGCAGCAGCAACTATAGAATTGATGCAGCAAGGGGTTGATGTCATTCATCGCGGTGTGTTATTAGCCAATTATGCAGAAAAATACACCTTACTGAGTCGTCCAGATTTACTTGTTAAACAGCCAGGAATATCCAGTTTTGGAGACTGCGTTTATGTTCCCGTAGATATACAACTAGGTAAACGTCCCAAACAAGAATATCAAGTTATCGCTGCGTTTCATGCAGAAATTGTAGGAGCATTACAGGAAGTATCTCTGGATACTGCTTGGTTGATTTTGCGGAACAAGGACTTAACCTATGTGGTGGATTTAGATAAGTGGACACTACCAATGCTGGAGATATTAGCGGAGTATGTGCAGGTAATTGAATCACCAGAAGCACCAGAGGTATTTATTGCCCGTCAAAAATGTAATCTATGTCACTGGTATAATCATTGTTATGCGATCGCCCAATCACAGCAACATCTCTCCCTTTTACCTGGTGTAACACCGATTCGTTACACTCAACTGCAAGCATTATCCACTACCACTTTAGAAGCACTTGTTAACACCAGTCCCAGGACTTTAGAAACCCTGGTTGGGTTTGATACAGAAGTAGCATCTAAACTCATAGTACAAGCCCAATCAACATTCACAAAACGCCCTCTAATTTTACCCTACGCCCTACCGCTCGAAAACCTGACATTTACAGCCCCCATCGAGATATATTTTGATATTGAGGCACAACCAGATTTAAACTTAAATTACTTGTTAGGGGTTTTGGTGGTTGATAGACAAAGTAACAGAGAACAGTTTTATTCATTTTTAGCAGAAACACCAACCCAAGAAGCATTTATTTGGCAGCAATTTCTGGATTTAGTGTGGCAATATCCCCAAGCACCAATTTATCATTTTTGTGCTTACGAAGTTGATACAGTCAAAAAACTAGGAAGACTTTACCGCACACCTCACTCCTCAGTCAGTCCCGTGCTCAAGCGTTTCGTAGATATTTATGAACAATTAACCCAAAGCGTAGCTTTACCAATAGAAAGTTATGCATTAAAAGTGATCGCACGTTGGTTAGGATTTGAGTGGCGTGATCCAGAAGCTACTGGCGCAAAATGTATTTATTGGTATGATCAATGGTTAGAAATAGGCGATCATACCTTACTAGAATTAATCCAACGCTACAACGAAGATGACTGTCGCGCCACCCTCACAGTTAAAAACTGGCTAGTAGACTTTTTCCAAAACGAACACACCAAAAGATTAGCGTAAGTATATTATTAGCAATTCTCATATAGCAATTCTAAATGAATCATGAGTAAGTAGTATTACTGCATTTGTAACTTATAAAACTAGAATTTAACCCACATTCCGCACCCTAAACTGCCACAGAAAGAAATTACGGAGAGAAAAAATCCAAGGGAGCATAAAGACAAACATATGCAGTGAAAAAAGGCATTGGAGAAACAGTAAAGCACCAAATAGCGATTATGCTATGACGACTCAGAACAAAAGGCAGGAAACAAAGAGTTTTCCACCAAGGGTATTTTTGTTGAACAGGTCATTAGACTTGTAAAAATATTCCGGGTACCTCAACAAAGATTTCCCCTGAATTCCCCAATTTACTCACAAGTAATTCTTACTATTTGTGGTTTAGTCACATTAGGAACTGGTTCATTAGTTTTGGCCATTTCATAAATGTTATGGATATGAGGTCAGTTATGAATTAGTCATCAATACCTTCATGTATAGGAACTGTCCGTAACTATTCCCAACCCTGATTCTTTCCTTGGCTCTTTCCTAATCTTAACACTATGGAAAGCCAGACACAGACTCCTTTGTGAATTTTCGGCCCTCTCTAATTCGTAATTCATAACAATACCGTCGCCAAAATACGAGGGTGAGTTGATGATGCTTTAACCATTAACTCCCATTTCTTTCTTTGAGGCTTGCCAAAAATAATAAGTCTTAAAAATTCCTTCCAGGTTTCCTACAAGGGTTTTTTAACGTATTAACTGCAGTATAAGGGTTTGAGATTCCAAACTACCTTTTAAGAGTTGCGCTTATTTGTATTTAATTGTGACAAAAGCGGCAAGATTTTTGTAGCCTTTTATTTTGGCTAAGGTATTATCATAATATATCTTCTTCCATCTTCCATCTTCCTTCGCGGTCTACCCTGCGGGAAGCCAGCCTCCGGGAAGCCAGCCTCCGGGTGTCTACGGGTCTTTACAGTTCATTTAATCCGTACTCTTTTAGTGCAAAACTCGTAACCAGTCCCCAATCACTAAATATAGTAACCTTTACTAATTCTACAGACTTAATTTTAGAAATTCCCGACACCATACAGTAACAAGCCAGACTTCATAGTCCATCTTTTTCTAACTCCTATTCTCGTTATCAAGCTTATATTAATGAACTTTGCTTGAGTGTCGTCTTGCAATGGTTACAAGAAGATTTAACACCACAAGTAAAGGTATGCTTAACTACTGCTTTAGTATCCAGTTTTTGGGAACTGGTAAATCCAAATACTGTCATCATAGACTCCATGAAATTAATTTGAGTTCCCCAACACACGATTGATTTAAGTGAATTTCCAGTACCTCAAGAATGGGTAGATATACCAAGTTGGGTGGGAGATTATTATTTAGTAGTACAAATAGAAGCAGAAGATGGTTAGTCAGGATTCAGGTGGTGGGGTATTGACAAGTGTGATAATAGGAGAGGCAGAATATAGCAGTTATGGAAAAGAAGCTGCCACCAAAACTAGACCGAGAGATATTGAAGCAGTTGGCAATAGAGCAACTGGTAGAAGTCATTATTGACCAGGGGAAAAGTATAGAGAACCTAAGAAATAGAGTAGTAGAACTGGAAAAAGAAATAGAGAAACTCAAAGTCAGTAGAGATTTAGAGACCATAACATTATCCAAACCACCGTCGGGAGATATCCTCAAAGAAACCGAGAACAAACAACAAGAGAAACAAGAAGAGAAGCAGACACGAAAACGGAAACCAGGAGGACAACCAGGGCATAGGGGAAAAAGGAGAAAGGGGTTTAGTGGAGTAGATAGAATAGATTTGAGATAGTGGGACGGCAAGTGTGTGGATGGTGAGGTCACGGGCAATTCTTTGGCGAACCAATAAAAATCCAAACACAACAAGTAGGGACTTGGTGGACAGGCCAATCCAAATAGTAGAATATGAAAGATATACGTGGATTTGCAGTGTGTGTGGGGAAACACAAAGGGCACACTGATCACCAGAAATAGTACTGGGACAAGATATAGGAATCACAGGACAAGCTTTTTTGGGATGGATCAATAACTAGGGCCATTGACCCTATGAGAAACAACACTTGTTGTTGTGGGCACTGGGTCAAATAGAAATTGGACTGGGAACATTAGTAGGTACCAATGAAGGAATAGATGGTCCAGTGGCTCAAAGTATTCATAGCCTCAAACAGTGGATAAAACAAACCCAGCCTCATATCCTTGGGGATGAAACACCCTGGGTAGTCAAAGGGGTGAAACAATGGTTATGGATTTTTGCCAATAGTGACTTCCCTTGATTTTATGGGCCTGATACTCCTTGTCCTCATGAGTTAGAATCCATTGTGGGTTCAAGTTACTCTGGTGTACTCAGTTCTGATGACTTTACTGCCTATAACGATTATGCGGTCACAGCTCAACAGAAATGTCAGGCACATCTACCCCGTCACTTCAAGACACTAATCAAGATTCCTGGCTTCAATCACCAAGAAATTGGCACAAAATTCATGGACCTCATAGATGGTTTTAAAAACTACCCTTTATTCCAACAAACCCAAAACCTTCATGAATTCTTGACTTGCCCATCCTAGTTTCAACCAAAAGTTGAATCTTCCATTCATTCATTGATCAAGCCCCAGGGGAACCTGGTAAACTTTTACCTTCCTTAGGCAATAGACCTTGATCATAATTTAGCTGAACCAAGGTTAGGTTTAGCACTGACACAAGGAAAAGTCTGTGGTGGTTCTCTTTCTCTGGAGCTCTTCCAACATCCTGCCAATTTATTGACCGTTATACAAACTTGTCGCCGTCAAGCACTTTCTCTAATTGAGTTTTTTGACCAACCTATGAAAGCCATGGTTCACTCTGCTTTCCATACACCTTCTTTAATCCCTCTTCCTTAGACCTGAATCCTTACAGCTGCTTAATGTTCCTATATAATGATTGGTAAACCTTCCTGGTTTTACTCTTGGATTCGTAACTATGCAAATACTTTTTAAATCAAATTGGAATTATCAATTGTTGAAACTTGATTTCCCACAGTATAAACCTTACTAAACAATGCATTAGTTCATAGGGTATACTGTCCAGTAATGATAGTCTGAAGTAAAACCTAACATAATAAATTCCATAGACCACTGAGCGGCAATTTGTAATTTCTAATTCCTACTATATCAAATACAGGTATGTCACCGCAACAAGCAAATCTCGAAGAAAGCACAGATGTGATTATTAGTTCTAACAACAACGAAACTTACAAGTTACAAAGTAATTCTTCTCCAGTAGTGAGTTTGGCTACAAGAAAAGGAACTATTTCTCAATTTCTGGCTCCCTTGACTCAAGATAGCTTTAAACAAGTAGTTCAGGAGGTTGAGCATAAATTGAAAATTGTTAACGAAACCTTATCCATGTTGGATTATCAAGGTTTTGAAACAATTCTCCAAGAAATGCTGCATTCAATTACTCTGAAGACAGGGGAATTACTAGGAGCAGACCGGACAACAATATTTTTATTAGATCAGGAAAAACAAGAGTTATGGTCTATTTTAGCTGAAGGGGAAAGTAAGCGACCATTAGAAATTCGGATTCCAGCAAATAAGGGTATTGCTGGGGAAGTTGCTATTTTGAAAAAAGTAGTGAATATTCCTTTTGATTTTTATAATGATGAGCGATCTAAATTCGCTCAAGAACAAGATAGAAGAAATGGCTACCGCACTTATACGATTTTAGCGTTGCCCCTGTTAAATGAAAATGGAGAATTAGTCGCGGTGGTACAATTATTAAATAAATTAAATTACCTACAAAATCCCCATGATCCCCTGCCACAACGGATTGATAATAAGGGGTTTAGTAGCTCGGATGAGAAATTATTTCAAGATTTTGCTCCTTCAATTCGCCTCATTTTAGAGTCTTCTCGTTCTTTTTATATTGCTACTCAAAAACAAAGGGCAGCAGCGGCTTTGATAAAGGCAATTAGATCCTTAAGTCAAAGTAGTCTTGATTTAGAAGATACCCTAAAACGGGTTATGGATGAAGCAAAGGAACTGATGAATGCGTATCGCAGTACACTTTGGTTAATAGATAAAGAGCGCAACGAATTATGGACAAAAATTACTCAGGATAATGGCACGACTCAAGAGTTGCGAGTACCAATAGGTAAAGGCTTTGCAGGTATAGTTGCAGCCTCTGGGAAAACTTTAAATATTCCCTTTGATTTATATGAGCATCCAGACTCGGAAACGGCTAAATCTATGGATAAACAAACTAATTTTCGCACCTGTAGTCTCCTTTGTATGCCGGTGTTTAATAGCGATCAAGAATTAATTGGTGTTACCCAGTTGGTTAACAAGAAGAAAACTGGGGATTTTCCACCCTATAATCCTGCTAATTGGCCTGATGCCCCAGAATGCTTCCAAGCCAGTTTTGATCATAATGATGAAGAGTTCATGGAAGCTTTTAATATCCAAGCAGGGGTAGCATTACAAAATGCTCAATTGTTTGCTAGAGTCAAACAACAAGAACAAATGCAGCGGGATATTTTGCGGAGTCTTTCTAATGGGGTAATTTCTTCAGATAAGTCAGGATACATTATCACTGCTAATGAAAGTGCAAAACGTTTACTAGGATTTAATACTGAAGAACGTTTGGAAGGTAAACTGGTTAGTGATATTGTGCATATTAAAGAGGGAGATTTTAGCAAGTGGTTTACAGATGCTTTACACGCCACTGATGTCAAAGATACCCAGCAATATTATCCAGATCGTACACTCTTAACGACTACTCAAGAACAACACAGCGTTAATCTATCACTCAATTCAATTGCTAATGCTAACGACCAAAATCAAGTGTGTGGTGCATTAGTGGTAATGGACGATATTAGTGATGAAAAGCGTCTAAAAAGCACAATGTACCGTTACATGACTCAGGAGTTGGCAGAAGAACTGCTGAAATTAGATGATGCTAAACTGGGAGGCGATCGCAAAGAAGTTACTATTCTATTCTCGGATATTCGTGGCTATACCACTCTGACAGAAAATATGGAAGCTGAACAAGTAGTGGGTATGCTGAATGAATATTTCGAATCAATGGTAGAAGCTGTCTTTAAACATAAAGGCACTCTTGATAAATATATCGGTGATGCCATTATGGCTGTTTTTGGTTCTCCCCTACCCTTGGTAGAACATGCACGGATGGCAGTGGAAACTTCTCTAGAAATGCGTCATCGGTTACAAGAATTAAATCAGCGTCGAGAAGCTGCTAATGAGTCAAAAATCAAAATTGGCATTGGCATTAATTCTGATATCGTCATTAGCGGTAATATCGGCTCTAGTAGGCGGATGGAATTTACTGCTATTGGTGATGGTGTTAATCTTGGTTCTCGACTAGAAAGCGTCAGTAAACAGTATGGTTGCGATATTATTATCAGCGATAATACCTATAACTTCTGTCACGATAGTATTTGGGCTAGGGAACTTGATTTCATTCGTGTGAAGGGTAGAAATGAGCCAGTATCTATCTATGAGTTGATTGGAATGCATTCTGATCCTATTAGCTCTACTAAACAAGAATTAATTGAGTATTATCATAAAGGGCGAGAGTATTATCTGAAACGTCAGTTTGCACTTGCCCAAACCGAGTTTGTCAAAGCTTTAACTGCCGATAACAATGACAAAGCCTCTATGTTATATCTAGGTCGTTGTCAGCATTGGTTACAATGTCCCCCATCCGATACAACTTGGGATGATGGTGTTTGGACGTTTAATGAAAAATAAGCTAAGAATTCAGGAGTCAGGAGTCAGAATATTTGACAAACTGGTAAATTATCAAATAGGTATTTTTGGTGTTAGCCTGAAAAAGCTGACTGCCAATGGCTGTTCGCGTAGCGTGCCGTTAGGCATTAGCTGAATGCTTACAAAATAAGCTTGGATAACTGGAGAAATACACCAGTTTGAAAGGGGTTTATGGCGTTCACCACACCCTAAACCCTATAATTAAAATTAGGGGTTTCAAATCAGGACGTTGTATTTCTGTCGCTGTACGTCCTGATTAATTTGGTTGGTATTGGAAATACCTCGATTACCTACCATCTTAAAATTTCTAAAATTTAGCCATACTTAGCCTAATCTTAATCTCAACTAAGTGAAAGTTTAATTTTTTAATTGTTTTTATTATTTTGCAATTAAACTTAAAGAAACAATTCTAATAACTTCAAAAAACATTGTAAAAATGTTGGATACAGTCTGTTATGTAACAGTTAATTGATATTTGTTGTCAAATTCATCCTCTTAGTTAGAAACTAGGAATACAACAAAGCAATTATTCTTATGAACCCTATTTCTAACCGTCAATTAAAACGGTCAACTTGGCAAACGGCTATTATGTTGACTTTAGGCTTTTGGCTCAGTGCCAGCTTGGTTTTAGATTGGGTAATTATGCCTAGTCTTTATCTGGCAGGAATGATGAACGAAGCGAGTTTTGCTACAGCAGGCTATACAATTTTTTGGAATTTTAATCGTCTAGAATTATTATCTGCGGCTGTAGTTTTGACTGCTGTACTGGCTGTTGGCCAAGCTAAATCTAATCGGGGTTTGGGCAATATATTTTTATCTTGCTTGCTGCTAACAGTAGCTGTAGTTGATACTTATTTTTTAACTCCGCAAATGTGCGCTGTAGGCAGTCATTTAAGTCTATTTGCCGCCAATGCAGTTCCTGAAACGATGAATTTACTTCACGGCGGTTATTTTATGCTGGAAGTGTTCAAACTGGTGGATGGTGCTATCCTATTAAATCGGTGCTGGACAGAAAGTTGTGAAGTTTAAAGCATCTAGAAGATGGTGGGCATTGCCCACCCTACGGCATTAATCTGATTCGGTTTCAGTGTTGGGTAAAAGTAGACGAATAGCGAGGATGGCAAATCCCACAGCAGCGATTGCTTTTAAAACCCGTGTTGGAAATAATTCTGATACTGCCCCCCCAGCTAATGCGCCTAACAAACTAGTTAATAGCAATGCTCCGGCTGTGCCAAAAAAGACACCGCGTCGGGATTGACCACGACCAGAAAGTGCGATCGCAGCTAATTGGCTTTTATCACCTAGTTCTGAAAGAAAAACTGTAATAAAGCTGATTCCTAAAAGATTCCAGTCCATATTGTATAACTAATGACTAATAAACACATCCCAAAATAGCATCACAGAAATTAACAGCAACATAACCCCAGTGGATTTTTCTACAGTTTTAGGACTGAGTTTACTCGCTATCCAGCCACCTAAAAGCACACCTAAAAGGCTGGTTGTGATCAGTGCAGTTCCCGAACCAATGAACACTACCCAAGGTGCATGAGATTCTGCACTCATTAACAGAGTGGATAGCTGAGTTTTATCACCAATTTCTGCCAGAAAGATGGTGATGAAGGTTGTACCAAACACCACCAATGCTGAGTCCTGTTTTTTGGAAGTATCCTTAATGACAGGCTGAAGTGGATAATCGATAATTTCTGTTAGTTCTGGCTGGGTTTGAGTGTGAGATATGCCCAGAGGTGCAGAGTCAAGTTTCACAGGCAGTTGTCCTGTCACTAAGTTGTTTTCATATTCTTTTCATTTTCTCAGATTGTTGTAACAAATTGCAACTCCATTGGATAAAATGTCATATTGAATTTATAAATAACCAAGTATAAGCGCGTCCCATTACAAAAAAGTAAATTGCTGATTCCCAGAGTGATCGCTCTTAATAAGTAGGTAGATACAAATATAGAGGCCTGAAAATTGAGAAAGGAGTCTGTATCTGGCTTTCCATAGTGTTAAGATTTAGGAAAGAGCGAAGGAAAGAATCAGGGTTGGGAATAGTTACGGATAGTTCCTATCCATGAAAGTGTTGATGACTAATTCATAACTGACCTCATATCCATAACATTTACGAAATGGGCAAAACTAATGAACTAATTCCTAATGTGACTAAACCAAAAATAGTAAGAATTACTTGTGAGTAAATTGGGGAAGTCAGGGGAAATCTTTTTTGAGGTAAGGTACCCGGAAGATTTTTACAAGTCTAATGACCTGTTCAACAACAATACCCTTGGTGGACAACTCTTTGTTTCCTGCCTTTTGTTCTGAGTCGCCATAGCATAATCGCTATCATATTTTTCTACCTGTTCAAAGAGACTAGCAGGGAACACATTTCGTAATATCTCTAGCCAGTAATGAAATGTGTCCTTTGCTTCCGTTTTCCATATACCGAAATGCAAACCTAAAACCTCAAATGTTGGCATTTTCCTCCAATAGAATAAGTATAGACATAGCTCTTCTTTTTTCTTTTATCTCTAGTTTCCGTTTCCCCCCTCCTCCTTTCTGATTTATACCTATGTTTTTACTTTCTATGTCACCTTGAAGTCTTTGATGCTACATTTCACATTGGGCTAACAAGTCTTGAAACTGATGGTTAGTTATTCCCAGTATTTGTTTTCTACGATGTGGATATTCTTGAATATAGTTAATTTAGTGGATTTTTCCTTTTGCTACACCCTCAAAATTCCCTTCTACCATTTTCTTCACACATTTTTTTGACACCAAGTTAATTTTCCTGACAGGTCTAATACAGATGATGTAATAGCTTTTTTATTTTCCGTTAGATGAAATTGGCAGAGAAACACTTGCAGAACGAATTTTGCGTGAACCTCCAGAAATCGGCTATCTGACGATTTCCAATGCTTTGCAATAGAGGTTGCAACATAGCAGAGTGATTCAATTTTCTACAACAGGAACAACAACAGGGATAGAAAATCTATTACTATAGAATGTAATTAGCTTTTTTAACTTTTAATTTTTAATTATTAACTGCTTATGACCATGCACAATTCAGTAGAATTCCAAGACGCTTATGATGTGATCGTCGTCGGTGCAGGTCACTCCGGTTGCGAAGCAGCTTTAGCTACTGCCCGCCTAGGTTGTCGGACTCTACTGTTAACCCTTAATCTAGACAAAATTGCTTGGCAACCTTGTAACCCCGCAGTCGGTGGCCCAGCAAAATCCCAATTAACCCACGAAGTAGACGCTTTAGGTGGGGAAATTGGTAAAATGGCTGATCGCACCTATTTACAAAAACGCATCCTCAACTCTTCACGGGGACCAGCAGTTTGGGCGTTACGGGCGCAAACCGATAAGCGCAAATATGCAGCAGTTATGAAAGGAATTGTCGAAAATCAAGAAAATTTGACAATTCGGGAAGGCATGGTGACAGATTTAGTATTAGGCGCTAATGATGAAATAATAATTGGCGTTGAGACTTACTTTGGTGTAGCTTTTGAATGCAAAGCTGTAATTTTAACCACAGGTACATTTTTAGGGGGTAAAATTTGGGTTGGTAACAAATCTATGGAAGCAGGCCGGGCTGGAGAATTTGCGGCGTTAGGTTTGACAGAAACTCTCAACCGCTTAGGTTTTGAAACAGGAAGATTAAAAACCGGCACACCTGCACGGGTAGATAAGCGGTCTGTCAATTACAGTAAAATGGAAATTCAGCCGGGGGATGAAGAAGTCCGCTGGTTTAGTTTTGACCCCCAAGAGTGGGTAGAACGGGAACAAATACCCTGTCACATGACTAGGACAACTAAAGAAACCCATCGGTTAATTCAAGAAAACTTGCACCTATCCCCTGTGTATGGAGGTTGGGTAGAAGCAAAAGGACCCCGTTATTGTCCCAGTATTGAAGATAAGATTGTCCGCTTTGCAGATACAGAAAGTCATCAAATCTTCATTGAACCAGAAGGACGGAATATACCAGAATTATACATACAAGGATTTTCCACTGGTTTACCAGAAAATCTGCAATTGTTGATGCTGCGAAGTCTTCCAGGTTTAGAAAACTGCTTAATGCTGCGTCCAGCCTATGCTGTAGAGTATGATTATTTACCGGGAACCCAGTGCTATCCCACATTAATGACCAAGAAAGTTGAGGGGTTATTCTGTGCTGGACAAATTAACGGTACAACGGGTTATGAAGAAGCGGCTGCACAAGGTTTGGTAGCGGGTATTAATGCAGCGCGGTTTGTGCGGGGTGAGGAAATAATAATTTTCCCTCGTGAGCAAAGTTACATTGGTACATTGGTAGATGACCTGTGTACAAAGGATTTACGTGAACCTTACCGGATGCTCACGAGTCGGTCCGAGTATCGGTTGTTGCTGCGTTCTGATAATGCCGATCAACGGATGACACCGTTGGGTCGAGAAATTGGTTTAATTGACGATCGCCGTTGGGATTTATTTACCAGCAAACAAAAGCAAATTGTGGCTGAAAAAGAACGTCTGTATTCGACTAGAATTAAAGAGCATGAGGAAGTGGGACGTGCGATCGCTCAAAATACCCAACAAGCAATCAAAGGCTCAATCAGCCTCGCTGACCTGCTCCGTCGTCCAGGCATACACTACATTGACCTGGAAAGATATGCACTAGGTAATACCAGTCTCAACCAAGCGGAAAAAGAAGGGGCTGAAATAGATATTAAATATTCTGGATATTTAGCAAGACAGCAAAACCAAATTGAACAAATTGCTCGTCAAGTAAATCGCTCCTTACCTGTTGATTTGGACTACGCAGCAATAGATACCCTTTCCAAAGAAGCCAGAGAAAAACTGAACAAGGTAAAACCCTTAACTATTGGTCAAGCAGCCCGTATCGGTGGGGTTAACCCCGCTGATATCAATGCCTTGTTGATTTATTTAGAAATCCGTAAAACCAAGGGACAAAAAGAGTTTTCAGTATTGGCTGACACAAAAAACCATTAAAAGTGAGTATCTTAGGAATTTGGGGATCAAAATGATCAATTACAGAGATTTTTGAAGTAAGATAATCAATCATTATCCAAAGCACAGTAGAATTTAATACCATTGCTCAATCAATCTCCTCTGGGATGAGTTATTAGCTTATTGATTACAAAACTGGATTTTTCACTCACTATGGGTTTATTTGCCCTTTCCTAGCAGCTAGATTCAGAGGATGTCTATGATACAAGAACCCAGCACCCATCTAATTATTTCCGAAGCAGTAGAGGACTTAATCCCTAAGGAAACCCTGTCGATAGAGACTTACGCTGAAGGCTTAATGGATGATCTCTTCACCGAGATCGACAACATTCTGGAGGGTCGTAGAAAACGTCCTAACAAAGCTGTGAGGGCAGAGTACATACCCATGCAAACAGTGACGATGAAAATACCAGAAGTGGTTTTGCCACAAACAGTACATCGCGCAGTTCAAGCAATGTCGTCAAGCAAAAACGAGCAAACGAGTACACTGGTATTCAATTCTGCTTCTGTAACTGCAATTACTAAAAGGACTGAACAACACCGTGGTAGTTTAACTAACCTGCTAATTCTGGGAGCAACCTTAAGTGCAGCAATGGTGGGTACACTTTATTTAACAGAGTCGGGATTACTCACAAATATTACCGCTAAAATAATTCCGCAGACGCTACAAACAAGCCAGCTACAATCGCCCGTCCTCCTACCACCAGATCCTCTAGGGGAATTGGTGAATTATATGCTGGAAGCCTTGGCTGTCATTGACCAGCAAAGCAACACTCCCACACAGGCTAAATCTGGTTTCCCTGATGTCAACCTCAGCCAGTCCAACTCCTTAGCCTTGGCGAACACCCAACCTGTTGGTACTTTACCTCCACCAGTTGCAGCGGACAATGTATCAATTGTTCCCAGTCGGGTAAGAAATGTTATCGAACGGGTATATGTCCCTGTTTACCAAGCACCTCCACTTATAAACCCATTACCACAAGTACCATCGTTGCCAGGGCAGGTTTCTCTACCTCAGTCTGTACAAGATACACCCCAAAATGTGCAAGCAGAGGCAAAGCCAATACCGGAAAAAATGTCACCAGCAACTGTAAAACAAGCAGTTAATCCCCTCCCAACCCGCATAGCACCACCAAAACTACCTACTGCGACAATAACTATACCAGCAGCCAAGCCTGAAGCAGCATCAACTACAGTCCAGCAGGTTTATTTACCTGCCTATTCCGCAGAGTTAGAGGGATTGTTAGAGTTAGGTAAAAAGTCTGCGGCTTTATTTAAAGTTGATGGTGTGACTCGTCGTATTAATTTAGGACAGAGTATTGGTCCCAGTGGCTGGACATTGGTAGAGGTGAGTAATGGTGAAGCAATTATCCGCCGTAATGGTGAGGTACGCTCAATTTATACTGGTCAAAAACTGTAATTTTGGAATTAAATCAAAGCGCTCTGTACTTTCTGCAAATCGCTTTTCTAGCGGTTAATATTAATAGCAATCGCTGATCAATATGTTCAGTCTGTTTACCTTGAAACAACGATCTAAATAGGATGAATGGGTGCATCTTTACTGTGCAGATAATTATCAGCATCATCCAGAAATGATAAATATGCGATTGCTCATCATACTCGTTTATCTCATTAATTAGGTCTGCGTTAAAAATTGTCATTATAACAAGGCAGTAATTTTCTTTGATACTAAAAACGGTTTAAAAGTGTCATTCTGAACGTTCCCAGAGTGTCTCTGAAAGAGATAGTGAAGAATCTCCGAGATACTTTGCTGCACTACGTTACCCATGGCTTACGCCACCCTGCGCTATCAGTATGACATAAATCCAAGTTTCACCCGTTTGCAGTATACCCCTCTTTTGTCACTTTCCGATTTCTGTGACTTGAAACATAAGTTGAGCCAAATTCTGAACCATAAAATGACCAAGACGTAACGCAAAATCAAGCATTTTAGCCAAAGACGATATAAACCTCTGCCTCATGATTTGATGCAGAGTTGATTTTTTGCACCAAAATATAAGCCTGAGTTTAAAAAACCCTGTCGGGCAAAACTTGAAATAAACAACCCTCAAAAAACAGTATAATTATTAACTTTCATGCTAAGATATAGTTCAAAATGACCATTATATGATTCCAAACATTGTTTTTCTAAGAATTGAGTCTAGCTATCATATTTTATGTAGAGACATCGTTCTGCAATGGTCTTAACTAGATAAAAATGAAAAGTGGTGTATGAATTACAGGTCAAGCAAGCATTCTAGCTTATACACGATTTCATTCCCTATTAAATAACCAATTTATGAAAATGAAGCATAAACTGGACATCTAGATTTTCAATCATAAGTTGAGGAAAAAGCTCAACTTATGATTCAAGTCACAATTTCTCCTATTAATAAAAGGTTTTAAACAGACGCAATATCAATTGATTGAGTTGTTTGTAGTTAAAATTTCGTGATTTGGTCATCTTGTGGAATTTCTATTCAGAAATAACTGAGCGCTCGCCTACCAGAAAACAGTTACAGAGTTTAGAAATTGTCAGACTTTTCGGAGAGTGACAAAACAGGGATACCTCTAACCTATCAACAAGGTTGTACTGCTGACTGCTGCTTAACCTAGAAAATATCTGTAATTTAGTTTTATTTTATATAAATTTAAATATGTGATACTGCTGAAACTTTCGATTACCAATAAATTTTAATTACACTTAGAAGCCGTAAAATCCACATCCACAACATGCTGCATGAATGACTAAAGTAAGATTTACACAAAAATTTGGCTATCGAATTTTTGCTTCTCACTACCTTTATAAAGACTTTCACCTCATTTCAAATGAAAATTCATTTTTCCACTTATGCCAAGCTATCGACCATCTTTTAAGTCTTCCAATCAGACTCCCAAACAAACTAACTTTACACAAAATTCTCGCAATGTGATGGAAATGCTAGTGGCAGAGGAAGTTGAAAAACAAATTGAATCCTTGCCCGTAAAGACAGCTAGTTTTATTAAATCATCAGAAGTAGCTGCTTATGCTTTAAATCGCTTACCCAGTTTATATGCAACCAGTCAAAAAGGGTGGCAGAAACAATGGCATCATGGAAAAACAGAGTTATGTCAAAAAATTACAATGGCCGTGGGTCAAGGAATAGTCGCGGTACAGAGAGACCCTTTGCGGGTTAATGATCCTCTTAGGTTCCAGGGAGACAATAAAGCTATGGAGGCTTTGGACAAACTTAAATCTGTCCTGCAACGTGAAGACCTTTCATGGGAGAATGTAACTGATGTAGTTGAGCAAACATTGATCAATACATCAAGAGGCAGAATCACCTGGCGTAGAGTTAGTACTTCAGACAACGACACATTTGACTGGGAAAAACATCGGCTTTAACTTCCAGCAGCCAGCTAACGCTTATTAAAACTAGCCTCCAGACTCTTAACCTGGGTTTGCAACTCCTCCACTACTTGTAAATTGGATCGCTCCAGCAAAAAACCAGCCCAAAGAAAACTACCACTTAACAATGTCACTACACCCACCAAAATACCAGTCAACAATTTTACCTGAGAGCGCAGTTGTTTGATTTCATAAATCTGATATTGCACCAGAGACAGAGAATTGAGATTAGCATCTTGATTTTCCACTAATATTTCAACTTGGGAATTCTCTAATCTTGTAAACTCAATTTTACTTTTCAACCAATGAGCAATTAGTTTAGGACAATTATTCTTAAACCAGTACCAACCAATCATTCCAAATGCAGGCTTAGACATTTTACTTATCAATTTCAGAGTTGTATTAAGAGTTCCAAAACGGAATTTTTGATTAATCAAATTTCTTGAACCAGCATCATAGAGACAATTAATGATCAACTTAACTGTAGTCTCCTCTCTATAAATCAAATCCACCAACAAGAGAAGAACATCTTGCATAAGTTTTTCTTCTCTTTCTTTTTCTGTCAGCAATTCTGTCAAGTCACTTAATGATTCTAATTGCTTAGACATATTTTCTGTAGAAACTCTGAGTTTTGATGGTGTACTTACCGTTAAGTATACCGACATCACAAAACAAATTCCTCAGCCTAGATAATGATTATTCAATGTCTTCGCAATGGATTAATAACCGTTCTAGACCCTCAGCCAAGGAAATTAACTCTTGCCAAGAATAACCACTCACTAAATTTTGAGCGTGTGCTCAATGATTTCGCAAATGTTCAGCCGATTTGAGGAATTGTTCACCAAAAAGTTTTGACTTTAACCCTAATTGCTGAAACAGTTCAGGTTGATGTAATACCAATTCCCGCTTATCTCAAAATTGCAGATAGTCTAATAAATCTGTAGCTTCATTCCTTTGTTGACTTTCATGCCATAACTTGTTCGCAGCTTCCAAGCGGTCAGGTTTCAGGACTTTTTGCCATGAATCTTGAGGATAATAAAGCCGCACCAGTCGTAACAGATTCATTTCTAACAGCGTCACCAGGCCAAACAGCAGCATTCGCACAGGTGCTTTTTGTAAATCACCACAAGTAATAATCCCACTAACTTGATGACAATCCAATACAAACAATCTAGACCTGTGTTATAGAACAGGTAACAACTTCATCAAGGGTGTACAAATGGCAATGAGTTCTAGAGGATAAAATATCCTTTGATAGTCGCTGCATTTTCCAGATTTACTATCTATTAAAGTAGTATGTTCTACATAGCCAGTGATACTTCCTTCTGTCTCCACTCCCACTACCTCAAAATCCTCTAACTGCATCCAATGAATAACTTCTAGTATATCTGCATCAGCCTGGATAGCCTTCAAAGGTTCAGCCACATATTCTATCGTGATACTATTTTCAAACAAGCTCCGTAAATCTTGAGAACGGGACTTTAGCTGTTTCATCTATCGCTAAAAATAAGACCTGAGCTTAGTATTTCATGAAAGTCCACATTTTGACTGTCTTCGATTAACCTTTTGGCAAGCGATTGAAACCCGTGTTAATAGTTTTACTCAAATACTACTGTCCTATTTTTGTAAACTAACACACGATTTTGTAAATGTAACCTTACTGCCCTAGCTAACACAACTCGCTCTAAATCTTTACCTTTTCTAATCAAATCATCAACCTCATCCCGGTGACTAACTCTCACCACATCCTGTTCAATAATTGGACCTGCATCTAAATCAGCCGTTGTATAATGTGCCGTTGCACCAATAATTTTTACACCTCTTTCAAAAGCCCGATGATAGGGATTAGCACCAATAAATGCAGGTAAAAACGAATGATGAATATTGATAATTCGCGGGAAGTCTTTAATAAAGTCGGCACTGACAATTTGCATATACTTAGCTAATACCACTAAATCAATTTTGTAGTCATGCAGTATTTCTAATTGCCTGATTTCCTGCTCTTGTTTATTATCTTTAGTAATAGGAATGTGAAGATATTGAATACCAAATTGTTCAGCAATTTCCTGTAATTGAGGGTGATTACTAATAATTAAAGGAATTTCCGCATTAAATTCTTTAGCCCTTTGTCGCCAAATCAAATCAAATAAACAATGGTCTTGATGACTTACCCAAATAGCTAAACGAGGAACAGTATCAGAAAAATGTAATTCCCATTGTGCACCCAAAGGTTGAGCGATCGCATTAAACGCTGTACCAATAAAATCTCTCGGTAAATTAAAACCCTCTAACAGCCATTCTATGCGAGTAAGAAATAACCCAGCTTCAAAATCTGTATGTTGGTCTGCATGAATAATATTACCACCATTAGAATAAATGAAATTGGCAATTTTTGCCACTAATCCGCGTTGATCTGGACAAGAAATTAGTAAAGTTGCTGTCGGCTTAGTCATATAATTTTAGATTATAGATTTGGGATTCGTAAATAATATTATCAATATTATTTACAAGATATTTTATATTTCAGAGGATACAAATCGCCTACTTTTGAGACATCCTCTGAGAGCATGTTTGAAAACTTTCTCGTGTGGTATCCAGCACTTGTAGATACCTCAAATTCCCCCTTTAAAAAGGGGGTAGGGGGATATCAAGATTTTTGATACATAACCAAGGTATTTTAAAATACCCTCTGATAGTTGCTGTATTAATCTTTTTTTTACTATTTGTTGGAGTTGTAATTGGAGTCAGTTTAGGAAGCTCGGGTAAAGGCTGAGATTCACTATTTTTATCCGATTCCTTCCATTCCGATAAATCCCGATTTACAGCATTACTAAAATCTTTAGATACTAACAATAATATATTAAAATTATCATTGTTCTTCACTGCGGATTCAACTTTAGCATACAAAAAACTATTATTGAAATTAAGTTTACCTAAAATCAATTTATGAATTTGCTGATTTTTGAGTTTAATCTCAATAGTTGCTTGAGGGTTATCTAAACCAAATTCACTCAATTGATTATCTGGAATTGCTAAATTTTTATCACTCTTACCCTTTACTAATAAATTCATCAAATAGGAAACAATAGCATTGTTAGCTGGTTCGGAAATTGGCGATTTAATTACCCATTTTGGTGGTTCAGGTTTAGTACTACGTTCTAGGTTTAATCTTATATCTTTAGTCTTGATAGTTAAAGATTGAACATCATCAGCGGTGAAAGTGAAAATTCTCTGCTGATTTTGTTTAACTTCCTCTCGTTGAGTATAACCTTTAATTTCATGACAGTAAACAAAAGTACCTAAACCCAAGGCTAAAAGTATCAAAATTAAAGTTGTACGTGGAAATTTCATTTTCCGTCATTGGTTATGAACAACTGACATTATAAACAACTGACTCATCTATCTTCTTCTCCACCAAATAATAGCGCCTGCACCAAAACTAAGAAAAGGTAAAAGCAACAGGGAAGATATACTTAATAAGTTTGCTTTGGCGGTAGACATTGTAATGCGGCGATTTGTTGGTTCTTTGGGGCGAATTGAAAGGGTTTGCTGATCTTTTTGACTCAGCCAAGTGACACAATTAAGGAATACATCTCCATTTAATTGTTGTTCAAATAGTCCATTTTTAGCAAAGTCTGAGTTTCCTAATACTACTAACCGTGATTCTTTAGTTGTAGGTTGAGAATTTGCATTAGTTGGTGAAGGTGTCGGAATTGGTGAAGATGTCGAAGTTGGTGAAGATGTCGAAGTTGGTAAAGATGTTGGAATTGGTGTAACTTGAGTTGATAACTTTCTTGTTAAAGCCACACCTAAAGTTAATGGACCTTTCAAATCTTTACCTTCATTAAACTCTAACTTTTCGCTTTGCTGGTCACTTTCAGCCCAACTGCTGGGATGAGGTTTTGTTCTGAGTAGAGGAGTAGATTCAACACCAGAAACTGAAGTAATTTCTAAAGGTCTGGCTAAAGGATATAAAGAAATACCATTACCAAATTGTTTAGTTATTGGATGTTGTCCATATTCTGTTACCAAAGGTGCAGCAGGACCAATTCCTAAACTTTGACCAGAAATATCAATAGCTAAACGGTTATCTAATTTTACACCCCAATCTTTTAACAAGTTGTCAATTTTTGGGTTGCTGTTGGGGTTAATCATTAGCAGTAAGTTACCGCCACGATTAAGATAGTCTTGTAAGGCTTGAACTTCACCTGAAAATAACTCTTGTTTTGGACCTGCAACGATGACGACAGTTGCATCATCAGGAACTTGGGGATTTTCTGTTAAATTGAGTGGTAATGCTGTGAAATTTTCATCTGTTAGTCCCTGAACTGCTTGTGTAATCGAATTTTGAGTATTTGTTTGATTATTGGTAATTTTTAATTCGCCGTGACCTTGGAGAAAGTAAACTTTGGCGGTATTGTTACTAATTATTTGTTGCAGATGATTGGTTAATCTAATTTCTGATAGGCGTTCGTTGTCATTAACTGTCTGTACTAATTGGTGTTTATTTTCAAATTCTAGGTAAACTTCACCAAGATGTTGAACACCAAATTTTTCTGCTAGTCCTGGTCTAGCTTGGGGATCAACATATTCATATTTAAAGTTGGGACTTTGGCGACGATAATTGTCTAATAATTCTTGGTCTTGATAATTTTGATCTCTTGTAAATAACCAAACTTTCATAGGTTGTGGTAAGTTACGCAGTAATTCTTTAGATTGGGGAGCAAGGGTAAATAACTGAGTTTCTGTTAAGTCTGTTCTGAGATGGTAGCGAATACCTAGAAAATTGATTAATCCTAAAATTATTAATACCGCCAAGGTTGCAAGAATGGCGTTTGTACCAGCTTGGGTTGAACGCTGTTTCCACCATTTACTCCGCTGGCTTTGTAATACTACCCAAAAACCACTGATAAGAATTCCGGAAATCAGAAATATTAAAGGTATCAATCCCCATTCTGCTGATATTAAACCAACTGTTAAACCAGCAGTAATGAGGAAATGCCCTAGTAAAAATATAAGTTTCCAAAGTTGTTTTTTAATCATTGGGGACTGGGGACTGGGGACTGGGGACTGGGGACTGGGGACTGGGGAGATGAGGGAGAAATATTGTCTTTGACTTCTGCCTCTTGCCTTTTGCCTCTTGCCTTCTTCCACTGATAACTGAATAAACTGACTATTGACGATGAAAACGCAGTGCGTCAATTGATTGGGCTGTGAGAAAGATGCCTAAAATAATGTAACTGGCAAATAATATTAAGGTGCTGGTGTCTAAGATCCCTTGGGTGAGGGTGTTGTAATGTTTGAGTAGGGATAAATGTCCTATGGCTGCTCCTATGGGACCAGGAATGGCTTTGGAGATGGAGTCAATTAATAGGAGTAAGATAATAACGGCAAATGTGAGGACGGCTGATAAAAGTGTGCTGTCTGTTAATGAGGAGATGAACATTCCTATAGATAATATTGCTGCTGCGAGTAAGATTAATCCTAAATGGCCGACTATGGGAATTATCGGTGAAATGGGAGGATTTCCACCGCTGATGGCAATCGCTTCAAATCCCAGCAATGGTAAAATTAATGTTGTAAAAAATGTAAGTACCCCTAATAATTTACCGACTGCTACAGCCCAGTTAGTAACTGGTGATGTGGCTAATAGTTCCAATGTTCCTCGTTTGCGTTCTTCGGCATAAAGTCCCATTGAAAGAATTGGTATTATAAACAATAACAGCCAACTTAGTCGATCTAAAAATGCCCGCATAAATTCGTAAGGTACATCTATGGGTGGCACTGGTACTCCAAATTGTTGCCCTTGCACGTCATAAGCTGCAACTGTGGGCATTATTCCACCTGGACCGAGTAAAATCATCACTAGGAATAAACCAGAAATCAACCAAAATATTCCAGCTATACCATAAGCCAACGGTGAGACAAAATAACTCTGTAGTTCTCGACGATAAATGGCAATAATATTAGTCAGTACGATACTCATTTAAGCGGCTTCTCCTTCTGTGGTTACTGTGTCTGCTTCTAGTGGTAAATTCTTTTCTTCGGTGGTTAGTTGCAAAAACACATCTTCTAGGGTAGCGTTGACTCGCCGCATTTGATATAATCCAAAACCTCTGTGAATTAAAGCCGCAGCAATATCTTTGCCTGGTTCTGTTTCTGGTTGGGATATTACCCGCAAATGAGTGCGGTTGTGATCAGTTGTCGGCATTGATTCTACCAAAATCACTCCAGCTACATTTTTCAATACCTGTTTGGCGAGTGCTACTTCTCCTGTAATTTCTAATTCATAACCAGCCCCTCCCGTCAACTGTGTCATTAAGTTTTCTGGAGTATTAGTGGCTACAACTTTGCCACGATTAATTATGGCGACGCGGTTACAGGTCATGCTCACTTCTGGGAGAATGTGGGTAGAAAGGATGATTGTATGGGTTCCAGCTAAACTTTTGATTAAGTTTCGCACGTCAATAATTTGTCGGGGATCTAGTCCTACGGTAGGTTCATCCAGGATAATGGCTGGGGGATCGTGAACAATAGCTTGGGCTATACCGACTCTTTGTTTATAGCCTTTGGAAAGTTTGCGAATAATTACTTTGCCCTTGTCTTGTAAGTTGCAGCGTTGCATGGCTGCTTGGACTTTTTCAGGCCGATCACCTGCGGACACCCCTTTAATTCGGGCTACAAAGTGCAGAAATCCCTCAATCGTCATTTCGGAGTATAACGGCGGTGTTTCCGGTAAATAGCCAATGTTTTGGCGCACTGCAAGGGAATTTTCATGGATATCATACCCTGCTATTTTGAGTGTACCTCCGGTTGCTGGTAAATAACCGGCTAAAATCCGCATGGTTGTGGTTTTACCTGCACCATTTGGTCCCAATAACCCTAAAATTTCTCCTGGTTCAACGCTAAAGGTGACATCGGTAATGGCTGAGGTGGAACCGTAAATTTTACTCAGATGTTCAACTTCTATCATTTGTTGGTAGTCGTGAAAAATAAATTATCTAGTTAGAGTGGGGAGTGGGAAATATGGAAGAGGGAATAGGGAGATCCCTATTACAAGTAGTTTTCAAACCCTCACCATCATGTCTGAATCGCTGTTCACTATTTACTGATTGAATTGAATATTCACAATATTGACACTTTTATCAAAATTGTGTGCAGCAATACCAAACTGCTTGACGCTCCCTGGTCTAAAGACGCGGGGGTTTTTACTTCAAGGAGCAAGCATGCTCAAATTTGTTACCAAACAAATCTGAGTAGAAGGTTATCTCTCCGCAAGGGTTAAAAGTTTCGGTGCGCCCCACCGTACTTAAATCCTAGTCCGTCTGTTTTAATGCTTTTGCTCTAGATGGCTTTCATCCCCGACTTAAATGACATAGAACTCTAAAAACTTTCTGGCTTTTTAGAGTTCTATTTCGGGGTTTTCAGCCTCTTTTATAAGAAAATAGGATTTTCAGGACAAACAAGACAGATAAATTTAGATAAACGCAGATAAACATAGATCAACTCATGAATTCCATGACTCTGTGCAGTTTCACATTAAATAAATGCTTGAACAACAAGATACACCATTTTTCTAAGCAGTCGGGGATCATTTAGCGTAGCTTGACATGCTAATACAAAGGATAATTAATAAAAATCTAATCAAAGTATATGCATATTCCTATTGGCAGATTTAGATTTCAGATTTGACATACTTCTTAATAAATCAGCAGCTTAACCGCAAAACGTTCTAATCTAAAAATTGACTGATTTGTTTACTGGCAACTTTGTAGGCAATATTGCTGACTCATAAATACACAGATATGTCAAGCCTAAAACAATTCAGATTTAAACAATAAACGCTTATTATTAGGAGCTTTACAAATCCAATGAGTGTTAAAGCAAGTGGTGGAAGCTCAGTTGCTCGTCCGCAGCTATATCAAACCCTAACTGTAGCCACTATCTCCCAAGCAGAACAGCAAGACCGTTTGCTGGGAACAGCTGAACTGGGTGAACTAGCAACTTATTTTGCATCTGGAGTAAAACGTCTAGAAATCGCTCAAGTTCTGACAGAAAACTCCGAAATCATCGTTTCTCGCGCTGCTAACCGGATTTTCGTTGGTGGTTCTCCCATGTCTTTCTTAGAAAAGCCCAGAGAACTTGAACTGGCGATGATTGGCAGTGGTGGAGATGTCCAAGAAGGAATGAAACTAGGGACAGTCACCTACGTTGAAAGCCGTGGTGGCTTCTTAGAAAATCTCCGTTCTATCTTCAATACCTCCGCTGGTGGTCCCACACCTGCTGGTTTTAGACCCATCAACGTAGCACGTTATGGTCCTGGCAACATGGCTAAGAGCTTACGGGATTTATCCTGGTTCTTACGCTACGCCACTTATGCGATCGTTGCTGGCGATCCCAACATAATTTCTGTCAACACACGCGGTTTGCGGGAAATAATTGAGAATGCTTGTTCTGGTGAAGCTACCTTAGTGGCTTTACAGGAAATTAAGTCAGCATCCCTATCTTACTTCCGTAAAGATGCTGTCGCCACTGACATCGTGACTCAGTACATGGATGTGTTGCTTACTGAATTCCAAGCACCCACACCATCTACAAAAGTTCGTCAACGTCCTTCTCGCGATCAACAAGGATTACAACTTCCTCAAATTTACTTCAACGCTGCTGAACGTCGTCCTAAGTTCGTGATGAAGCCCGGTTTATCAGCTACTGAAAAAATAGAAGTTGTGAAAGCCGCTTATCGTCAAGTATTTGAGCGCGATATCACTCGTGCTTACAGCCTGTCCATCTCTGACTTAGAATCTAAGGTGAAAAGCGGCTGCATCTCTATGAAGGAGTTTATTCGCCGTTTAGCTAAATCTTCTCTTTACCAAAAACAGTTTTACCAACCCTTTATTAACAGCCGTGTGATTGAGTTGGCTTTCCGTCACATTTTAGGACGAGGACCCAGCAGCCGGGAAGAAGTTCAAAACTACTTCTCAATTATTTCCAAGGGTGGTTTACCAGCATTAGTTGATACTTTGGTAGATTCTAATGAATATAGCGATTACTTTGGTGAAGAAACGGTTCCTTATCTCCGGGGTTTAGGTCAAGAAGCCCAAGAGTGTAGGAACTGGGGACAACAGCAAGACCTGTTTAAATACAGTGCGCCTTTCCGTAAAGTTCCTCAATTTATTACTACTTTTGCGGGTTATGAACAACCATTGCCTGACCAACATCCCTACGGTTCTGGTAATGATCCCTTAGAAATTCAATTCGGCGCGATTTTCCCTAAAGAAACCCGCAACCCTAGCACCAGCCCTGCACCTTTTGGTAAGGATACCCGCCGGATCTTGATTCACCAAGGGCCTGCTATTAATAACCAACTGAGCAATCCTCAAGCGCGGAGTGTAGCTCCTGGTACTCTTGGTGCTAAGGTGTTTAAGTTAGACCAATTACCTGGAACTATTGGTAAAAAAGCTGCCAAGGGTACAAGTGTTAAATTCTCAGAAAGCTCTACTCAAGCGGTAATCAAAGCTGCTTACTTACAAGTTTTCAGTCGTGATGTTTACGAAGGACAACGACTGAAAGTTGCAGAAATTAAGCTAGAAAATGGCGATATTACTGTACGTGAGTTTGTACGGATGTTGGCGAAATCCGATTTATTCCGTAAGCTGTACTGGACTTCTCTGTATGTGTGTAAGTCTATTGAGTATATTCACCGTCGCTTGCTAGGTCGTCCTACTTACGGTCGCCAAGAAAATAATAAGTATTTTGACCTTGCGGCTAAGAAGGGTTTCTACGCAGTTGTTGATGCAATTATTGACAGCGTTGAATACAGCGAAGCTTTCAATGAAGATACTGTTCCTTACGAACGCTATTTAACTCCTGCGGGTGTATCTCTGCGTCAATTGCGAGTTGGTACTATTCGTGAAGATGTAGCCAATGTTGATAAGGAAGTAACCCCACGCTTTGTGGAATTGGGCGCAGTTACCGAAATGCGGACCCAACCAGATATTGACTTCCGTATCAACCAAGGTGTTAGCAAGCACCGTGAACAAACCAAGATCTTCAAGCTGCTTGCAAATACTGTTGATAAAGTGGCAGTACAGACTTTAATTGGTAGTGCTTATCGTCAGATTTTTGAACGGGATATTGCACCTTACATCCTGAAAAATGAGTTTACTGTTCTAGAAACTCAGTTGGGTAATGGCGATATTTCTGTTAAGGAATTTGTTCAAGCTCTTGGTTATTCTAGCCTGTACCTCAAGGAATTTTATACACCTTATCCCAACACCAAGGTAATTGAGTTGGGTACTAAGCACTTCTTGGGACGCGCACCTATTGACCAAGCGGAGATTCGCAAGTATAACCAAATCTTGGCTACTCAAGGTATCAAGGCGTTTATTGGCACAATGGTCAATAGTGCTGAGTACGCGCAAGCTTTTGGTGAAGATACTGTTCCTTATCGTCGCTTCCCCACCTTACCTGCGGCTAACTTCCCCAATACAGAGAAGCTTTACAACCAGCGAACTAAGCAAAATGATGACTTGGTTGTACCTAGCTTTGAGACTGTGAAGCCCAGAATTAAGACTGAGAATACACCAATCTTGGCGAAGGCGATCGCAGATTTAGCGGCTCAAGCTAAACAAATCGACAAGGCTAACCCCTTGTTTATGGAATTGGGTCGTTCCTTCAATGATGGTCGTGGTCAGTCTGTAGAAGTTGGTGTTGGTACAATTCGCCGCAAACCAGCCCGTATTTACCGCGCAATCACTGGTACCAATTCTCCCGAAACAAATCAGGTAATTAATGCTATTTATTGTCAAGTAATGGACGTATTTAGTGGTCAAGTTCCTGAATATTTACGCCGTAGTGATTTAGATAGCAAACTCCGTAACGGTGAAATTACTGTGCGTCAATTTGTCCTTGAACTAGCTAGTTCTGAAATCTACCGCAAACGGTTCTACACTCCCTATCCCAACACCAAGGTAATTGAGTTCTTATTCCGTCACATATTCGGACGCGCACCTGCAACCCAAGGTGAAATCCGTCAATATAACAAGATATTGGCTGATAGAGGTTTAAGGGCTGCTGTAGAAGGGATCGTGAACAGCCCAGAGTATGCGCGCTACTTTGGTGAAGATGTTGTACCTTACAACCGCTTCCCCTCTTTACCAGCAGGTAACTACTTGGGTAGTGTACAAGCAGACGCTGACCTGGTTAAACAATCTTGGTCTAGCTTATCTCCTGCTGTGTTAACTGGTCGTCCTGGTAACAGATAGGGTATTGGGGACTGGGGACTGGGGAAAAAACTAAGAAGAATAAATTCTTACTCCAATGCCCCATACCCAATGCCCAATGCCCTATTCCCTATTCCCTTTTCCCTAGAAATGAGCAAATCTGAAAATGATTGTTACAAAATATTAAGAGCAGTCATAAATGCTCAACATAATGCCGGAGAATAATTTGCGGAAGGTAGTTCAGTTTTGCAGATTGCGTGTGTAAATACCCAACCTGGCTCATACTGTGCTTAACACAGTGCTACTATCAACCAAGTTCTGGTTTCATTAGTTTTGGAGGAATCCATTAATGAGTATCGTCACGAAAGCTATCGTGAATGCTGATGCAGAAGCTCGCTACCTCAGCCCCGGTGAATTAAATCGCATTAAGAGCTTTGTTGCTGGTGGCTCACAACGTCTCCGCATCGCTCAAGTATTGACTGACAACCGCGAAAGCATTGTTAAACAAGCTGGCAACCAATTGTTCCAAAAGCGTCCTGATGTTGTTTCCCCTGGTGGTAACGCTTACGGTCAAGAAATGACAGCTACTTGTCTTCGTGACCTTGACTACTACTTGCGTCTTGTAACCTACGGAATCGTTTCTGGTGATGTAACCCCCATCGAAGAAATCGGTATCGTTGGTGTACGTGAAATGTACAGGTCTTTGGGTACTCCCATTGAAGCTGTTGCTGGTGGCGTTACTGCTATGAAGAGCGTTGCTTCTACCCTGTTGTCTGCTGAAGACGCTGCTGAAGCTGGTTCTTACTTCGACTATGTTGTTGGTGCAATGGGTTAAGTTACAGCTATTTAACTGCTGAAACTAAAACTGTTGCAATCAAGTTGGAAATAAGGAAATAACAACAATGCAAGACGCAATTACCTCTGTAATTAATTCTTCTGACGTTCAAGGTAAATACCTTGACACCGCTGCTTTAGAAAAGCTCAAAGGCTACTTCGCTACTGGTGAACTTCGCGTTCGTGCAGCTACAACCATTAGTGCTAATGCTGCTGCTATCGTTAAAGAAGCTGTAGCTAAGTCCTTGTTGTACTCTGATATCACCCGTCCCGGTGGTAATATGTACACCACCCGTCGTTACGCAGCTTGTATCCGTGACTTGGATTACTACTTGCGTTATTCCACCTACGCTATGTTGGCTGGAGATGCTTCCATCCTCGACGAGCGCGTATTAAACGGTTTGAAAGAAACCTACAATTCCTTGGGTGTACCCGTAGGCTCTACCGTTCAAGCTATCCAAGCCATGAAAGAAGTAACTGCAAGCTTGGTTGGTCCTGACGCTGGGAAAGAAATGGGCGTTTACTTCGACTATATCTCCTCTGGCTTGAGCTAGGAGTTAGGTTTGCACTTAATAAATTAGGTGCGGCTTTATTAAGGTTTGGAAATCAATTGTCAGTGCTAGAAAGTTCTCTTGCTGATTAATTGTAAGTGTTATCAGTCTAGTATTGATGGTTGATTCCCAGACTTGGAAAAAATAATTAAAGATTTTGACTCAAGATATTTGAGATAAAAAAGTTTTCCCAACAATATCAGGAGATTAGAAAAAAATGGCTCGTTTATTTAAAGTAACTGCTTGTGTTCCCAGCCAATCCAGAGTTCGCACTCAACGCGAATTACAAAATACCTACTTCACCAAGTTCGTTGCATTTGAGAACTGGTTCCGCGAACAGCAACGCATCATGAAAATGGGTGGCAAAATAGTTAAGGTGGAACTAGCAACTGGCAAACAAGGTATAAATACTGGTTTACTTTAATTTCTATAAATCAAAGATTATATTGGTAGATTTGTAAGGGGTCAGTTATGACCTCTTTTTTTGTAGCTATCAGCTATCAAGAACTATACTGGCGTTGTGGTGTTGTAGATGAAAACTGCGGAAACGGTTGGGTATTTAATAAATATAGTTTAGTTTATTGTTTGCAGAAAATTGATATTAAGATGCTATAGCAATCCCCCTCAGCATTTTCAATATTTAATTGAAGCAAATTTATAAACATCTACGCATCGTATTAAGTATCCATTATCACCCAGCCACTGCTCTTTACTACGCCAGTAATAGACTGAAAAAATAAAATATACAGATGTTACTTCAACATCTGTACAGATTCTTAACTCTTATTTCTAAACAGGAAGAAACGTTAAATATTGTTCAGATTTATGAAATCGCCAATATCATAACGTTTTACTGCGGGCCACTGCATAACTATTAGCTGCTCTAATTACTCAACATTACCTCTAGCGGCTTTATTCTCTGCTAGTTCTTGTTCTATTTGACTCCGTTCATAGTTATTTGGACCAAAAGACCCTTTCAGTATTCTTCCCCTGTGCGTTTGAGCATATTGACGGGATCTTTTTGTCTACTTCCAGTTCCCAAATCTTTAGGAATTACTTCACCTGCTCGCTTCCCACTTTCAATATAATCATCACTACTGGATGGTGTTGTATAGACTTTTTCCTTTCGTCGCTCTTGAGTAGAATAAAAAGGTCTGACAACCTCATCTCTGACTATCTTCCTCTTTTGAGTAGAATAAAAAGGCCTGACAATTTCTACTTTGTGAGTTTTGTCTGAATAATAACCACTAGCGTGAACTGAAGCTACAGGTAAACTCAGCAGTAAGAATAAACTTACCAATATAGTGAGGACTAATTTCCGGGATATTTGATCAAATATGCTCTTGATTTTTAACATTGGCAAATCTCCTCATCGCTTTTTTGCAAATGCCTGAATGTTAAAAAATTCTCATTGGGCTAACGTCTTCCCTGGGGTTAGTTATTTTAGAAACATCTGTTCATAGGGAATAGAAAAGGGAAGAAGATATGATATTAAGCTATGGTGACTAGAGGAGATAAATAAATATCTTGAATGGCGTGAAATAACTTCACTCCTTCTGCAAAGGGACGCTGGAAAGTCTTCCGTCCCGAAATTAAACCTGTACCTCCAGCACGTTTATTAATTATGGCAGTCCGCACAGCTTCGGCAAAATCATTCTTACCAGAACCACCACCAGAATTGATTAATCCTACCCTTCCACAGTAACAATTGAGGACTTGATAGCGAGTTAAATCTATGGGGTGTTCAGTTGTCAAATCTGTGTAAATTCGCTCATTGGTTTTACCGTAACTCTTACCTGTGGCTTGAGCAACTGCACCATAACCATTATTACATTCGGGTAACTTTTGTTTAATGATATCGGCTTCAATTGTCACACCTAAATGGTTTGCTTGTCCGGTTAAGTCGGCGGCGAGGTGATAATCTTGATCTTGTTTAAAAGTGCTATTCCGTAAATAACACCATAAAACTGTTACCAAACCCAATTTATGGGCGTATTTAAAAGCTTGACTAACTTCTTGAATTTGTCTGGTAGATTGTTCTGAACCAAAGTAAATTGTTGCCCCTACTGCTGTCGCTCCCAAATTCCAAGCTTGTTCAACGTCAGCAAACATAATTTGGTCAAATTGATTGGGATAGGTTAATAATTCATTATGGTTAAGTTTGACGATAAAAGGAATTCTATGGGCATATTTACGGGCAATAATGCCTAATACACCTAAAGTTGTAGCGACAGCGTTACAGCCACCTTCTATTGACAATTTGACAATATTTTTTGGGTCAAAATAAATTGGATTGGGTGCAAATGATGCACCTGCGGAGTGTTCAACCCCTTGGTCTACAGGGAGAATAGATAGATAGCCTGTATTGGCTAATCTACCTGTGGAATAGATGTGTTTGAGATTTCGTAAGACTTGGGGAGAGCGATTGCTATTTACCCAAATTCTATCTATAAAATCTGACCCTGGTAGATGTAATAAATCCTGGGAAACTTTAGCTGTATAAGTAAGCAAGTCTTCTGCTTCCTTCCCTAACAATGACTCGATATAATTAGCTTCTAAAACTGTAGCCATAGGTTCTCGCAGTTTTGACACTATTATTATTTATTTAAGTCTGTTGATGGGAATGTTTGCCCACTGTCTTTTGATAGATATAGGAGTTACGAGAATTGGGAAGTCAGGGTTGGGAGATGAGGGAGATGGGAAAATTGCTTCCCCATCTCCCTCATCTCCCTTGTCCTGCCCTATTTTACAGTTTTAACCCAATTTTTTCAAAATAATGCTGACATCAACGGCTAATTTTCGTCCTAATTTTAGCAACTGACGACACTGAGAAACATCTGCTTGATTATCCACGTTAGTCAGACACAGAGGAACTACTTGACTATGCAAAGAGCTAAAGTAAAGTTCTTGGGATTTTTCTAAGGAAATGCCTAAATTTAGCTGATATCCCACATCAATCAACTTTTCCAATCTTTGGATATCTGTGGCAAAAGAACCATTGGCATCGTGTAACAGTTGCCAAAGTAATCGCACAATTAGCTGTTCTAATATTTGCTTACCTTCAGGTATATTGAGGCGACAACGCAGATGTTTAGCTTCAGTGGCGATCGCTTCTAATTCTGCTATATGATTCCAACTTAATTGGGCTTCGATAATATCTTGCTCAAGCGATCGCAAACTCATCATACAGCGATAACCCAATGCAATCTCCGCTGCTACTTGCAATTCTTGGGGAACAGCTAATTCATCCCGATGAAACGCCATAATCACACCGTAATATTCCCGGTATGTTTGGGTATATAGCTGGTCTAATCTTGTCAGTGTTTCCTGACTTAACAGCCGCATAATCCGGTGGCGTTCTTCTGCAAATAAATTCTGTAAACTAAAGGCTTCACCGCCGAAAATTTGCGTCATGACGAGGATCACCTGAGCCGCACTTGCTTGTTGCAGCGATGCAAATAGCTTTTCTTTCAAGTTACTGTAATCACGTCTGCCCGTAAATGGCTGAATACAGCAATGGAAATCCCAACCTCCTAAATGCAAAACTGCAAACACTAAATTTTCACTTTCCCAAGTAATATCAGACACTAGCTTCAAATGTCCTACTGCCATACTCAACGCGCCCATGCGTTGCATCTGGTAATCTAACTCATTGGCAGTGTAACAATATACTGCTTTTTGATAACTATGGAAATTTGCAGAAGTATCTTGTGTGGAGGGCGCATTGTTGTGATTATTAAACAGGGAAGTAATTGCGTAATGGGCTGCAACTTGTTTAAACCCAATTTGGGCAGTTAATACCAATTGACGGTAAATTTCTCCACCATGCTTAAAGTGTGGAACATTACTCTCTGCCAAACCCAACCGTTTCAGAAAGCCTTTTTCCAACTGCACACCCGCCACATCTCCTGCCAATTCTAAAGCGCGGGCGGCATAACGGAGAATCTGTGTTCCTTCTGGGCGGGAAATTTCTTCAAAAAACCAACCGCAACTAGTAAACATGAACAAAGCGTGACGCTGCATTTCCAACAAACGCAAAGCATCTATTTGTTCTGCTGCTTGTAGCTTGCGAGTTTGATGACGGGAGAGAAAACTGCTAACACTAGCTGGAGAGCGATCACGCAAGACTTGAATATATTCATCCCTTGCTAACCAGGGATCCCGAAATAACTTACTTCCATATTCCTCATACACCTCAATCAATTGATCCCGCAACCAATTCAAAGCATTTCGCAAAGGTCGCCGCCATCTTTGATGCCATACACCACCTTCTCCACCACAACCACAATCATCTTGCCATCTGTCCACACCATGAGCGCAACTCCAGGCTGTAATAGACTTTAACTCCACTTCCCAACTGGGAGGATTTAAACTCAGATAATGAGCAAAATTTGTTACCGTCCAACCATGACGAGGAAACTCACCAATAAAAGCATAAGCTAAAGTTTTCTCCGTACCCTTCTTGTGATGTCCAAAGGTTTCCCCATCAGTGGCGACAGAAATTAACTGTGCTGGACGATGATCCCCGCGCACTGCTGCACCGACTCGTCCTGCAAAATGAGTGGAACTATACACCACATCACTAAAACCCATGTCCCGTGAAATCGGTCCATCATAGAAGAAAATGTCAATATAAGGTAAGCCTTCCGTGCTTTCTGACATAGTTGCCTTATTAGCACTTAGAGGAGAAGATACAACACTAAGGCTAGGCTTTAAATAACAACGATAGGGACGAGTGGGATCAATTTGACTACCACCAACTTCATGCCATTCTGGTTGGGGGTCATATTCAGAAGGGAAAGGACGACAACGCTGGGCTTGCGATGGTGCGAGGACAATAAAGCAAATATCTTCAGCCACCAAAGCTTCTAAAGTTGCATAATCTACAGCAGTTTCAGCCAGCCAGATACCTTCGGGATCACGACCAAATCGAGATTTGAAGTCTGCTTTACCCCAACGAATTTGGGTATATTTATCTCGTTCATTAGCCAAGGGCATGATGATGTGATTGTATACTTGCGCGATCGCATTCCCGTGACCATGCAACCTTTGACTACTCTTAGCATCAGCCTCCAAAATCCGCTGATAAACCTCCACATCGTAGCGTTCTAACCACGACATCAGCGTTGGGCCGATATTAAAACTCATGTACTCATAATTATTAACGATCCCCAACAACTCACCCTGGTCATTTAGCACTCTAGCAAAGGCATTGGGGCGATAGCATTCCCAATGAATGCGTTCATTCCAATCATGGAATGGTGTAGCACTTGGTTGACGTTCAATCGCATCCAAATAAGGATTTTCTCTAGGTGGTTGGTAAAAATGACCATGCACAGTCACATATACACCCTGAGATTTTTTCAGGGGATCATGGGGATCATGATATGGCATTGCTTGGGAATCTTGATTTAAGTCAAATGTTGAGCCAGAGCTAACTGGTAATTCAGTAGCAGAAGTCATAATATTTATATCCAAGGTAAAATTTTGGTTGTGGCAAAAGTATTATTATAGGTACATTTTTACAGTTGTTTGTGCAGACAATCGGGTATAAACAACATCTGGTGAATAAAGCTGAATAACGACTTTGGCAAATAAGCTCTTGATCCGGCAATAAATCTGCATTATCGCGCACATATTTCTCGTCAAGCAAGAAATTATTAAATATTGCAATAAAACCTCATTAATGATAATGAAATTACCAGCAAAGCTAATCAGCCAAGAAACTTAATGGTATTTTAACCTATTAAAACCTATTCTCTGGATAAAACCCTGAATTAAACTCATATTTTTGCAACAAATGATTGCAATAGCGACTTAAACCTCAATCTTATTATATATATATGCCGCTATTTAGGAAACAGCAAAGTTAAGATTAACCTAGATGTTGATTACAGACAGATATTCCAATGTGTAATATTGATCTTAGGACTTACGCAAGTGTCACACTCAATATCTCTTGTAAGGTGCGTCAGACCTATAAATTGTTTGGTATCAACAAATTTTTGACATCTGACGCACCCTACTAATATGCCAGTTGCGTAACTGCTGCCCACTTACTTACACCCAAAATTCGAGATCAATCATAAATGTCAATAAAAAACATCATTTTTCTCGGCTTGTTAGTTTTTATCCCCATCTCCCTAGCGGCACACTTTCTAGAATGGGGAGAATTGATAGTTTTCATCACGGCTGGATTAGCAATTCTACCCCTAGCAGGTTGGATGGGTGCAGCCACAGAAGAAATTGCTGTCGTCGTCGGTCCCTCATTAGGAGGGTTGTTAAATGCCACCTTTGGTAATGCTACAGAATTGATTATTGCTTTAGTCGCCCTCAATGCGGGACTAATAGATGTTGTTAAAGCCAGTATTACCGGGTCAATTATTGGCAACTTACTATTAGTAATGGGTCTTTCGATGTTATTGGGCGGACTGCGCTACAAGGAACAAACATTCCAATCAGTTGTGGCGCGGGTAAATGCTTCATCAATGAATTTAGCAGTAATTGCAATTTTGTTACCAACAGCAATGAACTACACATCTATTGGCATCAGTGAGAGAACATTGCAAAATCTCTCCCTTGCTGTTGCTGTAGTATTAATTCTGGTTTACGCGCTAACATTGCTATTTTCCATGAAAACTCATGCCTATTTATATGACGTAGGTGTAGCAGAGATAGAAATTGAAGCAGAAGAAAAACACGAAAAAATGAGCGAAGAAAAACCAAATATTTGGATTTGGACTAGTGTATTACTAGTCTGCACACTTTTTGTAGCCTTAGAGTCAGAATTACTGGTTGATACTTTAGAAGTAGCCACATCCAAGTTAGGTTTGACAGCACTATTTACAGGCGTAATTTTGTTGCCCATAGTCGGTAATGCCGCAGAACACGCGACAGCTGTCACCGTAGCCATGAAAAATAAAATGGATCTTTCTTTATCTGTAGCAGTGGGATCAAGTATGCAAATTGCCCTATTTGTCGCCCCTGTTTTAGTCATTGCTGGACGGTTCATGAATCAGCCAATGGATTTAGATTTCAATCCCTTTGAATTAGTAGCAGTAGCAGTAGCAGTGTTAATTGCTAATAGCATTAGTTCTGATGGTAAATCCAATTGGTTGGAAGGAACTTTACTATTAGCTGCCTATACAGTTTTGGGCTTTGCTTTCTATTTCCATCCAGTATAGGGTATAAGGGTGTAGGGGTAGGAAAACCCCATCAATTTATTGATGGGCTTGACATAAAGACACCACATTTCTGGCACGTAATGTCTCGAAATACATCTTTTTTTCTGTTTCCATATTTACAGGACTTAGGGAACTGGCACAGGCGATGGGTGAATATAGTACATCCGTATTAAATAAATCGGATATGGAAAGCTTTATCAACCCATAAGAAGTAGCTGCAACAGGAAACATTATTCAAATATTCATGAGAAAATAGGTAGGAGATTGTATTAGATAAATGTTGCTGACGGTAATGAGATTTACTAAACTTGATTACTGCCAACACTTATGAACTAGTCAAATTAATTATACAATTACTAATTTAGCAGAGCATTTAGAAAGTATTAGCCATGATGCAATTAACTATTATTTAAAAACCGAAAAGTTAACATCTCCTTTACTATAGGATAAGGTGAAAGAGGTAGTAGAAGCTGATGGTAATGGGTACATCATATTTGATGATAGTGTTTTACACGAAAGATATTCTGAAGAAATAGAGATGGTGAGGAGACAATATAGTAGTAATAAACATGGCATACTTAAAGGAATTGGTGTAGTCAGTTGTGTCTATGTGAATCCTAAAGTTCAAAGATTTGGGGTAACAGATTAGCGCATTTTTAATCCTGATGTGGATCGTAAAACCAAGATAGACCATGTGAAAGATATGCTGCAAAACCTGGTGTATCATCAGCTTTTCCCATTTGATACGGTTTTGATGGATACATGGTATGCAGTAAACAGTTTCATGCTGTATATTGATAGCTTAGACAAAATTTATTATTGCCCTTTAAAAAAGAATCGGTTAGTTGATGATACATTTGCCAAAGAAAAAGATAAACCTATTGAATTATGAGAATGGAGTACTGAAGAGTTAGAATGTGGTAAAATTATAAAAATTAAAGTGTTTCCCGCTCAGAAAAAGTGAAACTATTCCGGGTTGCTGTTTCTACCAACAGAACGGATTATGTCGCTACTAACGATTTATCTCAAAGTTCTACGAATGTTGTACAAGAGGTGTGTAAAATTCGTTGGAAAATCGAGGAGTTTCACCGAGAGATTAAACAAATAAGTGGCATTGAATCTTGTCAATGTCGTAAAGCTAGGCTTAAAAGAAATCATATTGCTTGTGCAATGTTGGTTTGGATTAGATTAAAGAATTTAGCCTATCAAACTGGTCAAACTGTTTATCAAAACAAGCATAGATTGCTTTCTAATTATTTAATTCAGCAACTAAAACGCCCAAGTCTTCCTATGTGCTTGGTTTGAGTTCAATTGTTCCGTGCCAGGGCTACATGCCGCCCACTATTTGTGCCAGTTGCGTCAGTCCTGATTTAAAAATAGAGGCTTGTATCCTTTAACTTCTGGGCTAGTGCTTCCCCTACACCCCACACCCTGTTGTCCGTGATCTACTGACGATGGATGTTTACAGACTTAATATCGGGAGGATAGAGTTTTGGCAGAAAGACTCAAATAGGAAGCAAACCATTGAGATAAGCACAAGGAAGGGAAAGGATTTGGTAGACACTTTCAACATTCCACTGTGGTCCAGAAATTTTAATCCTTGCTCCAATGTGTTTAATAGCAGATTCGACAGATCCAGAACCAATAGAACACAGTTGTTCAGCTTGGTAGTAGGTGTAGTTAATAATGCCAGTGGCATGTTTTTCACTTATGTCGAAAAACTTCTTCACTTGTTTGCCTCGACAATTATTAAATAAAGCTTGAATTGGCTCTATCTGATCTTGCCACAATAAACTCTCAACAGCTTGGAGATGCTTTAAATAACCACCAATTTGATAAAGATTCTCTTTGAGGTGATACCAATCCAAAATTTCCAAAGGTTTGAATTTTTCAGTTCCAAACTCTTTAACTAAATTCCAAACTCCATCATGACCATCCCCCAAACACACAAGGGGGTTAACCAAAGACTGGCTATTAACATAATCAACTCATGATTGATTAGTTGTTATCAAAAAATGCGCCATCATAAATTCCTTGTAGACGAAGGGTTTTATAGTCTCGCCAGTACCAGCCTGCTTGTGGTGTTTGCCCCCTAGTCGTACTTTTCCACCATCCACGCTCACTTCACAGACAGCTTGTTTTCCTTGTGGTAGCTCCCAATCTTGTTCCACAACTAGTTTTTGTTGCCTCCTATGGCCAACTTTTACTCCTGTTTAATGCCTCAATTTCAACTTCTGCTTTTTGATATGATTCCTTAGCTGATAGCCTCAAGCAGCACTTTTGAAGTAATGGACTTAATCGACTTCTTGGCTTCAAACCCAGTCTCTGCAACTGTTTAGCTTTTAGTTTTAGTTCTCCTCTCCTACCAAGGTTTTGACTTTCCTGGTTTTACCTACTTTCCTTCCGCTTGTTCCTTCAATAAAAAAAAAGGGCTATTTCTGGACTTACCACTTCTAATATTTGACTCCTTACTGTTTTTTCTATGCCTTCCCCCGGATTTCTCACAAGCAGTAAAAAATAAATTTACATGACCTGATGTGAGACTAAATTTTGATACATCATCAATCAAAATTGAATCGCAGAGATAAATTAAATATAAAATCGCATTTATAAAGCTAAAATAGTCACTATCTTTTTATTGGTAGTAAAATCAAAATGCTCTGTTCATAAAATTAAGCATGACAAAACAAGACTTGAATCAACCCAAGGGCGAAGTATGATTAATTAGAAATAAGTAAAAGGCAATTTAACTTCAAATTAAGCAGTATTAGTGAGCATTATTAAGCGTCTATGAGCAGTAGCAAAGATATGTCTATATGGCCAATAACTAGTAATCGCAATTAATGGGACGTGTACTTACAGTAATTAAAGCTCCTAACTTCAATAATTTGGTACGAATAGTCCCAACAGTAGTATTTTGTAATTCGGTTTTAGCTAAACATTTTTGACCCAAGGCATTGAGCAAAACCTAAGCTATAGAAGAGAACCATAAACCTAATTGATTTCCCGCAAATGTATGGGTGCTTGTTCTATCACTAAAAAGTTCTAATTGTTGTTCTTTAAAACGATTTCCCATCTCCCCTCGCTGACAATATTTTTGTCTATATAGTTGACTAGGAGGTACTTTCTTAGTAGAAAGTGAAGTTACAACAAAACGAACATTAGTCCCTTTTACTCCATATTCAACCTTAAAAACAACACGACGACTACGGCTCCAAGATTCACGAGTTTTATAGTCTAACGATTTATACCAAATTGAGTTATTAATCAAGTCACCAGCAAATTCTGCAAGTTCTTCATCTGGTTTAAACATAGTTTCTAAGAATGAAACTACTGTTGATAGTTTTTGCTTAAACTCAAGGGATGCTCTACTTTGAGTCGTTCTAGTCATCCCAATTAAACGACTATTCTGCGCCAATCCAAAAACATAATCCACACCCATTTGGGATTCACACCATGTCATGATATCGTCTCTAGAATAAGCACTATCTCCACCTACTAAAATCTCAACATTCTTCCATTGTTGACGTATTTGTTTAATCACTCTTTGTACTTCTGATAATGCCCCAAATGCTGGATCTACGTTTGAAGGGCGAAGTTTGGCTGCTAATAGATGTTTTCCACAGAAAATATAAAGTGGAGCATAGCAGTATCCCCCATCATAAGTATTGAAGAAAACTTGCTCCTGATAGCCGTGTACTAATTCATCAGTTACATCTAAATCCAAAACAATTTCTCTTGGTTCTTTGGCGTAAGATTCTAGAAATATTTTGACAAATGAGCTTTCAATTTCTGATGGAGAATCCCCGATTTTATGGTACCCGCTGTCTGCTCCTTGTTCCACATCTTCAGGACAATGTTCCAGGGGATTTAATGTACTCTTTCCTGCCAATGTTGCAGGTTCATTCTCTACTCCAATGCTTTTTCCTAAAGCTATAGCAAACATCTGGTCATGACGTAATTATTCGTGGTCATTCAAGTCTTCATACCCCATGACCAGCCCGTATATTCTTTGTTTAATTAAGCTCTCTATTGAATGGTCAATCCGATTTGGCTTTCGCTAATCTTAGAAAGATTGTGCAAACTGTGATGTGATTTGCAATTTTCTGTCTATTTCAGCAATTAAGCTTAATCCTGCATCTGCTCTTACTTGTCCACCCTGGAAATTGACTATGACTGGCAGCCATTTTTGTTGCTCAAATTTCAACTGTTTTGGTATACAATCTGTTGAAGATGGGGTCATGGTTTCCAACTGCTGAAATGCTTGCTATATATACAGTATCACAGTTTTTGACCCCTTTGTTTTATCTTTTTGTGAGAAATCCGGGTTCCAAGTCTGTTATCTGACTTTTCTCTGCTTCTTCATATAATAATGTTGCCTATTCTTATAAGCAGGCTTTGAGCCGTTCTTTTTTATCCTGGTTCATGGTTGCTAATCCACACTTGTTTATCCTTATATTCTCCTATCACTTGTGTATCTTCCAATAGTGGATCCTCCCTACTAGGAATAACTAAAAATTCATTAATTTTCTGCATTACCGCTTGTAAACCTGCGGCAAATTCATAGCGAGTGAGGGAACGATTACCTTGAAATGTACTATCAGGATAACCAGAAATTACACCGTACCGTTCAACTAAAGATCGTAATGCTCTAAATGCCTAATCACTTGGTTGAACATCGGATAATTGGGAAACAGATGTTAAGTGATCGCTACTCTCAGACGCTGCTGAATTTTGTGCTATATGATCGAATTTATGCGGTTCTTCTAGAAAGATCATTTGTGGACTATTAGGCTGTTCTCTAGTATCTGCAAACACTGGTAAATTCAAATAAATTAATAATGTTCCAGATAAAAGCAATAGATCTTTAGCACCCATGATAATTCCTTACCCTTAATAAAAGAAAATTAGCGATCCCGTGCCACTCCAGTAGTCAAACTCCCACTATAAGGGATTCTATTTTCAGGTTCTTCACCATTCACCCCAAAAACATAAATTTGAGTTATTTCTCCATTTGCATTAATCACCGAACCACTGCTATTTTTACTACTTAAACCTGCTTTATTACTTACTCCTGACTTGCCATCAATAGTAATAGTTCCTGTGTCTGAATCTAGCATTCAGTCGTTGAACACTATTGGGATTATTTTCTGGTATAAAAATCGCCCTATTCGCTTCTATCCGGTAACAGGTTCCTCTAGTTACTTGGTGGTTACTAATCCTCACAGAACCTCTAAATTAAGGATTTAAATCACCTTCCGTTCCATCCAAAGCATCGCTTAAAAAAGTGCTAGTAAACCCCTGGATTCTTTTAGTTTGATTTCTCAAAGCCGCTAAAGTTTGAGTTCTCACAATCTTCAGAGTTTCTTGAACTTGAAGTGCTTCGTGGGTAACTAAATTTCCTTGACCTGGTGCTAAACCACTAGTCAAATTTGTTGACTTATAAAAGCCTTATAAATCAAATTACTGTACTTTTCCTAACACACCATTTTTAACTGCTACAGTCTGACCACCTTTAAGAGCAACAGTTTTTTTATCTTGTTGATCAGATATAGAAATTTCTCCATCAGTCAGAGCAAAAGCTCTAGTTTTATTAGTTGTAGAATCATGAATAACCATTGCTGCACTAGCTTTACTTACTGGTGAAAACAAAGATGTTAATTCCGGAGTGATACTGGGATAACTGAGAGGATATGCAGCAAAAATACTCATCTTACTTTGGGGTGTTTCCACTTTTGTTCCCACACTTCCTGGAGGACTCAAAATCAAAGCCGTACCATTCATTTTCCAACTTAAAAATTACCTTATTCATAGCAATGCGATTTTTAAGTTTAAACCGACGCACACCAGGTTCGAATCTAAAAACACCACTTTGATCTACTCGAATTAAAGATTTATCATTGAAAAAGAATTCAGCTTGAGAACTAACCCCTGTTTTCACCCCATCATGGGGAACTATCACATCCTTCAATTCCGCTTTCCGTGGTTTTTTATTTTGTAGCCAAAGTTCAACAGTTTGAATCAGTTTATAAAGTTATGCACGAGTTAGTGGCTGATCTTGGGCAGCTAATACAGGAGTCATCCAAGATAGAACCAATAAACTACTAACAATTAACTTGTGATTTATTGAAAATATCATATTTCTTGGAAGAGTTACAGCAGAATTCAGGAGTGAAAGCCATTTGATGGTTGATAGCGCAGCTTGGCTTTAGCCATGTTTTGATTTTCAGTTTGTACCTCATTCACCGATAATATGGGTATTTGAACTGTTTGAGCAAGAAAATAGAGAATATAGAAAAAGATATCAATTCACACCAGCGGCAAATTTCCGTTTTCCTCATCCTCTGGTTGATAACCAGTTGCCAGTTTTTCAATCGCCCTATCAATTAAATCCAAACCTTGCTGCACAGTTTCCACTAAACTTAAATATCCGCGCAATTCAGCGGCACCAACGAAACCTTTAGCATACCAGGTCATATGTTTCCGCGCTTGACGTACACCCCGATCACCCTTATATTCCCATAAAGCATATAAATGTTCTCTAGCACATTCCATCCTTTGAATGGGGTTTGGTGGTGGTAATAACTCCCCAGTTTTTAAGAAGTGATCAACTTCACCGACTAAAAATGGATAACCCAAAGTTCCACGGGAACACATCACCCCATCTGCACCAGTTTCTTCCAAACATTTCACGGCTGCTTCTACAGAAAAAATATCCCCATTCCCAATTACAGGAATGGATAATACTTCCTTCACCTGTCCAATCCATTCCCACCGAGCATTACCATTGTAACCTTGGGCGCGGGTACGTCCATGTACTGTAATCATTTGCGCTCCCGCATCTTCCATTCTTTTGGCAAAATCAAGAATGGTAATTTCCTGATCATTCCAACCAATGCGAGTTTTAACTGTAACGGGAACATCAACAGCTTTTACCACTTCCCGCACAATAGCTTCCGCTACATCTGGTTGTCTTAATAAGGAAGAACCACCACCATTTTTAGTAATTTTATTGACTGGACATCCCATATTTATATCCACAGTATCCGCACCTTCTGCAACGGCTTTTACTGCTGCTTCTGCTAAAAAATCGGGACGACAATCAAATAACTGAATACTAATAGGGCGTTCATTGGGGTCGACCTCCATAATTTTCGGTAGGTGCTTTACATAATGCAACCCCGTTGCATTCACCATTTCAGTATACATCATCGACTCTGGTGCATAGCGACGCACTAAGCGACGAAATACCATATCTGTCACCCCCGATAAAGGTGACTGCAAAACCCGGCTTTTAACTTGCAGAGAACCAATTTTTAAAGGTTGGGAAAGTCTAGCTTGGAGAGAGGGAGATAAGGGAAGCATAAATAATAACGCAATTTGAGGAGTTCAGGAGTGGAGCAACGCGAAAAAGTGAGATCATCGTCAAATCAGCAGGGGGATGAGAGGATACAGAGTGAGAAAAGAAAATAGTTTTAATTCTCATTAAATCAGTTATAATTCTTACTGGCTCAGAAATACACGCATTTTGGGTGTCTAGTTAAGTCCCTACCTCCCCATCTCACAAAATCGCGTTGCTCTTGTTGGAGTGTGTAGGAGGCTCTATTTTGAATTTTGAATTGATAATTACTTACATTCTAATTTTAATGCAGCATCTACTTGGTGATATTCTGTCATAGCTTGGGATAATAATAATGTTGCATCTGTTAGATTAGCATCACGTCCCAAATCTTCTAATTTTCTGCAAATTTGAGATAAATGTTTAGCACCAACAATAGCACTACTAGATTTAATAGCATGAGCTTCTAATTGCAGAGTTTTTGCATCTCCTTGATTAATTGCATCCTCAATTACTTGAAAACGCTGGGGTGTATCTTCCAAATAACATTCAATAATTTGAATAAATTCTTCTATATTATTACTACAAATTATATTTCTGAGTTCTTGCAAAGCAGCAGATTCAAGTATATTTTCATACATATATTTTACATTTTTATTCATGGTCACACTGTGTTTTTGACAATTGCTTAAAGCCTTGGTTAACTCCTCTATCCGAATAGGCTTTCTAGTATAATCATTCATCCCTGCTTCCAGACATTTTTCTCGATCTCCTTGCATGGCTTGCAGTCATGGCAATAATCCAAGGACGAGAAGATAAAGGCCATTCTTGGCAAATTTGACCAGTTGCTGTCAAACCATCCATTTCTGGCATTTGCAAATCCATTAATATAACATCATAAGCTTGCCTACGCAAAGCGGGTAAAACTTCCAAACCATTTGCTACTAAATCAGCATGATATCCCAGACGTTGCAAAATATTAATCGCAACTTTCTGATTTACCACATTATCTTCAGCTACGATAATTCTTAAGGGTAGCTTATCTGCCATCAGGTGATCAAATTTAGATTGTGTGCTGGCAGAAATATCATCTTTACTCATGATAACATCTTTACTAAAGATATTAATTAATATCTTTAGTAAAGATGAGACTGCTTAATACGCTTGTTCAGACCACATTACCCATAGAACTCAGGATGATTAACGGTAATCGTGTGTAGTGAGGTAAATCGCGAATTTTGTCACCTAGAGTCAAACTATCCATTGCTGGCATCTGTATATCTAAAATAGCAATGTCAACTTGTTGTTGCTCAAGATATCTGATTGCTTCTTTTCCAAATTATACAGCTATAATAAGCATACCGAAGGACTGAGATTGTAGCATCGGTGATTGGCGATTTGTGATATTATCATCAACTATTAACAACTCTTTCTTAGTAATCAATCTATAGTTATCCTTAATATCTTCAATATCTGATTTTTCAATAAACGAAGTAATTATAGTAAATATAAAACTTGATCCTTGAGCAACTTTACTTTCAAGCCATATTTTACCTCCCATGAGTTCAGTTAGTCGCTGGCTAATCACTAATCCTAAACCTGTACCACCATAATGACGAGTTGTAGAACCATCGACTTGACTAAATAGAAATGCCTGAAGAAGCCTGTACATTTTGTCTTCATGAATACCTATTCCTGTATCTTTAACAGTAAATGTAATCTCATATAACTGGGGAATTTCTTGAGTAATAAATGAATTATTTAACTGATTTGTGACTTTACTAGTGGCAGAGAAAACAACTTCACCATAATTAGTAAATTTAATTCTATTGCTGAGTAAATTAACTAATATTTGTCTTAAGCCTGTAACATCTCCCTTAATTAAGTCAGATGTTTTTGTATCCATTAAATAAGCAATCTTCAAGCCTTTTTTACTAGTTTTCGGAGCAACTAAATTTAAATATTTTGTAAGGACTCAGGTCTAAGGGAGAGGGATTAAAGAAGGTGTATGGAAAGCAGAGTGAACCATGGCTTTCATAGGTTGGTCAAAAAACTCAATTAGAGAAAGTGCTTGACGGCGACAAGTTTGTATAACGGTCAATAAATTGGCAGGATGTTGGAAGAGCTCCAGAGAAAGAGAACCACCACAGACTTTTCCTTGTGTCAGTGCTAAACCTAACCTTGGTTCAGCTAAATTATGATCAAGGTCTATTGCCTAAGGAAGGTAAAAGTTTACCAGGTTCCCCTGGGGCTTGATCAATGAATGAATGGAAGATTCAACTTTTGGTTGAAACTAGGATGGGCAAGTCAAGAATTCATGAAGGTTTTGGGTTTGTTGGAATAAAGGGTAGTTTTTAAAACCTTCATCTATGAGGTCCATGAATTTTGTGCCAATTTCTTGGTGATTGAAGCTAGGAATCTTGATTAGTGTCTTGAAGTGACGGGGTAGGGTAGATGTGCCTGACATTTCTGTTGAGCTGTGACCGCATAATCGTTATAGGCAGTAAAGTCATCAGAACTGAGTACACCAGAGTAACTTGAACCCACAATGGATTCTAACTCACGAGGACAAGGAGTATCAGGCCCATAAAATCAAGGGAAGTCACTATTGGCAAAAATCCATAACCATTGTTTCACCCCTTTGACTACCCAGGGTGTTTCATCCCCAAGGATATGAGGCTAGGTTTGTTTTATCCAGTGTTTGAGGCTATGAATACTTTGAGCCACTGGACCATCTATTCCTTCATTGGTACCTACTAATGTTCCCACTCCAATTTCTATTTGACCCAGTTCCCACAGTTCCCACAACAACAAGTGTTGTTTTTCATAGGCTCAATGGCCCTAGTTATTGATCCATCCCAAAAAAGCTTGTCCTGTGATTCCTATATCTTGTCCCGGTACTATCTCTGGTGACCAGTGTGCCCTTTGTGTTTCCCCACACACACTGCAAATCCACGTATATCTTTCATATTCTACTATTTGGATTGGCCTGTCCACCAACTCCCCTAGTTGTTGTGTTTGGATTTTTATTGGTTCGCCAAAGAATTGCCCCTGACCTCACCATCCACACACTTGCCGTCCCACTATCTCAAATCTATTCTATCTACTCCACCAAAACCCTTTCTCCTTTTTCCCCTATGCCCTGGTTGTCCTCCTGGTTTCCGTTTTCGTGTCTGCTTCTCTTCTTGTTTCTCTTGTTGTTTGTTCTCGGTTTCTTTGAGGATGTCTCCCGACGGTGGTTTGGATAATGTTATGGTCTCTAAATCTCTACTGACTTTGAGTTTATCTATTTCTTTTTCCAGTTCTACTACTCTATTTCTTAGGTTCTCTATACTTTTCCCCTGGTCAATAATGATTTCTACCAGTTGCTCTGTTCCCAACTGCTTCAATATCTTTCTGTCTAGTTTTGGTGGCAGCTTCTTTTCCATAACTGCTATATTCTGTCTCTCCTATTATCACACTTGTCAATACCCCACCACCTGAATCCTTACTCTTTTTCAATACAACTCCTCAAATTAAAAATTCGTTTCTCTATATCCAATCTGCCCGACTCAATTTTAGAGAAGTCAAGGATATCGTTAATTAGAGTTAACATAGAATCTCCGCCATTGTGGCTGATCTCTGCAAAGTCTTGTTGCTGTGGGGTCATATCCGTATATAATAACAAGCCAATCATACAGATGACTGCATTCATAAGGTGTGCGAATTTAATGGCCCATAGTTGCTAGAAATTCGCTCTGGATCTGGTTGGGAATTTCGGCCTCTTCTTTAGCAAATTTTAGTTGTTCTTCAGCTAGTTTCTTCTCAGTAATATCTGTAATTGTGCCTACCAGCCAGTGAAAAATAAACTTCCTCAGTAATTAAGTTCCAGTCCCAAATACCATCGTTCGTCCCAGAAATCCCTAACTCATAACGTTCTTCGCCTTCACGTTATAGTCGTTCAACTTTTTGCCGCTGCACAACTTCAGGTGCTAATTCTTCATTAATTATTGATAATTCTTGAGTGCGTGTCTCCACTCTTGTTCAAGTTTTTCATTTGTATTTTCCATTTCTTGGAACATTTGATGCAATGCTACTACCATAGACATAAAGTTATGAGTCAGTGAGTCTAGTTCAGCAATATTACTATTATTATAGTAATAATAATATCTTCTTGTGCTATTATTTTTCTTGGTAAATCAGTGGTAACTTGAGTTAACCTCAATAGAGGTTGGAATCATTTGTTGCTCAGGATAACAGCAGCTTTAGTAATTTTTAAATTCACAATCGTAGTTAATATTTGTATTATTCTATAACCGTAGAACCAAAACGATAACCTTTCCCATAAACTGTGCGAATCAGGGCAGATTCATTACCGGCTTCTATCTTACGACGCAATAAGCGAATTAGTGCAGCAATTACATTACTCCCAGGCTGTTGGCCATTTGGCCACAAATGTTGCATGATCTGGCTGTGACTAAGTAATTGTCCGGTGTATTCCATAAAATATTGTAGTAGCTGACTTTCTTTTTGTGATAACTCAATAATTCTCCCTTGACGATAAGCAATCTGATTTTCCACATCCAGTTCTAAATCTGCTACTACTAAGTGTGCGGTTGTAGTGTTGTAAAATTCAATACTGCAACGACGTAATAAAGCCCGGACTCTTGCCAGCAATTCACGCAGTTCAAAAGGTTTGATTAAATAATCATCTGCACCAGCATCTAAACCTTGTACGCGGTCATCTAGAGTATCTTTGGCCGTGAGAAATAGAACGGGGGTAGTTTTAGCTTGACGACGTAATTCTTGGCAAATTTCTAATCCTGTTTTTCCTGGCAACATCCAATCTAAAATCAGTAGGTCATAAGTACCTATTTGTGCCAGTTGGCTGCCGTTAATTCCATGATAAGCAGCATCTACAATATACCCCTCACGAATCAATACGCGACTCAAGGGATCTGTTAATTCAGCTTCATCATCAACCAATAAAATTCTCATGCTGCTTGTACTAAGCATTTGAAACTCTCAGGTCTAAAGACGTTGAGATTCTGGGGACAGAATTAGCTTAATCTAATTCTCGCTGCGATCGCTAAAGATCATCCACTGAATTTTACTCTTAGGGGGATATCATAATAACTCAATACGGTTCAGTTAAGGACAATTATCTGTTTAGGCAGGCAGGGGACGCAGGGGAAAAGAAAGAGGCTGAACCGTATTGCCATATAATTAACCACAAAGACCAAGACACTAAAAAAAAGAATGCTGACTGTTGCACTACCAAAAGGGGAATTACTTAAAAATAGCATCCGCCTCCTGCAATCTGTAGGATTAGACTTTAGTGGTTTTTTAGATTCTGGAAACCGCCAACTGCAAATTCCTGATGCTAGTGGACAAGCGAAGGCTATTTTAGTACGGGCGCAAGATGTACCTGTTTATGTAGAATATGGTCAGGCACAACTGGGTATTGTTGGTTACGATGTGCTGCAAGAGAAAAAGCCACAAGTTGCACAATTAGTCGATTTGCAGTTTGGTTATTGCCGAATGTCGCTAGCGGTAAAAGCTTCTAGTTCCTATAAAACGCCTTTAGATTTACCTGCTCATGGTCGAGTTGCTTCTAAGTATGTAAATTGTGCGCGGGATTATTTCCAAGGTTTGGATTTACCTGTGGAAATAGTTCCTTTGTATGGTTCAGTAGAACTAGGTCCAATTACAGGGATGTCTGAGGCGATTGTTGATATCGTTTCTACTGGCAAGACTTTGCGTGAAAATGGTTTAGTTGAGATTGCTACTTTGTATCAAAGTACAGCTAGGTTGATTGTCCATCCTTTGAGCTATCGACTCAATATGGGTAATATAAATCAATTGGTGGAACAATTGAGAGTTGAACAGTTAACTGTTATGTAAGAATTCAGGAGTCAGGGTTCTCTGTTCAGTTCTAATACTTAAATATTGACCTTGACGAATCTGATTGATGACTGTTTGAATATAAGTCTTTTCTGCACCCAAGGTTTTTAGTAAATGGCTTCCTAACTCTAATGCTGCTTTAAAGTCACGTTGTACTACTTCCTTTGCTCCCATTTGAGTGAATAGGTCAATTTCTTTATAGGTGTGCGAGCGCAAGAGCATATTTTAAAAGTAACCTGGTACTTGCTGGGTCGGGAAGAGCAATTGCTAAAGCTCTAGCCGTTTCTATATGTGGTGTTTGCAAGACTAATTGAGAATCCGCATCACCAAAAATGTAAGCAATTTTGTGGATTCTCAACCTTTGTACAGAGGCTTCGCTATTTTCAATTACTAAGACCGCATATCTTTGACTTTGTAAAATCTTGACAACTACTTGGCCAACTCTACCGTAACCAGCTACAACTACATGACCACTCATTTCTTCAGGTAAACATATCGTTTGTGATCTAGAAAAGCCTTGCACAAGCTTTACCAGCCAAGGTATTTGGGTCAAACTAGTCACTATTTGTGGTGCGGCATTAAGCTATAAAGGTGTGAGGACTAATGTAATAGCAGTTGTTCCTAATAGTAAAAATAGATTTGTTGGGATATTAGTCCTGACTTCAGACCTACCAAGGCTCACACAAAGGAAAATTATCCAATTTGATTAATACCAAAATTGACTAAAACTGACTAATACAGCTGTTTTTAGTGAGTAACCAAATCTAATTATAATTAGGAAAACTATTACTGCTTTACCCAGCATGACTAGAGTTACTGATCCGAGAATTATTCCCAAATCATTAATCAGAATTGCTGGGTCAATTAGCATTCCAACTGAAGCAAACAATAAACTAGCAAAACTATCTCTCAAAGGTAAAACTTTTGCTACAGTTTGATCTGTATAATTAACCTCAGAAATTATTAAACCTGATACAAATGCTCCCATTGCTATGGAAAGACTTAAAGCAACTGTGGTTAAAGATAGTCCTAAACACAGAGCAATAGACCTCTTGCAAAATTGTTTATGTGGTATGATAGAGAGATTTAGATTTTATGTATTTTTGGTGTTCTTTGGGCTCCCTAATTCAAACATAACCCTGTAACTATAACTTTTGGCTAGAACAAATAAAACCAGCATTATAATATAAAATTAATTAATTCTGCAAGAGGCCTAATGACTCCTAATAGAAATAATTCATGACTTTCAGGGGCAGCAAGCATACTCAGAATACGGGGAACTATCCACCGACTTCAAATAATCGCCACTCCTGTAAATAATACAATTTTCAATACAGCAAGACTTAGTGCCACAAAGATATTTTCTGATTGATTTAGCGCCGATAATATTGCTAACATGACACCCAAAGCCAAATCCTGAGCAATTAAAATTGCTAACATGATTTGACTATGCATTGTATTAGTTTCACATCTTTGCGTGAGATTTTTCAATACTACTGCTGTCGAAGACAGAGAGAGAACTGCACCCAGAAAAATTCCTTGGGTAATACTAGTAGTCCAGCCTGTACTAAGCGTCACTAATGCAACTAATAAAATTGTTAAGCCAACTTGGGAAAAACTTCCTTGTAAGGCAATTAATTTTTTAACTCTTTTTAATTCTGCTAAATATAATTCTACACCTAAAATAAACAGCAGAAAAGCCACACTAGTTCCTGCTAAAGATTGAATTACCGCAGCATTACTTAATAACTTGAAACCAAAAGGACTAACAACAAATCCATTCACTAAATAACCCAGAATTATAGGTTGCCGCAAACGATTTGCTAGAAATCCTCCTAATGCTGTAGCCACCAAAACAAGAGAAACAGTAGAAGAGATTAGGGAAAATCCCTATGTGTAATACTTGATAGAAATGTCAGCGTATAGTAACAAAGCTCCATTTGATGCTTCCATGCTAGTTCACTTCTGAGGAGGAATAGATATGAAATTAGTCAACAAATTGAAGCAAAAAATTGTTAAATAGGGGTTAGAAATAAAAGAGGAGGAAGTAAACTCAAAAAACTTATAAATAGAAGATTCAGAAAGGGAGCCGACCAATGGGTGGAAATTAATATTAGATGCCAGTTGTGCACCAGCAGATATCAGTTATCGAACAGACTTAGGATCATTAATTCAAGCAAGAAAGCAAACATAAAAAACTATAGATACATTATATAACTCCCTGGAAGTTAAAAACACAAACAAACCGAGAACCTACAGGAATATAGCGATAAAAAATCATTCATTAGTAGCTAAAAAAAGAAAACAACCTTTAAAAAAAGAAGCAATGCTATCAAAAGGCAACTGCAATATATCAAAAGATACTTAGCTCACATTCAGCAACTAATAGATTTGGGTGCGTCACTCGTAAAACTGAGTAATAGGCAATATAAAATATTGCTAGTAGTAGCAGAAGTTTATCGTGAACAACTGTGCTTATATGAAAATATAAAACAGAGTATAGAAGACCGGATTGTCAGTTTAAGTCAACCACACATTCGTCCAGTTCTCCGTGGAAAAGTAGGAACAGTCGTAGAGTTTGGGGTGAAGTTTTCAGCTCTTTGTTTTGACGGCTATGTATTTTTAGACCGCATAAGTTGGGATGGTTTTAACGCATCAGGAGACTTAAAATCACAAATTGAAGCATTCAAAAGCTACATGGGGTCTTATCCTGAATCAGTTGATGTTGATAAAATTTATCGGCATAGAGACAACCGTGCTTGGTATAAAGAAAGAAGTATTAGAGTCGGTGGTCTTCCTTTGGGAACACCACCTAAAAATGTCAGTAAAGAAAAAAAGAAACAAGCTTTAAAGGACGAGAGAGTTCGTAACTGTATTGAGGGTAAGTTCGGACAAACTAAACGAAGATTTAGCCTTGGGACAGTGATGGCTAAACTTTCTCATACTTCTTTAACTACAATTGTTATTTCTTTTTTAGTTATGAATGTTTCTACTATTTTGTTACGGCTTTTCTGTGTCTTTTTATGGCAATTTTTCAAAACCACATCTTTTTTCACTTCTTCTATTAATAAAAGTTATGTCTTGGATAGTCGCAGCCCACAAAAATTTATATTTCTCCCTGTCTGACTATTTAGTCGATTCTTCTCTTGCCTTTTCATGACTTTTTCACCAAACCCTAAATAGTTTTAATCAATCTACGAATAATGATATTCAAAAAGATACTTTCCACCTAATACCTTATCTGCAAGAATATCGTTGCTTATTAATTTTAGATGGATTAGATGCTGTATTATCAAATTCAGAATTAACTAAATTCATTCAACAACTAAGCCTTCATCCTCATCAAAGCTGCATGATCACTACCAGCAGAGAAAAACAAGATCCTCTGGAAGTCAATACAAAAACTGTATGTAGTCTGACATTAAATGGTTTAGCAAAAATAGACTTTTAATGTAAGGAGTCAGGTCTAAGGAAGAGGGATTAAAAAAGGTGTATGGAAAGCAGAGTGAACCATGGCTTTTATAGGTTGGTCAAAAAACTCAATTAGAGAAAGTGCTTGACGGCGACAAGTTTGTATAACGGTCAATAAATTGGCAGGATGTTGGAAGAGCTCCAGAGAAAGAGAACCACCACAGACTTTTCCTTGTGTCAGTGCTAAACCTAACCTTGGTTCAGCTAAATTATGATCAAGGTCTATTGCCTAAGGAAGGTAAAAGTTTACCAGGTTCCCCTGGGGCTTGATCAATGAATGAATGGAAGATTCAACTTTTGGTTGAAACTAGGATGGCCAAGTCAAGAATTCATGAAGGTTTTGGGTTTGTTGGAATAAAGGGTAGTTTTTAAAACCTTCATCTTAAAACCTTCATCTATGAGGTCGATGAATTTTGTGCCAATTTCTTGGTGATTGAAGCCAGGAATCTTGATTAGTGTCTTGAAGTGACGGGGTAGGGTAGATGTGCCTGACATTTCTGTTGAGCTGTGACCGCATAACCGTTATAGGCAGTAAAGTCATCAGAACTGAGTACACCAGAGTAACTTGAACCCACAATGGATTCTAACTCACGAGGACAAGGAGTATCAGACCCATGAAATCAAGGGAAGTCACTATTGGCAAAAATCCATAACCATTGTTTCACCCCTTTGACTACCCAGGGTGTTTGATCCCCAAGGATATGAGGCTGGGTTTGTTTTATCCACTGTTTGAGGCTATGAATACTTTGAGCCACTGGACCATCTATTCCTTCATTGGTACCTACTAATGTTCCCAGTCCAATTTCTATTTGACCCAGTGCCCCACAACAAGAAGTATTCTTTTTCATAGGGTCAATGACCCTAGTTATTGATCCATCCCAAAAAAGCTTGTCCTGTGATTCCTATATTTTGTCCCAGTACTATCTCTGGCGACCAGTGTGCCCTTTGTGTTTCCCCACACACACTGCAAATCTACGTATATCTTTCATATTCTACTATTTGGATTGGCCTGTGCACCAACTCCCCGACTTGTTGTGTTTCCACTTTTATTGGTTCGCCAAATAATTCCCCCTAACCTCACCATCCACAGACTTGCCGTCCCACTATCTCAAATCTATTCTATCTACTCCACCAAACACCTTTCTCCTTTTTCCCCTATGCCCTGGTTGTCCTCCTGGTTTCCGTTTTCGTGTCTGGTTTTCTTCTGGTTTCTCTTCTTATTTGTTCTCGGTTTCCTTGAGGATGTCTCCCGATGGTGGTTTGGATAATGTTATGGTCTCTAAATCCCTACTGACTTTGAGTTTCTCTATTTCTTTTTCCAGTTCTACTACTCTATTTGTTAGCTTCTCTATACTTTTCCCCTGGTCAATAATGATTTCTACCAGTTGCTGTGTTCCCAACTGCTTCAATATCTCTCTGTCTAGTTTTGGTGGCAGCTTCTTTTCCATAACTTCTATATTCTGCCTCACCTATCACACTTGTCAATACCCCACCACCTGAATTCCCCAGTTTACTCACAAGTAATTCTTACTATTTGTGGTTTAGTCACATTAGGAATTGGTTCATTAGTTTTTCCCATTTCATAAATCTTATGGATATGAGGTCAGTTATGAATTATTCATCAACATCTTCATGGATAGTTCCTATCAGTTACTATTCCCAACCCTGATTCTTTCCTTGGCTCTTTCCTAATCTTAACACTATGGAAAGCCAGACACAGACTCCTTTCTAAATTTTCCGACCCCTCTATTACCATTACGGCGTAAAATTTCTCGTAAGCCGTAGCTCGTTGATAATCCTCAGTGCATTTCTTATCTACAAACACAACATTCTAGAAATTTAAATTTGCAGTATGAGAAGTATGCTCATTAGTTTTCTCATAGGGAAATATTAATAGATAATAAGCTAAACCATAAACTTCCATAAACTTTTTTATTAGCATTTATAAACTGAGATTAAGACTGTGGTTATCGGATCAATGTTACTTTTAAATCAACTTCTAAATCAGGAAAATCTATTCTTAATGCTGCACTACCAAGGCTGTAATCATATGTTGTAGATAAATATTAATTAAAAGTAGATTCAACGTAAGTTCCTACAGCTTTACCATCTGTAAGCCCATACAGATTATGAATTGGTGTTGCACTCAGTTTTACACAAAAACTAAGTGCGGTGGTTTTTAGGGATTTGAGCGTTAGTAATTCCATGTTTTTAAATAGCTAGACTTAATTGCTACCAATTAGTTTTAGTAAACTCAATATTTTTTCTACCAATCCTTAGACAGACCCATTCTACACAAGCAGGAACTATAGCATTGCCAAGCAAAGCATATTGATCATAAATTTTTGCTTCTCTACACCAATCATCAGGAAAACCCATTAAGCCAGGATATTCAACATTAGTTAAACGTCGAAATTTATCACCTACTTTATAGCATTCATAGTGTCTTGAGCTGGAAGCAGTTAATTTTGATGCAATGCCGTTAATTCCAAATATTGTATAACCTAGTCTTGAACCTCCATCCTGATTATATAATAATTCCACACCCTGACAACAACGATTGACGGGTTTACTTTGTTTGATCCGTTATAAGCTATCTTTTGTAAATTCAAACTGAGTATCTACTATTTGTTAATCTTCCAAAATATCTTTTAGTAGCTTTCTAGGTTTAATCTAAGGTAAGAAAGACAGATTTCGATTTAACATCTTATTTTTATAGGTAATTCCCCAATTACAGTTATTCCCTTTACTCGCAGATATTGGCAACATATATTTTATGAATGTTTCTATATCATATAAGTCAGTTCAGTCCTCTTTTCCTAAGGAAACAGATGTATTTTCTAAGAGGTGATAATTTATATTCGTATAATTTAATTTAGTACCACAAATAAAAATTCTATGTCTATATTGAGGAATACCAAAACTAATAGGATTAATAATTCTTCATTCAATCCAATAATCTAATTCAGATAGATAATTTAAAATAACTCGGAAATGATAGCCATTTTCCATGGTCACAAGTCTTTTGACATTTTCTAAAAAGAAATCCTGTGGTTGTTTCCCATCTATACTTTCTAGAATACGTTCAAATAATGTACCCGTCACACTATCTCTAATTACGAGTTTTTGCCTGCAGGAATAAATGGTTTGCAAGGGAAACCACCAGTTAGAACATGATAATTAGGTCTATCTAATAGAGAGGTCGGAAAATTTAGAAAGGAGTCTGTGTCTGGCTTTCCATAGTGTTAAGATTAGGAAAGAGCCAAGGAAAGAATCAGGGTTGGGAATAGTAACTGATAGGAACTATCCATGAAGATGTTGATGAATAATTCATAACTGACCTCATATCCATAAGATTTATGAAATGGGAAAAACTAATGAACCAATTCCTAATGTGACTAAACCACAAATAGTAAGAATTACTTGTGAGTAAACTGGGGAATTCAGGTGGTGGGGTATTGACAAGTGTGATAGGTGAGGCAGAATATAGAAGTTATGGAAAAGAAGCTGCCACCAAAACTAGACAGAGAGATATTGAAGCAGTTGGGAACACAGCAACTGGTAGAAATCATTATTGACCAGGGGAAAAGTATAGAGAAGCTAACAAATAGAGTAGTAGAACTGGAAAAAGAAATAGAGAAACTCAAAGTCAGTAGGGATTTAGAGACCATAACATTATCCAAACCACCATCGGGAGACATCCTCAAGGAAACCGAGAACAAATAAGAAGAGAAACCAGAAGAAAACCAGACACGAAAACGGAAACCAGGAGGACAACCAGGGCATAGGGGAAAAAGGAGAAAGGTGTTTGGTGGAGTAGATAGAATAGATTTGAGATAGTGGGACGGCAAGTCTGTGGATGGTGAGGTTAGGGGGAATTATTTGGCGAACCAATAAAAGTGGAAACACAACAAGTCGGGGAGTTGGTGCACAGGCCAATCCAAATAGTAGAATATGAAAGATATACGTAGATTTGCAGTGTGTGTGGGGAAACACAAAGGGCACACTGGTCGCCAGAGATAGTACTGGGACAAAATATAGGAATCACAGGACAAGCTTTTTTGGGATGGATCAATAACTAGGGTCATTGACCCTATGAAAAAGAATACTTCTTGTTGTGGGCACTGGGTCAAATAGAAATTGGACTGGGAACATTAGTAGGTACCAATGAAGGAATAGATGGTCCAGTGGCTCAAAGTATTCATAGCCTCAAACAGTGGATAAAACAAACCCAGCCTCATATCCTTGGGGATGAAACACCCTGGGTAGTCAAAGGGGTGAAACAATGGTTATGGATTTTTGCCAATAGTGACTTCCCTTGATTTCATGGGTCTGATACTCCTTGTCCTGGCGAATTAGAATCCATTGTGGGTTCAAGTTACTCTGGTGTACTCAGTTCTGATGACTTTACTGCCTATAACGGTTATGCGGTCACAGCTCAACAGAAATGTCAGGCACATCTACCCTACCCCGTCACTTCAAGACACTAATCAAGATTCCTGGCTTCAATCACCAAGAAATTGGCACAAAATTCATCGACCTCATAGATGAAGGTTTTAAGATGAAGGTTTTAAAAACTACCCTTTATTCCAACAAACCCAAAACCTTCATGAATTCTTGACTTGGCCATCCTAGTTTCAACCAAAAGTTGAATCTTCCATTCATTCATTGATCAAGCCCCAGGGGAACCTGGTAAACTTTTACCTTCCTTAGGCAATAGACCTTGATCATAATTTAGCTGAACCAAGGTTAGGTTTAGCACTGACACAAGGAAAAGTCTGTGGTGGTTCTCTTTCTCTGGAGCTATTCCAACATCCTGCCAATTTATTGACCGTTATACAAACTTGTCGCCGTCAAGCACTTTCTCTAATTGAGTTTTTTGACCAACCTATGAAAGCCATGGTTCACTCTGCTTTCCATACACCTTCTTTAATCCCTCTTCCTTAGACCTGAATCCTTATATCTGACTAAACCACAAATAGTAAGAATTACTTGTGAGTAAATTGGGGAATTCAGGGGAAATCTTTGTTGAGGTACCCGGAATATTTTTACAAGTCTAATGACCTGTTCAACAAAAATACCCCTGGTGGACAACTCTTTGTTTCCTGCCTTTTGTTCTGAGTCGCCATAGCATAATCGCTATCATATTTTTCTACCTGTTCAAAGAGACTAGCAGGGAACACATTTCGTAATATCTCTAGCCAGTAATGAAATGTGTCCTTTGCTTCCGTTTTCCATATACCGAAATGCAAACCTAAAACCTCAAATGTTGGCATTTTCCTCCAATAGAATAAGTATAGACATAGCTCTTCTTTTTTCTTTTATCTCTAGTTTCCGTTTCCCCCCTCCTCCTTTCTGATTTATACCTATCTTTTTACTTTCTATGTCACCTTGAAGTTTTTTATGCTACATTTCACATTGGGCTAACAAGTCTTGAAACTGATAGTTAATTATTCCCAGTATTTGTTTTCTACGATGTGGATATTCTTGAATATAGTTAATTTAGTGGATTTTTCCTTTTCCTACACCCTCAAAATTCCCTTCTACCATTTTTTCACACCAAGTTAATTTTCCTGATAGGTCTATTTACTCCAGTAACTTGCTGTGTAGCTGGCTTTAGCCATCCAACAGGCAGAACTTTATCAAAATCTGCAAACTCTCAATACATCTCTAGAGCAGAAAGTTCAAAAACGAACAGATGAACTGCAAGCTAGTGAAGGAAGATTCCGAGCGATTCTCGATAACTCTTTTCAACTTACCGGACTGCTGACAATCGAAGGAATTGTACTGGAGGCCAACCAGACAGCTTTAACTTTTGGTGGACTGCAACTGGAGGATGTGGTAACTAGACCATTCGGGGAAACCTATTGGTGGAAAATTTCCCAGTCAACTCAGGACAGCTTAAGACCAGCTATCGCACGTGCAGCCCAAGGTGAATTTATTCGCTACGAAGTACATTTGGGTGCAGGAAATCAAATCGCCACCATAGACTTTTCTATTCGTCCTCTCAAAAATGAATTCAGTGGTGTGAAAATGCTGGATTGACAGGGCAAGAAGCCGCAGGATGGGGACACCTAACCCACGGCAGAACTGCAATAAAGCAAAGAACGCTTCCGTAATCTTAATTTTCCTGGAGTAATGTATCAACATATTCCTTATCCTGAGGCCTGCCATGAATTTGTATATAATATTAGACCTCTTGTGAAATTGTTTCTATGGTATGATAGATACTTTGAGATTTTATCTATTTTTGGTGTTCTTTACGAGCGCTAATTCAAACATAACCGTGTAACTCTAACCTTTTGGGTAAAACAAATACGGCATGCCATTATAACATAAAATTAATTCTGCAAGAGGTCTATTAGCGATCACAGTCGAGAACTTTTTGAAGTAGAACCAGTAACCATTCAACAAGATACAAATACCTTATTTGACTTGATCCACCCAGAGGATTTGCCCTCAGTACAAGAGTTGATCACTCGTTCAGCAGATTCCTTACAGCAATGGTCATGATTATATCAAGTCAGTGCCGAAACTACTAAAAATAAGCAAAAATAATATTTAACCAAGAGTATTACTGGATTTTGTGATTCGTTTACTTTGTTACCCAAAAATAGTAATCCTCTCTAAGAGGGTGTTTGAAAAGTTGGAAAATATATAATTAATTTGTCATTCTGTATTCCTTGGGGATACTGCGTGAACGCGAAGCGTGCCGGAGGCTCTAGAATCTAGGGTTTGAGCGATTAATCTGAGATGCTTCACTGCGATACTTACTCCGTAGAAGGCAGGCTACATCACATTGGTGACAAGTTAAGGCTGAAAGTGTTTTATCAAGATCCTTTTGGACCCAAATAGGCTTTATTGGAAAAATTTATTGGGTGGGTGTCTCTTAAAAAGAGACTAGTTAATATTAAAATAAAATTACACTTTCGCAACAAAAGTATCAAAAAAAAATATCTACATTAGTAATAGCTCTAAATATCCTTCCAGAAAGCAAATGTCAAACCAAAAAAAAGACCAAGATAACCTTTTACCAAAAAGCCATGATAATGCACCTTGGAAAAAAGCAGCGGCCTCTTTATCTTTGGTATTACTAGGATCAGGGATGACCTTAGCAGGTGGGTATTTAGCTGGAAACCAACAGCAGGTATCTGACACTGCATCAAAACTAGCAGTGAGTCGAGTCAATGCGGCTCCCCCGTTACCAGCAAATACTGATCCTAATTTTATTACTCAGGTTGTCCAAAAAGTTGGGCCTGCGGTGGTGCGAATTAATTCCTCCCGCACTGTTCAAAGCAAGTTACCGGAAGAATTTAATGACCCATTTTTTCGCCACTTTTTTGGGTCACAACTACCATCTCAGGAGAGAAATCGGGTAGAAAGGGGTACTGGGTCAGGTTTTATTCTCAGTGCTGATGGTCGAATTATTACCAATGCTCATGTGGTTAATGGCGCGGATACGGTGAGTGTCACCCTTAAAGATGGACGCACTTTTCAAGGTAAAGTGGTAGGGAAAGATGAATTAACTGATGTGGCGGTGGTGAAAATTCAGGCGAATAATTTACCAACAGTGACTTTGGGTAATTCTGACCAATTACAACCGGGACAATGGGCGATCGCAATTGGTAATCCCCTTGGTTTAGATAATACAGTAACTACAGGCATTATCAGCGCCACCGGACGATCTAGCAATCAAGTTGGTGTTCCCGATAAGCGAGTTGAATTTATTCAAACCGACGCAGCAATCAACCCTGGTAACTCAGGTGGTCCTTTGCTGAATGCGCGAGGGGAAGTGGTTGGTATGAATACAGCTATTATTCAAGGGGCGCAAGGCTTGGGATTTTCCATTCCCATCAACACAGCACAACGAATTTCTAATCAACTGATCACAACAGGTAAAGCTCAACATCCATATTTGGGAATTCAAATGGTAGCTTTAACACCTGAGTTGAAGCAACGCATTAACTCAGATCCCAACAGTGGTTTAACTGTCAATGAAAATAATGGTGTGTTGATAGTCAAAGTGATGGCTAATTCACCAGCGGCTAAAGCGGGACTACGCGCAGGAGATGTTATCCAAATGGTGAATAATCAAACAGTTACAGATCCAGCTGATATACAAAGAGCAGTGGAAAAAACTCAAGTTGGAGCAGATTTGCGCCTAGACATACGTCGTAATGGCAGCAGTATGAATCTATCTGTTAAAACTGGTACTTTTCCCACTCAAGACCAAAATCAGTCATAGAGATAGTAATTCAGGAGTTCAGGAAGAAGAAATTAATTTTTCTTCCCTGTTCCCTGTTCCCTGTTCCCTATAAACTGAGACAATAGGAAATAGTAACTGCAAACATTGCCAACAGTACAGGAATCGCTGTAATCAAATCCAATTTGCGATCTTTCAGGATTTTGAAGCAAGATATAGGAATAATTAAAGGCCAGAAAATAGTAGTTATTAAGGCCATAACAAAAGATAAAAATTTATCTTCCGCAGTAGATGCTGGATGACGCAGGGAAAACCGTAACCAATTGGTAAAAAAATAACAAGTCATTAACAGATAACTAATCACTAAAGTCAATTGTATCTGATTCACTTGTTCTACTCCTTAGATTGTGTGAGATCCAGCGAAAATTTCTGTATTAAGGTTATTAGTATATTTTGAGCAGTGGAGATGCATAAGTTTGCAAATAGACTTTGTTTTTTAATCACTTTGATGCTAACTATACAACATTTCTCCCTAAAATCAATATTAATCGCATACTAAAAACACTTTAAACAGGATTATTACTGAAATAGATTACCCAAATAATAAGCATACTAATTATACCTAGAAATTTTAATTAACTATTCTCACATTGAGATAGCACACATCACAGATAAGTGGCAAATAAAATGCTACATTTATTGCTTTCTCTATTGCTTTGGTGATTGGTCATTGGTAATTAGTTGCTCTTTCCTGGTTGGTGAGCCTACGATGTTCTGAGCTTGTCGCAGGGTCAAATTACTGCCTGCCGCCATGGAATTTTAAAGCTGAGAACTGGAGGAAGTGCGATAACTGTAACCTACATGATAATCCTTTTGAATATGTTGTTTAACGCTGTCAAAATCTATGAAGTAATCAGCCACATTAATCAGAGTATCGCTCGTCGTTGTTTGCAAACCGATTACTTCTACCCTAGATCCCAAGCTGCTAACAGCATTGACAGCATAAGCTAAATCTCCATCTCCGCTGACTAAAACAGCAGTATCATAGTAAGGCGCTAAAGTAATCATATCAATGGCGATTTCTACATTCAGATTGGGTTTTTTGCCATTTTCTGCAACTGCAAGTATATCTTTTGTAACTACACGATAACCATTGCGACGCATCCATAACAGAAACCCTTGTTGTTTCTCTTTGCTGGCATCGACTCCAGTATAAAAGAAAGCACGCAACAGACGAGAACTTTGCGTTAAACGACAAAGCAGTTTCACATAGTCGATTTCAATACCTAGTTGCAAAGCAGCGTGAAAGAGGTTTAAGCCATCAATAAAAATTGCGACTCGACCGCGATTGATATCATCTCCAATGTTCATGTCGTTGCTAGTCTCTTGGGGCTTGATTTCTCGACCTTTGGTAGTAGTTTTTATGGTGGGTGGCCCTTGCCAAAGTGGTTTTTCTTTAAGTTCTTTATATTCGTTTGTTTTTTTGCTAAGATTAGTAAAACTCATTGATACCTCTAGATTTTAAATTTTGGATGTATTTGATAAATTTCTGATACTAGTATAGTCTGTGGTAACTTAATAACCGTAGTAATAAACTTAGCCAGAACTTATTTACAGAAATTCATTGGTTGCAAATAAACTTAACTCATTTGGACTGCGCCATATCTTAAATTAAAGTAACGGACGAGAGTTAATAACACAATTTTAGTAAAGCAGTCGTTGATATTGAGGTTAAAACCAAGACTTAATCCTTATTTTAGCCTTTCTGCAAGCAAAAGGCTAAAATTCGAACTGGCTGAATCTGTTTGTTATTAAATATTAAAAGATTGTGAGATTTTCAGTTACTAGTTACTTGTGTGCTGTGGTTATTTGGTATGGTAACGGGAATTAAGCCTTGCAAAGTGAGAACGGAACAATGAGCATGATGCAAAACGTAATTGCTGACACTACCTAAGAAAAGTTCACTGATGCCAGAACGTCCCCTACGACCGACTATAATTAAGTCAGCTTCCCAATTTACAGCTAATTCACAGATGATGCGGCCTGCATCACCTATACTTTGGGTAAATTCAGTTTTGATACCTGTATTTGATGCTGTTTGAGCGAGCGAGCGCATCCAATCTAGTCTTTCTTGCTTGAGTTGATCCCAAGCTTGTATATATTGATTAATGGTGTCAGTATGCAAAGATGGATAGATTGTTTCTGGTTGCAAAAATATAGGGTTGATATAAGGATCTTCTAAGGGAGATAAAACGTGAAGCAACATCATTTCTGCGTTATTTTGTTGTGTTAAAAACAAGGCTTGTTCAAAAATGCACTCACTCACTTGGGAGTTGTCTAAAGCCACTAAAACTTTGTGAAACATAACTATTCTTCCTTAAGAAATAATTAATATCTATTACCTATAGTAGTTTCTATATGGAATGGACTGAACTATATTCGCCATATTAATCGAATTTTTTGAGAATTGTAATTTTATTCTAAGCTTTGGCCATAAATCTGAATGCAGTTGTGAATCAGAGCTACTCTAGAAGTAGAGGCCAAGATATAGAGGCCAATGTTAGCGGCAATAGGAAAAAATCACCAGCATTTATATAGAGAAATAAGTATTTTCTGCGCATCTCAAATGGTAAGTAATTCCAAACCTGAAATCTAAAATCCCCAATTAGTAAAGAAGGTGATAGCGATGGTGAGCAGATTTCGTAACCGCACTGAAGCAGGACAGATATTAGCACAACATCTGACAGCCTATACTAACCGAGAAAACTTACTAGTATTAGCTTTACCTCGTGGGGGTGTGCCGGTGGCTTTTGAAGTAGCCACAGCCTTAAATGCACCTTTGGATGTCTGTATAGTTAGAAAGCTCGGTGTACCTGGACATAAAGAATTGGCCATGGGGGCTATAGCCTCTGGGGGAATAGAGGTACTAAATAACGATGTCATAAATACTTTGGCAATAAACAAAGAGATCATTCAGGGAGTTGCAGCTGAAGAATTGCAAGAATTACAGCGACGCGATCGCACTTATCGGGGTGATGCACCACCCATAAATGTCAAAAATAAAACAATAATCTTGATAGATGACGGTATTGCCACTGGCTCAACCATAGGTGCTGCTATTGCCCTTCTTAAACAACAACAGCCTGCAAGCATTGTTGTAGCAGTTCCAGTTGCACCAAGAAGCACTTACAAAGAATTGCACTCAGAAGTAGATGAAATAGTATGCTTACAAACCCCAGAACTAATGTCTGCTATTGGAGTCTGGTATGAAGACTTTTCCCAAACCACTGATGAAGAAGTACGCGAACTTTTAGGCCATTTTAGATTTTAGATTGCTATTTTAGCTTGCCCCTACACCCTTACACCCTTATTTCTTAAAAGGATAAACCAATGAATACTAAAGAATCATGGAATGTTTTAGAGCAAATAGTTACCATTGACCTAGGATTCGTGCGACTAAAAGGAGAATTGATTATACCGCCCCAAGCCCAGGGAATTGTTGTACTTGCTCATTGTAGTGGTAGTAGCCGCTATAGTAACCGTAACCATTATTTAGCCCATTTGTTGCGTCAGCAGGAAGGACTAGCAACTATGTTAATTGATTTACTGACTGAAGAAGAAGAAGCGATTGACCAACGTACCCAGCATTTTAGTTGTGATATTAACTTCCTTGCTTCCAGGTTAATTAGTATTACACAATGGTTGTTTGAAAACCACATTACCCGTCATCTAAAAGTCGGTTACTTTGGTGTTGAGAGAGGTAGTTGTGCAGCATTTTTAGCTGCATTAGCTTGTCCCATGAATGTGGGAGCGATAGTTTGCCGCAGTGGGTATACTGATTTAGCTAGTGAAAACCTTTCCTATCTACAGACTCCTACTTTGCTAATTGTCGGTGGTAATGATTGTTCGATAATTGCTATGAATGAGGATGCAGTGACAGAAATTTCCACCCAGCATAAGCAATTAGAGATTATTCCTGGAGCAAGTCACAAGTTTACCGAACCGGGAGCAATGGAAGAAGTAGCCAGATTAGCAAGTCAATGGTTTAAATGTTATCTTACGCCATTTGATCAAAGAGAATTGCATTTACACGCCATGCCGTTAAGTTAATGCCCAGAATATTCCTAATAAAACTGCTTATCCTTGGAAAAGGCTATCTCTTCCCAACTTCTGGACTTCTAGGGAGAAAAGTTCACGATGATAATGTAAAGAATCTGATAGAATTTATTTATAATATCTAAGTCATTTCAATAAAGTACTTGAAAACCTTTCCAAAATTTTTACAATTTTTCCTGTAGGTGGAAAATTTAATTCTTCACTATTTGCTAAAGGCTATTTCTGGAATAATCAAGCTAACCATCAACGATATATTGTTTTCCGTAATCGTGATTTTGATGTTAAACCTATGACTAAATATTACATTGCTAAAACTAGGAAATCGTACTTTCCTTACTCATGGTGCTTGTATTGAGAACTATCTGCTGGATGCTAACTTAATAGATGCTTATTGTTACTTTCCACTGTCGCTAACCCAACCTGATTTTTGCTGCTTGAAAAGGAGTATGCTGTGAAATTTTTATTCGTGACTGATTTGGATCATACTTTTATAGATCATACCGTTACAGATGATGACAAAGCACTGATAGAATTGAGTGATCGCCTCCAACATCATCGTCAACAACATGCTACAAAGATAGTTTACTCCACTGGGCGATCACCTACTCTTTATAAAGAACTGCAACAGGAAAAAAGATTTTTTTCACCAGATGCACTTGTTCTCTCTGTGGGAACGGAAATCTATCTTGATGGTAGTTCAAACACTGATCCAGAATGGGACAGCATTCTCTCACCTGGATGGCAGCGGGCTGAAATATTATCTGTAACAAAGAAATTTCCTGAATTAAATTTACAACCGGACTCAGAACAGCGTCCTTTCAAGGTGAGTTTTTTCGTCAAAGAAGAAGCTCTGAGTATACTTCCACAACTTCAGGCAGAGTTAGAAACTTGTAACTTAAATATAAAGTTAATTTATAGTAGCGGTATAGACCTTGACATTGTACCTCTTACCAGCGATAAAGGTCAAGCAATGCAGTTTCTACGTCGCAAGTGGAAATTTGCAGCCGAGCAAACAGTTGTATGTGGCGATTCAGGTAATGATATTGCTTTATTCGCTGTAGGTAACGAAAGGGGAATCATTGTCGGGAATGCTCGTCCAGAGTTACTCCAATGGCATAAGCAGAATCCTGCTGCACACCGTTACCTCGCACAAAACTTTCATGCTGCAGGGATTATGGAAGGATTATATTATTTTGGTTTCCTAGAATAGACCTATCTTTAAAAGAAATTTTGTGGGAAAATAAATAGAAAAAATGTAACTGTGTATATCAACAATGACAAGTCCCCTAGAAAGAATAGAATTATACCCCTAGGAATCAGAAAGCTTAACTGGGATTAAGCATGAAGACTTTATCACATTAGTAGCATGAGCAGAAAAAAGGTATCTAGAGAAACAAGCAGAAACTGAAAAAAGAAAAATTAGGTTAATAGCGTCTGGAGGAGGACGTAAAGCAGAAATTATCCCAAAGGAGGGAGTATGTCTATACCTAGTAGACCTGAGACAGAAGCCAACATTTGAAATTCTAGGATTATTGTTTGATCTATGGAGGACAAAAGCAAATAACACATTTCATTATTGGGTAGAAATTCTGAGGTAAATTTTACCTATCTCCCAAATATAAGAGGCAAAAAAAGATGAGTGAAAGTATCAATAATTATGGGAAGGACTGAGTGAGTATGAATTAATAATAGATAGTGCAGAAGAAGCTATAGAAAGACCAGGTAACTATCAAGAGCAGAAAAAAATTATTCAGGCAAGGAGAAAATACACACTCTAAGAAATCAATTTAGAGTATTGCCAGGAGGTGAAAATAGAGTTGATATTTATATTGGAGAATTAGGTAAGATAAGCAAGATTACACTATTTAGAAATAACCCCCAAAACCTAGATGCCAAAGGAAGATATTCCGGAGACAAAGCTTATATAGGAGGAGAATTTATTACTACGCCTTATAATAAGCCCAAAAGAGCTGAATTTTCAGAGATTCAAAAAGAAGAAAATATCATCAAGAAGAATTGGTGTTAAACATCTCATATGTAGAGTCAAAACTTCTCGAGTGGCTAGTGATAGATTCCCTTTAGCCGGAGATGGTTATAATCCGGTGATAATGGCAGTATGTGGATTAGTTAGGTTAGATCTAAATTATTCATTTATACTAAGTCATGATATTTTGAATTATCTGCCTTTAGATTATCTTTTTTAGAAAGCTATGTTTCTCAAAACTTTTAATAATTTTGATATTTTCATCCCCAAACCCTTATTTTTGCCTTCAGCCATAATTAGTGTTTCATCCCAGTTATAGTTCGTGTAACGCTCTGACAGTAAGCTCTTTATCTTTTGTGGACAAGTCTAATGATTAGCTATCTAAAAGGTATCGTCGCTTGTATCCAAGCAATTAGCTCTAATCGTGTCATTTTGACCTTAGAGGTAAACGGGTTGGGTTACGATTTGCAAGTTCCGCAACGTTTAGCCAACCAATTAACGACTACTGGAGATGTGGTACAAATTTTTACCCATTACCAGGTTCGGGAAGAAGTGCCTTTACTCTATGGTTTTTCTTCACCAGCCGAACGGGATTTATTTCGTCATTTATTAAGTGTGACTGGTATTGGTGCAGCCTTAGCAATCACACTTTTGGACACTTTGGAATTACCAGAGTTAGTTCAAGCGATTATTGCTGCTAATACCCAAATTTTAATTCAAGCGCCTGGTGTGGGCAAAAAGACCGCTGAACGCATCTGTTTAGAACTGAAAAGCAAGTTGATTGAATGGCGCAAATCAGCAGCCTTTTTCGTGGCTACAGGTGGGCCAGCACCAGGGATACTGGAAGAAGTGCAAATGACACTCTTTGCTTTGGGATATACTGCCCATGAAGTCAGTCATGCCTTGCACGTAGTTAGCGAAAATATTGGTTTACCCAAAGATGCCTATGTGGAAGATTGGATTAAACAAGCGATCGGACATCTTAGCAGTACCCAAGCCGGAGTGTAGAAATCGTAATACATACAGTTGTGCGTGATGAGTAATAACCCCTATGGTTGGATAGAGGAATCTTTAGAAACTATACATCGGGCTGACTGGTATCGTTCAGTAAAAACCATTCACAATCGTCCTGGTGCAAAAGTTATGTTATCTGGGTATGAGGTGATTAACTTTGCCAGTAATGATTACTTAGGATTAGCAGCAGATGAACGCTTAAAACAAGCTGCAATCAAAGCTATTCAACAAAATGGAACTGGTAGCACGGGTTCTAGATTACTCAGTGGGCATCTAGAATTACACAGGGAATTAGAGCAAATGCTCTCATCTACCAAACAAACGGAAGATGCAGTAGTATTTAGTTCAGGATATTTAGCTAACTTAGGTGCAATTACCGCCATAGTTGGCAAGCGAGACTTAATATTATCAGATCAATATAATCATTCCAGCTTAAAAAACGGGGCAATTCTTAGCGGTGCAAAAGTAATTGAATATCCCCATTGTGACATAGCCCAATTAACAGAAAAGCTCCATCAAGAACGACAAAATTATCGTCGCTGTTTAATAATCACCGATAGCATCTTTAGCATGGATGGTGATTTATGTCCTTTACCAGAATTATTAGACATAGCTGAAGAATTTAGCTGTATGCTGTTAATTGATGAAGCACACGCCACCGGAGTCATCGGTAAAACTGGTGCAGGTTGTTCAGAACATTTCGGTTGTACAGGTAGAGAATTAATTCAAATTGGCACACTGAGTAAAGCCTTGGGAAGTTTAGGGGGATATATAGCCGGAAGCAACTCCCTCATTGACTTTTTGCGAAATCGCGCCCCCAGTTGGATTTACACCACTGCCCTTTCACCAGCAGACACAGCCGCAGCCTTAGCAGCTTTGAAAATAGTACAACAAGAACCAGAACTTCGTCAGCAATTATGGCAGAATGTAAATGATTTAAAACAATTAATCAAAGAGCATTTACCTAATTTAAAATTAGTACCTACGGAATCACCGATATTATGTTTGCAATTACCTGATGCAGCCACAGCATTAAAAGCCGCAAAACATCTTCAAGAAGCAGGAATTTTTGCTCCCGCAATTCGTCCTCCCACAGTGAGTACCAGTCGGATTAGAATATCACTAATGGCAACCCATGAAAGAGGACATATTGATCAATTAGTTAATGCTTTGAAAGCAATGCAACTATAAAAGGTGATTGGTGACAGGTGACAGAAACCAGAAGTAAGAATTAGGTTTTTTACTATAGACCTATACACCCACACACCATGCTTTTACAACTTCTGCAACAACTCCTGAGTTAGTTGCATAAATGCCTTAGAACCTGCCGAGTTAGGACTCAGTAAAGAAACAGGGATAAAACTATCAACCGCTTTAGCAACATTTACATCAACAGGAATTTGTGCTTTACAGATTTTATCAACACCAAAATCTTCCACTACACGGTGCATTACCTGTTTATAGTATCTGCCATTTAAGAGATTAGCACTGGACATACTAAAGACAATACCCAAAATTTGGATATTAATCTTTGCTTCATGTTCATGACTGTCTCTTAATTGGGCGATGCGTCTTTCTAGTAATTGAATACCCACCACAGATAAGGGTTCTGGTTTAGCGGGAAGAATGTAGAAATTACTTGTGGCTAAGGCACTACGAGTCATCAAATTGTAACCGGGGGCGCAATCTAAAAGAATAAAATCATATTCACCACGCACAGGTTTTAAAATATCCCTAACTAAAACTCTTTCAAAGCGGTTCCAAATAGTTTCAAAATAATTTTCTCCCAAAGCTACAGATTGATTATGCAACATTTCTGAAACGACAAATTCATCATATAAGTCGATATCTCCAGGCAAAATATCCAATCCTGGCAACTTACATACTTCAGGGTAAATGATGTCATGAATTGTTAATTCAGCATCTGGATCTGGGTTAATAATTTCATCTATCAAATATCTAAAAGTCTTTCTTTGTTTACGACGTTTTGCAAACTCTACCGGTGACATAAGACTAAGTGTGGCACTAATTTGACTATCTAAATCTAAGACAAGTACCTTTTTGCCATAATTTTTCGCCAAACAAGTGGCTAAGTTAACGGTGAGTGTAGTTTTACCCACACCACCCTTCATATTTGCGGTTGCAATTACATATCCCATTTTTACTTCCTCTGCTGACGTATTCCCATTTAGGTAGCGTACATATTATCTAATAAATTGAAACTTTGGCTCATTTAGTCTTTTGGAGGATGCGAAAATGTGCTTTTAGTTATCTTTGCTCCCTGGAGATGTTCTATCTAAACTGAAGGTATCCGAATTGTTTGGGGTAATAAGCTTTGTAAACGATGGGATTGATTGCCGGCTAGGTAAAGTAAATCACCTTTACCTAGTAAATAAGCTGCTGTTGTTTACTTTCCTCCTAAGACAATGCTGGAATCTGCTGGAAGTACATAAAGCCATTCTTCCCGGTAAATTGGAACGAATAATTGGGGTGACAATACTAGCTTCAGGTCTTTGGGTCGCAATAATGAGATGTATTCCTGCTGCTCTTGCCATTGCGCCCAAACATTTGATACTTTGTTCTCATGCTGTGCGAATTTCTTTTTCTGCCATAAAGTCAGCATATTCATCAAAAATGCAGACTATACGGGGTAAAAGTTGGGAGGAACGTTGATTATAGGTGGTTAAATCTGCACATTTAGCTTTTTTAAATTTTTGATACTGACATTCCATTTCTGCAACTAATTCTTCCATTAGTTCTATAGCGTGCTCGCTATCTTTGACAATAAGTGAATATAACCATGATATTTGTTCAAACTCTGGAAATGTTACCCATTTGGTGTCAACTAGGGCGATTTTTAAATGTTGGGGAGAATGACAGTAGAGTAAACTGAGGAGGAGCGCTCGCAAAAACTCGCTTTTTCCGCTTCCAGTTGTTCCACCCACCAAAAAATGACAAGTATTCGGTTCAGATAAATCAGCTTCTAACAAATAGAGAGGTCCGGAAATTTAGAAAGGAGTATGTGTCTGGCTTTCCATAGTGTTAAGATGAGGAAAGAGCCAAGGGAAGAATCAGGGTTGGGAATAGTTACGGATAGTTCCTATCCATGAAGATGTTGATGACAAATTCATAACTGACCTCATATCCATAACATTTATGAAATGGGCAAAACTAATGAACCAATTACTAATATGACTAAACCACAAATAGTAAGAATTACTTGTGAGTAAATTGGGGAATTCAGGGTAAATCCCTGTTGAGGTACCCGGAATGTTTTTACAAGTCTAATGACCTATTCAACAAAAATACCCTTGGTGGAGAACTCTTTGTTTCCTGCCTTTTGTTCTAAGGTTAATTCTCCCTTACGTGGTTTCTTATAACCTGTGCTTCTGTGCTAATATTATTTCCTCCTTGATATGCTTTATCTCCCGATATAAGCTATTATAAATGGTTGGGCCTTTTTCTCCTAATTCTACATCGACAATATCTTTTCCTTCTGGTAAGCTGACAAAATGTGTGCTACTTCTTCTTACCTGAAAAATACTTGTTTTGCTCCTGATTATCTGAAGGCCTTGCTAGTGGCTGTTCCATCCTGTCCACTATTAAGTGAAACTCCGTCAATAGTTCTATCGCCATGGCATAATCGCTATCATGTTTTTCTAGCTGTTCAAGGAGACTAGGAGGCAAAACATTTCGTAATATCTCTAGCCAGTAATCAAATGTGTCCTTTGCTTCCGTTTTAGATATACCGAAATGCAAACCTAAAACCTCAAATGTTAGCATTTTCCTCCAATAGAACAAGCATAGATATACCTCTTCTTTTATCTCTAGTTTCCATTTCCCCCCTCCTCCTTTCTGACTTATACCTATCTTTTTACTTTCTATGTCACCTTGGAGTTTTTTATGCTGCATTTCACCTTGGGCTAACAAGTCTTGAAACTGATGGTTAGTTATTCCCAGTATTTGTTAGGATGTGGATGTTATTAAATATAATTTAGTGGATTTTTCCTTTTGGTAGACCCTCACAATTGCCTTCTACCATTTTTTGACACGAAGTTAATTTTCCTGACAGGTCTAATTACCATTAATACCCATTCCAATTACAGTTTTTATAGGTGCAGTAGCTGGTAAAAATTATCTCTGAATATGATCTCCTCAAATTTTGCAATTTGCCTATCTGTACAGGGTAAATCAATACTAACATAACCAGCTTGGGGAGCAATAAAAGGTGGGTTTTCTAACTCCAACTTCACTTGTAAACCAGCCGACAATCTCAGGAGTGAACTAACTTTTACACACAAATTAGGCTTAAGTTTCACACGGATAAAAGCTGGACTAACAGCAGCACCATGATAATCCTTAGCGTATCGGTGCAATAAGTAGGGGTAAGAGAAAAAAAGAAAAAGTTGAGGGTGGGACACAGCGCGTTATAAAATATGAGGCATGAGGCCAAAAATTTTAGCAAAAGACTTATCACAAACAGAGTTGCTCCAAAGCATTGAGCGAAAAGGAATTGCAGAAGAACCCATGGGTCAGAAAGTAGAGATATGACTGAATCTAATAGAGCAGTAACAATTAGAAGTTAAAGAATTACGGGCAGAAAATCAAGGGTTAAGAGATGAAAACAACCGATTGAAGGGAGAAAAGGGTCAGGCAAAGATAAAAGCCAAGAATCAAAAAGGCTTCACAAACAATCACTCATCGGAGAAAGAGCGACAAACGCCAAAAAAGGACAACAAAGGCAGTAAGAAGGCTGGGATTAAAATAGACAGAGAAGAAATACTAGAATATCCCCAAGAATTACTGCCAGCAGAGGCGCAGTTCAAAGGGTATGAAGAAGTAATCATCCAAGACATCATCCTGACAGCTGATAACGTACTCTTCCGGAAAGAGAAATACTACTCACCATGAGAAGGAAAAACCTATTTGGCAGAACCTCCTTAGGGTTATGAGGGAGAATTCGGTTTAGTAGTAAAAACTCTGATTATCAGCTTGTACTATGGGAGTAACATGACCCAAGGCAATTTGTTAGAGTTCCTAGAGAATATTGACTTGCTGGAGCATTTTCAACTACCAACTAAATGGAGAAATGCTCTCCAAGTATTACCTCAAGAAACTGTGTTGAGTGAGGCAGAGTTTCATACCCTACTGGATACACATCTACCTAAACTGGGTTCACAACAACGGACTCGGATTATGGAAGCAGCAGCTATTGCTTTCTATCATCAACAAACTGATTGGCCAGTGGTGCAAACTCTGGTCTGTGATGATGCTCCTCAATTGAAGTTACTGACTGATCATATCGCTTTGTGTTGGGTAGATGAAGGAAGAAATTATAAGAAGTTAAGTGTGTTTATTGCTTGTCACCAAAAGGTTTTAGATAAATTCCTGGATGATTTCTGCAATTACTACCGAGACTTACTCCCTGATCAAGATTCTCCCAGTCAGCAAACGGCAGATAAACTCCGGTATAAGTTTTGGAAGTTGTTCCACACTGACAGTGGTTATCAACAATTGGATGAGCGAAAACCATTAACTCTGATCAAAATTTCTGAGTTGCTTTATGTTTTAGAGCATCCTGAATTGCCTTTGCACAATAACCCAGCTGAGTTAGCTGCTAGAACTATGTATGGTGCAGCGAGGCAATATTAGTTATGCCACTCAGACTCTCGAAGGGACTCAGGCTTGGGATACTTTTATGTCTCTTGTTCCTACTACTCGTAAGTTGGGAATTAGCTTTTTTGAATATATTCGTGACCGCATTTCTAAGGTTGGGAATATTCCCTGTTTGGCGACTATTTTTGACGAAAAATCTGCTCTCAATCCTTTTGATTCCTCATGGATGCGTGAATAACTTTTTCCCCCGAAGTATTCAGGGGATACTGGAATTTGTACCAAACTATGGACAGTATAGCGCAAGATCTGCCGCCAGATGTAATCACTCTGAGGAAATGGAGGAATGTAAATAAAAAATGCTTTATGGTTGAATTTCTTTTTAAGTCTACCCAACAGATAAATCTTACCAGAACCAGCATCACCATCAAGTATCACAGTGGGCGTGTGATGATTCTGGGCAACTTGATCTAGTATTGCTTCAATTTTAGCGATCACTTCTTGATGGATAGAATCAACCGTAGGTTCTGGCTGTTGCTGTTTGTACCAAAAATTAACAGAACGAAAATTATCGAAGGGGGTGATACTTCTTAGAATGATCTCATCAATAGACACCATAACATTGCTCTTTAATTAATTGTGAGTTTAATAAAAAACAACGGACTACCTGAACGCTGGCTAATTCCTGCGTTAACTTGCTCTTGACCCGGATTTCTCACAAGCAGTAAAAAATAAATTTACATGACCTGATGTGAGACTAAATTTTGATACATCATCAATCAAAATTGAATCGCAGAGATAAATTAAATATAAAATCGCATTTATAAAGCTAAAAAAGTCACTATCTTTTTATTGGTAGTAAAATCAAAATGCTCTGTTCATAAAATTAAGCATGACAAAACAAGACTTGAATCAACCCAAGGGCGAAGTATGATTAATTAGAAATAAGTAAAAGGCAATTTAACTTCAAATTAAGCAGTATTAGTGAGCATTATTAAGCGTCTATGAGCAGTAGCAAAGATATGTCTGTATGGGCAAGAACTAGTAATCGCAATTAAAATGGGACGTGTACTTACAGTAATTAAAGCTCCTAACTGCAATAATTTGGTACGAATAGTCCCAACAGTAGCATTTTGTAATTCGGTTTTAGCTAAACATTTTTGACCCAAGGCATTGAGCAAAACCTAAGCTATAGAAGAGAACCATAAACCTAATTGATTTCCCGCAAATGTATGGTTGCTTGTTCTATCACTAAAAAGTTCTAATTGTTGTTCTTTAAAACGATTTTCCATCTCCCCTCGCTGACAATATTTTTGTCTATATAGTTGACTAGGAGGTACTTTATTAGTAGAAAGTGAAGTTACAACAAAACGAACATTAGTCCCTTTTACTCCATATTCAACTTTAAAAATAACACGACGACTACGGCTCCAAGATTCACGAGTTTTATAGTCTAACGATTTATACCAAATTGAGTTATTAATCAAGTCACCAGCAAATTCTGCAAGTTCTTCATCTGGTTTAAACATAGTTTCTAAGAATGAGACTACTGTTGATAGTTTTTGCTCAAACTCAAGGGATGCTCTACTTTGAGTCGTTCTAGTCATCCCAATTAAACGACTATTTTGCGCCAATCCAAAAACATAATCCACACCCATTTGGGATTCACACCATGTCATGATATCGTCTCTAGAATAAGCACTATCTCCACCTACTAAAATCTCAACATTCTTCCATTCTTGACCTATTTGTTTAATCACTCCTTGTAGTTCTGATAATGCCCCAAATGCTGGGTCTACGTTTGAAGGGCGAAGTTTGGCTGCTAATAGATGTTTTCCACAGAAAACATAAAGTGGAGCATAGCAGTATCCCCCATCATAAGTATTCAAGAAAACTTGCTCCTGATAGCCGTGTACTAAGTCATCAGTTACATCTAAATCCAAAACAATTTCTCTTGTTTCTTTGGCGTAAGATTCTAGAAATATTTTGATAAATAAGCTTTCAATTTCTGATGGAGAATGCCCGATTTTATGGTACCCGCTGTCTGCTCCTTGTTCCACATCTTCAGGACAATGTTCCAGGGGATTTAATGTACTCTTTCCTGCCAATGTTGCAGGTTCATTCTCTACTCCAATGCTTTTTCCTAAAGCTATAGCAAACATCTGGTCATGACGTAATTATTCGTGGTCATTCAAGTCTTCATACCCCATGACCAGCCCGTATATTCTTTGTTTAATTAAGCTCTCTATTGAATGGTCAATCCGATTTGGCTTTCGCTAATCTTGGAAACATTGTGCAAACTGTGATGTGATTTGCAATTTTCTGTCTATTTCAGCAATTAAGCTTAATCCTGCATCTGCTCTTACTTGTCCACCCTGGAAATTGACTATGACTGGCAGCCATTTTTGTTGCTCAAATTTCAACTGTTTTGGTATACAATCTGTTGAAGATGGGGTCATGGTTTCCAACTGCTGAAATGCTTGCTATATATACATTTTCGCAGTCTTTGACCCCTTTGTTTTATCTTTTTGTGAGAAATCCGGGTTGGGTGTAATCTTGAGCGTGGACAAGTCCTCTTAGCTCGATTTTGTCAATTTTTTGTAACCGATCTAAAGCCTGATCTAATTCATCCCGTGACATTGGCGGTTGTAACTTTTGCCGTAAATGGAAAATTGGTAAATAATTCTCTGTACCCAGTTCACTATCTAATTTCTCAATAATTTGTAAAATTTCTTCATCACTGGTATTGATGATAGTTTCCACACCTGGCTCTTCACCGCTAGGTTCTGGTGGAGAAACATGTTCTGGCTTAACCCGTAAATTCTCCCGTAAAAACCGCAAATAATTACCCAACAAATCCAGGTTGATATTCGCCTTTCCTTCGGGACTGTATTCATCCCGCAAAAACTTAATCCCTCTTTTAGTCAGCCAAACCTCAGCTTTAATTCTTGGAATTTTGATTTCTGCTGAAATTAAACCCCGTTCAGTCAAGTTTTTCAATATCTCGGCTCGTTCCGCAGCTTTCAGAGAAGTGATTTCACTGGGGGCGGTTTTAGCAGTAGCTTTACTGAGTTTATCGAACACCTTACGCTCTTTGTCAGTGACGGGCAACTCCGCTGGGTCTAATTTCAACAGAGCCTGACTTGGGGGTAAATTTTTAACTGTAGCAATCTCTCGTGAATAGTCTACCAGTTCGCGATCGCCTAAATCTCGACAAATTTTGTCCTTTCCCTTAAAAGAGCTAAAAGTGCTAGAATAAGTCAAAACGATATTTAGCACATCACAATAGCTTTAGAAGGAACTTTAACTCATTTGTATCCATAGGAGTAATCTAGTTGTATTTGAAACCTGACTACTCTAGCATGAATGAAACAAAATTGACAAGCAATACTTATTGTCACTCTATATAATTACCATTGGCTATTAGATACAACTCTAAGCATCAGTCAGGAAATTAGCCTTCTTTCCTTTGCGTCTTTGCTCCTCTGCTCCTTTGCACGAAACACTACCCCCATGACGCAAATAACAAGAAATTAAACACTAGTACAGTACGGCGTAAATAAACCAACCATTCCAAATCTCTGAAAATCTTACGCTGTATTCATTTTGAATTTTGTTGGCGCAGCGGGCTGGAAGCACTATTTTGTTAGCTTAGCTGTTCTCAAAGAAGCATTTTGAATTCACGGCGGTACTAGCTTCCCGCACCTGCTCAGTATAATCCTTGGGACCAAATCGACGAAAAACTTGTAAAGCCAACTTACGTAAACCAATAGGTAAATAAGATAGCATCAAGCCAAACATGATTTTTTTATTGCTTCCCAAAACCTGCGTTGATTGCTGTAAAATTCTCCTTCCCTCCACCGTATCACCCTTTTCAATTAGCCTTAAACCCAAAGCTTGCTGGGTAGTAGCTAATTTGTGCGATCGCAATTTTTCCAACTCCTGAGCAGCAAACTTGTAACTATCAATACAAAAAACCTTAGCACGCAGAAAATGCAGATTTTGTTTTAAACTAGCCTGTCCACGATGAAACCGATATTCCATTAAAAACTCAGGTAAAAAATACCCCTGTTTATCAGCAATAGCCAACCTGACCAGCAAATCAAAGTCCTCACATCCGTCAGCTTCTGGACGCATATAATCCACTTCCATTAAACAATCGCGACGAAATAAAGTTGAACCAACTTGTAAACTTTGGTTGATAAAAGTTTCCCGAATTAAATCGGGAATTAGACCCTGTTTTAGCTTATCCTTTCCCCACTTACTAGAATTTTCCTTAGTAGCTGATTCAACTCTTTCATTATTTTGATTAATAATCCAATGATTTGTACAAACAAAATCTACACTCCTTTCTGCATCCAAAACCGCTACAGTTCTCTCTAAAAATTCAGGAGTAATAGCATCATCATCGTCAAATTTAATAAAATAACTACCAGAAGCAGCTTTAAAACAAGAACACATATTTCGACTACGACCACCATTAACAGGTTGTCTAATATAACGAATTCGTCGATCATCCCATTGACTGACTATTTCCGCAGTATGATCTGTAGAACCATCATCACAGATAATTAGTTCAAAATCTGTGTAACTTTGAGCTAACACACTATTGACTGCATAAGGAAGTAAATGTGCGCGGTTGTAAGTGGGAATGCAAACACTAACTTTAGGCATAATAGAAGAAAATTGCTGCTGATATAAATGTACTTTTTTAACTAGTTTTGCTAAACTTTGATTTTGCTGAAAATCTCTTGCTAATCACTTTGAACTTTCATATTATGAACTTGCTAATCACAAAACTTTCAGTAAAAATTCGTATTATTCTAGGTATTTTAAGTAATTAACATTATTATATTGTGGTAAATCTAGTCTATATGCAAACTAAACAATTTTCCTGAAATTATCAGATTTATGAATATCTTCATGGTATCTTCAACTTTTCCCTATCCACCAACCAGGGGAGGAACCCAAGTCAGGACATTTAATTTACTTAAGTATCTCAGCCAAAACCATAGTATTACCCTGGTAACTCAATGTGAGTCCGATGTCACAAACTCGGAAATAGAAGGTTTACGAGATTGCGTAGATAACTTAGTTGTGTTTGAACGTCCCTCAGATGGGCAAACATCAGCGGTAATACTTAAGAAAATTCAGCGATTAGGTACATTTTTCTTCACAGGGACACCACCAAGCGTCCTTAACCGCTACTCAATAGAGATGCAAGCATGGATTGACAACTTTGTTAAATCAGGTAAATGTGATGTAATTACCTGTGAACATAGCGTCAATGAAATTTATATACGTCCCTATTTTCAAACTCAGGTAAAAACTATAGTTAATATTCATAGTTCTGTGTATGGTACTTGTCTGGATCAGTTAGCAACTGGCACATCAGAAAATCAATTTAGAGATAAAATTAATCTGCCATTGTTACGTCATTATGAACGGATTTACTGTTCTAAATTCTCACATATAGTAGTTACTACAGTGGAAGATAAACAACAACTACAACAGTTTCGACAGAGTTCTCAAATTGCTGTCATTCCTAATGGTGTGGACTTAGTCACCTTTCCCAACCGTCCTACAGATCCTGGTGGACATCGGATAATTTTTATTGGGGCAATGGATAATTTAGCTAATATTGATGCTGTCTATTTTTTTAGCAATGAAGTATTACCAGAGATCCAAAATCTTTATCCTGACACTACCTTTGATATAGTCGGTTCTCGTCCCGAACCAGCAATTTTATCACTTGGGCAAAAACCCGGAATTAATGTGACTGGTCGTGTACCTTCTATGGGAGAATATTTGCATAAATCTACTATCTGTGTTGTACCAATGCGAACAGGATTTGGAATTAAAAATAAAACGTTGGAAGCGATGGCTGCGGGTATACCGGTGGTGGGGAGCGATCGCGGTTTAGAAGGACTAGCTGTAGATGGCATAAACACACCACTAAGAGCATTAAGAGCAAATCAACCCACAGAATACGTAGCTGCTATTTCTCAACTCTTTGAACAGCCAGAACTCAGATATCAACTCTCTACTCACGCTAGACAATTGGTAGAAACTCAATTTACTTGGGAAATTGCTGGTCAGCGTTATGAGGAAATTTGCTTATAAAATTAGTGATTATAACTACTAAATTATCAAAGGAAGCTACCAAAATTTAAGGAGTCAAAATTCATGAGTAGTTACATCCACTGTCCTCGCAATAGCGTCACACCCCATTTAAGTGGTGATCAAATACCAGATTCTAGCTTGTGCAATTTTTGCTGGTATGAATACTGCTTTTGTTGGTTTCAATATTGCTTGAATGAGTGGTATGAGATGCAAACACAGCATGATTCAGCAAAATTTACAGAAAAAACCAGGTGCTCGCCAATCTCAAAATTAACTATCTACGTATATTTAAATACAAATAAAATCCAGCTTTGTTTTTGATCAATTGAATCACATGACTGTAGAGATGTTGTATGCAGCGTCTCTATATTTGTAGTTTTTATCATGCTCAATTCAACATACACAAGATTATTGGTTAGATCAAAATAATCATTTATATTTGTATTGATTAGTTAACATAAATTTACTAATTTATAGGTAGTTACAGTAGCCATTATTGCTTAAGATTAAATATTATATTATATACAATTTAATTTTTAGAAGTTTAAACTTGCCAACTGTTTTCCCAAATTTAAAATAGTGTAATTTTTCCATCAACCTCTGCAACTAAAAAGTGGGAATTCTAGGTGAACATCGAATTATTTTATCAACGTGCAGAACTACTGCATCAGTATTTAGCAGATTTGTACCAGACTGCTATTGTATTACCTTGGATTCCTTCTGATTTAGTACCAGAAGCTTTTAAGGAACTTAAGTATACATCAAATAAATTGCAACTAGCAGCTGAAGAACTGTATCACCAAAATGAAGAACTGATTCAAACACGCAACTTACTGGAAACAGAACGCCAGCACTACCAAGAATTATTTGAGTTTGCACCAGATGGTTATTTAGTCACCAATCAACAAGGTATCATCCAAAAAGCTAACCATACAGCAGCACAGTTACTCAACATAGCTCAAAATTTCCTGGTTGGTAAACCCATAATTAACTTCATTCCAAGGGAACAATACCAGCACTTTTACAGTGAACTCATCCAGATATCTCAATCTCCGCAAACAAGAGAAATATTATTATCCTTAAAACCACGTCATGGCCATTATTTTAATGCTTCTTTGAAAGTAAAATCTCTGGTAAAAAATGAACAGCAATCTGTTACTTTGTATTGGTTAATACGAAAGATCACTGGGCTTCAGCAAGTAAAATCAACTGCTGTTCAGGATCAAAAATACTTAATTGGTGATCGCCCGATAAATAAACATTCCAAAGGAGAAAGTATTGTTCTGAATCCGTTATTAATTTACTATGTGGTTCAGGGTGTAGTTAAACTTAGTACCCTTTGCGACACAGGTAAAGAAGTCCTGACAGGATTAGTAACATCAGGAATGCTGTTTAGCTCTAGTATGACATCCTTACCGATTTACCAAGGAACAGCCATTACAGATATAGAATTAGTCTCCATTTATATATCCGAGCTTACGGTTTTACCATCACTGAGCCATATCCTATTACCAAAAATCCAACAGCGATTACAACAAACAGAATCTTTGTTAGTAATTGCAGCCACAAAAAAAGTAGAAGATCGATTACTGTATTTATTAGAAATTTTAAAACAGCAAATTGGTGAACCAATACCAGGAGGAACTCGGCTCACTTTTCGTCTCACACATCAAGATATTGCCAATGCTTGTTACACAACTAGAGCTACAATTACACGCTTGTTTACTCAATTACAAAAACAAGGTGTGATCAGTTTTGATGAAAAAAAACATATTATTTGTAAAAATGTGCCTTAATTAAATCTCATTGCAGGTTGTAGGAGGTACAAAATTGAAATTTTTTTTTTTCAAAATTGGGATGCTCCGTAAAATATGGCTTTAGAGGATGTTTGAAAAGTCCTTAGTAATGTATACTGCAAACCGGTGAAACTTAGACTTATGTCATACTGATAGCGCAGGGTGGCGTAAGCCATGGGTAAGGTAGTGCAGCGTATCCCTTCGGGACACTGCGTGAACCCCGAGCGTGCGGTAGGCTCTAGTATCTCGCAGATTCTTCACTATCTCTTTGAGAGAAGCTCTGCGAAGGTCCAGAATGACACTTTTAAACCTTTTTCAGTATATCAAAAACTTTTAGATCCCCCTAAATCCCCCTTAAGAAGGGGGATCAATAAGTCCCTCAAGTCACAGCCAGAAACTTTTAAAACAACCTCTTAGCGTAGCTACCGCAGGCATAGACCAAGATACGCTATCCATAGCGTTCAACAACGACAAACGCTACTAGTACCGCCGTGAATTAAAAATGCTTCTTTCAGAAGAGCTAGGCTAACAAAATAGTGCTTCCAGCAGGCTACGCCAACAAAATTCAAAATGAATACAGCGTAATATTTTCAGAGATTTGGAATGGGTAATTTATTTCCACCATAGTTTACTAGTAAAGAATTGTGCCAACATTATTATTATAAGCCTTGATTTTTTCGTTGGTCTTGCCTGTTCCCGTATTCCCAAAGGGGTTAAAAGCAGCTACATTAGGAAAACCATTACCTAGTACATTAGGTATTTTACCCAATTCCATAGGATCGGATTTTCCACCATAGAAAAGCTGCTGTTCCACTGTTGATAAGTCAACTAACTGCTGGGATTTGATGATTTGCTGAAACATAAATGATCGCCTCACTTACTTAGGTAGTATCCAACACTTGTCGGTTAAGTGGTAAGGTGAAAAGAAAAGGAAAAAACCTTTACCCTTAAACTATTCCCAAGTGACAATTTTCAGGCTCTTAACCGAGTATTATACGGGGGGTATCTGCTTTACCTGTCAACTATAAGGATTATTGATGATCAATTCATAAATCCAAAGAGATAGATTCAACTCCAAACAGGTAGTGGTAGCGGTATGGTTATGGTAACAGCATTTTTTGGTGTATTAGCCGTTCTTTTGGTGGGGTCAAGCGGACCTAAACGAGGCAATTTTGTTGTCGGCAAATGAGGAACAAAGGGTGTTAAACCAAGCGCATCAGAGGCTTTAAGAGATGGCATACTTGTTTTATTAGCTGTTCTGGGCATAGTGCTAAGGCCATCTTCCTGTGTAGTTTGAGGAGTAGTAATAGTCCCACCACATAATTTCTCAGCTAGAGTATCGTTAATTTCGTTGACTAAAGTATTAGCTATTAATGAGTTTTCTTGACTAGTGAACATTTCTTTCGCACTTATTTTTATTAGCCATATTACCAGAATAAATTAAACAAATTCTATTTAGGATGACCGTTGAGGCGTAATTATCAGGACAATCATTATCTTATACAGCTTTTAAATTTCAATCTGCTGTATGTTGCTCCCAGCCTGATACAGAAAGGAATTCCGAATTCAAAATCTATATGACCACTAATTCTTTGATGGTATCAGCCCCTAGATTTGTCCGTGGGGTCAATCCAAAATCCAAAATAGGAAAAGGGACGCTCCTCAACGCCCCTTCTATGCAATCAATTCAACCGTTAGCCAAATAATCCGTGGTTTTGGCAATTTGGCAGACAAAATTTTTCGGTTGCCGTTTTAATAGAAATATCAAGAAAGAAGACAAAATCAGTAAGAATTGTTCATAGGGAAGGATTGCAGCCAACCCTGAGAACAAATACCCACTCGCCAGTTGTTGATGAAGCACTGTACAACACCCCTAAATGTTGTAGCAGTTTGTTAAACTTGTCATCACTTCACTGCAACTGGCTAAAAGTCTCACAGAAAAAATATAAATCATTGAGCAGTTCATCCATTTTGTGGTTGGGCGTTTTTTGATTTTGCATATACTGTCTAAAAAACATTGATTTTTCATTAGTTTTTAATCACGCAGGATTTGAGAAATAATTCTGTCTGCTTGTAATCGCTGATAAGTCAAGCGAATAATATTGGCGGAATCGAATAAGCCACGAACATAGCAAGCAAAACCCAAAGCATCGAACAACATCAAAGTAGTAACTCCCTCTTGTGCTAAAGACAGAATAAATTCTGTAACCCCTGGTGCAGTGGTATCTACTGGCATTGTTGCGACCAGAAAACGGATACAATCAGCTGATACAATAGTGCCTTCTAATTCTTTAGAATCCGTTGCCAGACGGACAATACCGACCATAATTTGATTTGGAGTCATGCCTTCTTCCATCAGAAGGACAAATAAAGATGCCAGGCTATCTGGGGTGTACTTATCGAGTTTGATATTCATAGTGCTTACATAATTATGTGTAACAATAAACTCAAAATTTTTTGTATATCCGGAAAATTTAAGCCAATTTTTTTACTTTCTACTAGTAAAACCGTAGTTATTGAGGCAATCATAGATATGTTTGGCGAATGTTAAACTACAAGGCAACTTCTCGGCTGTGATCTGAGTCTCTACATTGAGCTTTTGTTTGAGATATAGGCAATCTTGGGAAAATTTCCGAGGTGAAATGTGCGTCAAAATCTAAAATCAGGGTTGTTTTCAGCTGTATTTATCTTGAGTATGTTAGCTGTGATGATATTATCATTACCTTTAAAAGCTCAAACTGCGATCACTCCACAGCAAACTTCAGAGTTAAGCGGGGTGTGGTTAACCAATATTGATAGTGATCTTTTTTTTGACCGCGATAGCTTGCAAAAAGCCCTGAGAAATTTAGATACTTTCAATTTTAATACAGTCTATCCCGCTGTTTAGAACTGGGGTTATACGCTCTATCCTACCAAAGTTAGTGCTCAAGTAATTGGCAAATCCCTCGATCCCACACGGGGATTACAAGGACGAGATATGCTCCAAGAAATTGTTACAGAAGGACATAAACAAGGCTTAACCGTCATTCCCTGGTTCAAATTTGGCTTTATGGCTCCTGCTGATTACCTTCTAGCCAAAAATCGCCCTCAATGGCTTGCTAGTCGCCGCGACGATACCAAAATTGTCAAAGAAGGAACACACAATCGCGTATGGCTGAGTCCTTTTCCTCCTGATGTACAGCAATTTATCCAAGATTTATTTAATTGTGGAAATCCTCAAAAACTACAATATTGATTGATGGTATTCAATTTGATGACCATTTCGGCTTACCATCAGAACTGGGTTATGATGCCTACACAGTGGCGTTATACAAAAAAGAACACCGTGGTCAAGCACCATCTAAAAATCCCAAAGATCCAGAATGGCTGGGCTGGAGAGCCAACAAAATTACCAACTTCATGAAGCGGGTATTTACAGCTATTAAAGCTAATAAAAAGAATTGTCTAGTTTCCGTAGCTCCCAATCCCCACCGTTTTTTCTATGAATATTTTTTAGCAGACTGGCAGAAATGGGAACGAATGGGATTAATAGAAGACTTGGTTGTGCATATTATTATATATCGTGATGATTTAAATGTGTTTTGCAGCAAATTAGAATAGCCAGAAGTGAAAGTCGCACGGAAACATATACCTGTGAGTATTGGCATTTTGAGCTGGTTAAAAAATCGCTCGGTTTCCATGCAACAGATTAGAACTCAAGTACAGAAAGTGCGCGATCGCAAATTTGCCGGAATTTTCTTCTTCTTTTATGAAACCCTCTGGAACATCAGCCAAGAAAAAGCCCTAGAACGTCAAGTCGGTTTCCAGCAAATCTTCCCCAAACCAGCAACCTATACTAGGCTACTAGCAGGGTGGAAAGGGTAGGTGATTGGTGATTGGTTACCAGACAGGAGGCAGAAATTTTTTAATTCATTTTTCCCCATCTTCCCCATCTTCCCCATCTTCCCCATTACCCTATTCCCAGCCTTCCAGCCAAAGCAGGTGTTAAAGGTAAGAGAGTAGCAATCATCAAAAATAGAGCTAAAAGACCTAAAGCAGCCCTAGCATCATCAGGTTCAGAAACTTCATTCAAACTAGGGCGTTCTGCATCCCGTTGTAAGAAGAAAATCACAATCGCCCAATACATAGCCAGCGTATTACCTAAAGACACCAACGCCAGCAAAATTAAAGTCGCAATAGTTGCCCTTGCTGCTGTTTTGCGTCCATAAATCGCCTGGACAATGCGCCCACCATCTAGTTGTCCAGCAGGCATTAGGTTTAAAGCCGTAATCACTAATCCCAACCAACCAATGATCACTAGAGGATGAACATTTACAAACGGCCCTTGTACAGCCGAACCCAGCACAACCCGCGCCAAGCTACCTACTAAAATTGAGCCTTGGAAAAACTTATTTGGTAATTGAAATAAACTACCAGGCTGAGAAAGTAACAAACCTGTTACCAGCATGATCAAAGAAACAATACCGCCAAAAGCTGGCCCTGCCAAAGCAATATCAAATAATGCCTTACGGTTAGGTAATAGAGACTCAAAGCGAGTAATTGCCCCAAAAGAACCAATCTGCACAGCTGGTAGGAAAAAAGGCCAACTCAATTTGACCTGGTGCTTTCGTCCCAGAAACCAATGACCAATTTCGTGAGCTATCAAAATTGTAAATATTCCCAAACCGATAGGCAAAGCTTCAGAAAACCTTCCTGGATTGGCAACTAAATCGAAATTCAGCAATAATCCTGCCGCTTCTAAATTGGTGGCGATAGTTGCTACCAAGAGAATCACCGCAAAGACTTTTTGTGGTAACTGGATCGGCTTTGGGTCAGTACGACTAGGTAAAACAATCATCACCGGTTTACCGTCTGTATTTTCCATTAAGAACAGGCGATATTTATCACCTAAACGTTCCTGCAAACTTCTCATAAGATGGTTATGAACTTCCTCTGGTTCTCCCCGCAAATTGCCTTTTAAAATCGCACCTTCTTGATAGGGGATGGTTTCTGTGGCGAAAAATGTGTCAATACCGAAAATACCTTTAATGGTATTCAAATCTTCTTCTGGTATTGTTATTGGTTGCAGTTTCACTCCTGCAATCACTACTGGATTATTGGTATTTGATGTAGCTGCATCTGCAAGTCTTTCTGTTGCCCGTTGTTTCAGAATGGCATCTTGACCAGCTTGGCGTAACTGTCTACCTAAGAAAATATACACACCAGCAGAAGTAACTACCAATAACAATATACCCGCTATATTGATATAAATTCCGGCAGCAAACAAGCCAAAAAATAACAGCCAAGGAGTCATCAATACTACTGACTGTAACCAGGCTAGGATTCCCAGTTTACCAAAAGGTCTGGCGCGGTAAAAGCCCCAACCCAAAATTCCGAACGCTACCAGCACAACTGCTGCAATTATAGGAGTTTCTGATGAAGTAAACATCTTCAAACCTTTGCTATTGAGATCAAGCCAGAACAAGTCCGGTTATGTAGATATAGCAGCTCACAGGTGACAGGTGAGTCAGCGCGGTCTTGGGGGTTTCCCCCAAGACCGCGCTGACAAACCCGAAGGGTGACAGAGTTACAAGTCTTTTTGTATCTAAGTTTTATCATCTGTTGTTGTCCTAACCACCGTGGCAGTTGCTATATGATCAATAACTAATCTATAACGCAGGTTTTAGTCTACCCAAATAATGCTTTTATTTGGCAATAGTTAGTTCAATTGACAAAATTAATATTTACTGCTATATTTTCGTATTTTAATTATAGCATCTGGGTACTTGTCACCCAAATATCAAGAATTCTGGAGAATCTCACTAAAGAATATATTATTTATAATAATTTATTAGGTCCTGCTAATTGACTAATGGGAATTTCAATCACAAATTCCGTTCCTTCTCCCAGGGTAGAGTGACAACATAAATTACTGTGATGTTTCCCTACTATAAGTTGGTAACTAATAGAAAGTCCCAAGCCTGTACCTTTACTTATGTCTTTAGTCGTAAATAATGGGTCAAATAATTTGGGCATAATTTCTGGGGATATTACTGAACCAGTATCCCTGATGCAGATAGCTAATCGGTTATTTTTACTGAAAACAGTAATAATATGAATTACTCTTTTTTGATTAACTAGACTTACATCTTCTAAAGCATCAATAGCATTGCTAAAAAAACTATCTGTGAGGGAGTTGAGTGTAGTTAGCCACTAATTTGGCTCATTTTTAATAGTCAGAAATTCTTCATAGCTATAATGCATGTGGCGAGCAAATATTGCGATCGCAGCTCGTGTATATTCCAGAAATAAACCTATTTGCTCATAATTATACTTCACAAGAGTTGATAACTGAGCTTGGCTCAAACTGTCTACAGCTTAATGTAGTTTTGCTAGTTCCTGTTGTAGAGAGTCATAAGTATCTTTATTTACGGTGATAACCTCACAAGTGATAGTCTTGATAAGTTCGGGAGTTCAGAAGGCAGGATGCAGGATGCATAATTACTTTTTCTCCATAAGTATGCTGCTCAGAATTATTTCATGGAGAGACTAAATCAAGATCCGTAAGGATTCAGGTCTAAGGTAGAGGGGTTAAAGAAGGTGTATGGAAAGCAGAGTGAACCATGGCTTTCATAGGTTGGTCAAAAAACTCAATTAGAGAAAGTGCTTGACGGCGACAAGTTTGTATAACCGTCAATAAATTGGCAGGATGTTGGAAGAGCTCCAGAGAAAGAGAACCACCACAGACTTTTCCTTGTATCAGTGCTAAATCTAACCTTGGTTCAGCTAAATTATGATCAAGGTCTATTACCTAAGGAAGGTAAAAGTTTACCAGGTTCCCCTGGGGCTTGATTAATGAATGAATGGAAGATTCAACTTTTGGTTGAAACTAGGATGGGCAAGTCAAGAATTCATGAAGGTTTTGGGTTTGTTGGAATAAAGGGTAGTTTTTAAAACCTTCATCTATGAGGTCGATGAATTTCGTGCCAACTTCTTGGTGATTGAAGCCAGGAATCTTGATTAGTGTCTTGAAGTGACGGGGTAGGGTAGATGTGCCTGACATTTCTGTTGAGCTGTGACCGCATAACCGTTATAGGCAGTAAAGTCATCAGAACTGAGTACACCAGAGTAACTTGAACCCACAATGGATTCTAATTCGCCAGGACAAGGAGTATCAGGACCCATGAAATCAAGGGAAGTTACTATTGGCAAAAATCCATAACCATTGTTTCACCCCTTTGACTACCCAGGGTGTTTCATCCCCAAGGATATGAGGCTGGGTTTGTTTTATCCACTGTTTGAGGCTATGAATACTTTGAGCCACTGGACCATCTATTCCTTCATTGGTACCTCTACTAATGTTCCCACTCCAATTTCTATTTGACCCAGTTCCCACAACAACAAGTGTTGTTTTTCATAGGCTCAATGGCCCTAGTTATTGATCCATCCCAAAAAAGCTTGTCCTGTGATTCCTATATCTTGTCCCGGTACTATCTCTGGTGACCAGAGTAGCGCTTGTGTTTCCCCACAAACACTGCAAATCCACGTATATCTTTCATATTCTACTATTTGGATTGGCCTGTCCACCAAGTCCCTACTTGTTGTGTTTGGATTTTTATTGGTTCGCCAAAGAATTGCCCCTGACCTCACCATCCACACACTTGCCGTCCCACTATCTCAAATCTATTCTATCTACTCCACCAAACCCCTTTCTCCTTTTTCCCCTATGCCCTGGTTGTCCTCCTGGTTTCCGTTTTTGTGTCTGCTTCTCTTCTTGTTTCTCTTCTTGTTTGTTTTCGGTTTTTTTGAGGATGTCTCCCAAGGGTGGTTTGGATCATGTTATGGTCTCTAAATCTCTACTGACTTTGAGTTTCTCTATTTCTTTTCCCAGTTCTACTACTCTATTTGTTAGGTTCTCTATACTTTGTCCCCTGGTCAATAATGATTTCTACCAGTTGCTCTGTTGCCAACTGCTTCAATATCTCTCTGTCTAGTTTTGGTGGCAGCTTCTTTTCCATAACTGCTATATTCTGCCTCTCCTATCACACTTGTCAATACCCCACCACCTGAATCCTTACTAAGATCCTCTTATAAGGTTAGCCGATTAATGGGTTAATATTTCTGCGATCGCACCAAACCAGTAAAGCAGAAGGTAAAAAAGCTTATTACATCAGCTTTTCAATCTTTTTCAACTGAATATTAATTTCTGGTAAAAAATATTGATTGCTGCTAATCGCCACTAATCCAAAAAAATCATAAAATACCAATATTCATGAGTCAGACTTTTTAGTAATTATTCACTAATTATCTATATTCTTACAGATTTGGGATGCTCTCAACTAATTTACATATCATCCTGTGATTAAATCGTCTAAGAAATTATGTATAGTTGACCTTTTGATAGATTGGAAAAAATGATGGAATCTGTATATTTAGATATACCACTAGTAGCACATAATGGTTTGAAATACCTCATGCTAAATGGATAATTTCCAAATCAATATCAACATATATATTTGCATACTGAGATAGAATTTTAACTATTCATCCCTGCAAATTCCTTCCTATCACCCATGACATCCCCTGAGTCTGAAACTGATTTTCCAGATATTTCCCAGCCAGCATTTGAGCCACCCCCCAAATCACAACAACGGTGGCTGAGATTATTGATAGCTCTCGTGCTAATCATTGGGGGTGGAGGAGCCATAAATTCGCGGTTACTGACTCCTGAAAAACCAAGTCCAGCATTAGCTAATGCTCAACCCCCAGCAGTAAAAGTCAAATTATCAACTGTAGAAACAGGTACAGTCGAAGATACTACAGAGTATATTGCTAATTTAGAATCCAGGCAATCAGTTAATCTCCAACCCAGAATTCAGGGTCAAGTAACCCAGATATTTGTAAGATCAGGCGACTCAGTCTCAGATGGTGCCGCCATTATGCAAATAGATGCTAGACAGCAACAAGAAGCAGTTAATAGTTTATCCGCTGCTGCTCAAATAGCAAAAGCACAACTAGAAAATACCCGTGCTACACTCCAATCGTTGGAAGCAGAAAAACTAGGTAAAGTTGCTGATTTACGGTTAAACCAACAAGATTACAATCGCTATTCTGAATTAGCTAATCAAGGGGCTGTAGCTCGTCAGACAAAAGATTTGTATTCAAATAAACTAGACACAGCTAAAGCCGAACTCAATGCCATAAATTCTCGAATTCAAGCCCAAAAAGCCAGCATATCTCAAGCGGAAAAATCCTTAGAACAAGCTGATGCAAATATTAGACAACAACAAGTTCAGCTTCAGTATTATAAAATCATTGCTCCCTTTAGTGGTAAAGTTGGGGATATTCCTGTGAAAATAGGTGATGTAGTAAATATTTCTACGAAACTAGCTACTATTACCCAAAATCGACCTTTAGACGTGAAAATCCCTATTCCATTGGAGAAAGGACTCCGATTACGTGAAGGACTACCAGTAGAACTAATGAATGCCCAAGGTCAAACCTTGGCTACTACCAAAGTATTTTTTATCTCTCCAAATATCAACAAGAATTCTCAATCTATACTCGTTAAAGCACTTTATGATAATTCCGCAGGTCAGTTGCGAGCAGATCAATTAATTCGAGCAAAAGTGATTTGGGATCAGCGTTCAGGGGTTCTTATTCCTACTACAGCAGTATCTAGAATAGCAGGAGAAAATTTTGTTGTAGCCCAAACCGAAAAATCTCCTCAAGGCAATTCCCAATTAATAGCTAAACAAAAGCAAGTGAAGTTAGGGGATATTAAAGGTAATACTTACCAAGTGATTGAAGGATTGAAAGCAGATGAAAAACTAATAATTTCAGGAGTACAAAATCTCCGAGATGGACTACCAATAATTCCTGAGTAACTGGGGCATGGGAATTGGGGACTGGGGAATATGAGGGAGATAGGGAAATAATTTTCCTGGTGCCCAATCACCAATCACCAATCACCAATCACCAATCACCAATCACCAATCACCAATCACCAATCACCAATCACCAATCACCAATCACCAATCACCAATCACCAATCACCAATCACCAATCACCAATCACCAATCACCAATCACCAATCACCAATCACCAATCACCAATCACCAATCACCAATCACCAATCACCAATCACCAATCACCAATTATCAATTACGAATTAATTACAAATTATGTTTGTTAATTTCTTTATTAAGCGACCGGTATTTACCAGTGTCTGTGCTATTAGCATTTTCCTGGTAGGAGTAATTAGTATTCCCACCTTACCTACAAGACAATATCCAGAAATTAGTCCGACTCAAATTATTATCACTTCTAACTATGTTGGTGCTAGTGCAGAAGTGGTAGAAAGCACTGTCACCTCTATTCTTGAACGGCAAATTAATGGTATCGAAGGCATTAAATACATGACTTCAAGTAGTAGTAATGATGGCACTAGCACCATTACAGTCACATTTGATGCTTCGCGGGACAAGGATATTGCCGCAATTGATGTCCAAAACCGTATTTCTTTGGCTGAACCACAGTTACCAGATGCAGTCAAGCAAACGGGAGTGACTGTTAACAAGCAGTCTAACAACATCCTGTTGGCCATGGGTTTGTACAGTGAAAACAAAGAGTTTAATAACGTTACTTTAAGTAAGTATGCTGATCTATATATAGCTGATGCCATGAAACGCATTAAAGGTGTCAGTGAGGCGCGAATTTTTGGTGAACGTCGTTATGCAATGCGTCTATGGCTTGATCCAAATAAATTGGCTACTCGCAATTTAAGCACCGATGATGTTGTTGATGCTCTCAATGAGCAAAATTTACAGGTGGGTGTGGGGCAAATTGGACAACAACCAGCCCCAGAAGGTCAGATGTATCAAATTGATTTAAGAGCTATTAGTCAGCTAACAGAAACACAGGAATTTGACAATTTAGTGATTAAAACTGCGGCTGACGGTAGTTTGATTAAATTGAAGGATGTGGGTAGAGCAGAACTGGGTGCTCAAAACTATAGCTCATTTCTGAGATTTAAGGGTGAAGAAGGTGTAGGTATAGGGATATTAGCTACACCTGGCAGTAATGTTTTAAACGTTGCTAGGTCTGTGAAAAGGGAAATGGCGCGACTCTCCCAAAGCTTTCCACGAGGGATGAAGTATCAGGTGGCATTTGATACGACAACCATTGTAGAAGGGTCTTTGAAAGAAGTAATTAAGACTCTTTTAGAAGCGATCTCACTCGTTATTCTTGTCATTTTTATTTTCTTACAAGATTGGCGCACTACCTTAATTCCTGTCATCACTATTCCCCTATCTTTAATTGGTACTTTCGCTTTCGTGAAAGTCTTTAATTTTTCCATCAACACTTTAACCATGTTTGGTTTAACCCTAGGAACAGGAATGGTAGTTGATGACGCAATTATTGTAGTTGAAAACATCTCCCGTTTAATTCAGGAAAAAGGCATTACTCCCCGTAAAGCTGCGTCTTTAGCCATGACTGAACTCACTGGGGCGGTAATTACTACTTCTTTGGTGTTAATGGCTGTATTTGTACCAGTAGCTTTCTTCCCTGGTTCAACCGGACAAATTTATAAACAATTTGCGCTGACTATTGCTTGTTCTATCGCTATTTCCACTTTTTTAGCCCTGACTCTCACACCTTCCCTCGCTGCTTTATTGTTACGCCAAAGTCCTCCAACTAGAGGTATTATTGGTTTTACTTTTGGTATCATCAACGGCTTTTTAGAAGCCATAGGGCGGGGATATCAGCAATTTTTGATCTTGTTGACGAGAGTTAAAGCTATTGTTTTAGTAATATTTATAGCCTTAATTAGTTTCACTGGTTGGCTTTATTTAAATGTACCAATATCTTTTCTACCTGATGAAGATCAAGGTTATTTCATTACTATTATTCAAGCTCCAGAAGGTTCTTCACTCAAATACACAAGCAATGTGATGAGTCAGGTAGAAACAGCAATCCTCAAATTACCAGAAGTTACATGAACTTTTGCTATTGGTGGCTTTAGTTTCAGTGGTAATAGTGCTAATAGTGGCGTAATTTTCAGTACCCTGAAATCTTGGGATGAACGGAAAAAGCCTAATCAGTCTGTCCAAGCCATAATTGGTCAATTAAGACAAATATTTTCCAGCATTACTGAAGCTAGTATTTTCCCAGTTAATCCTCCCACAATTCGTGGTTTAGGTAGTTTTATTGGTTTCCAGTTTCAGTTACAAGATGTGGCTGGTACTAATAGTTTAAATTCCATGTTGGAAATTGTCGGTCAATTTATGATGCGGGGTAATCAAACTCCTGGATTACAGGCTGTATTTAGCACTTTCAAGGCTAATACACCACAAATTTTAATTGAAGTAGACCGCAATAAAGCTAAATCTCTACAAGTTAAAATTGACGATATTTTTAGAACTCTACAAAGTTATGTGGGTTCAAGATATGTCAATGATTTTAATTTCCTATCTCGCACTTACCGGGTATATATTCAAGCTGATTCTCAATTTCGTGCTAACCCAAATGATATCAATTCCTTGTATGTGCGTTCGGGAAATGATCAAATGATTCCTTTAAATAGTTTGGTAAAATTGACCTCGACTACGGGAGCACAAACTATTAATCATTACAATTTATTTCGTTCCATTGAAATTAACGGTTCTCCTGCTCCTGGATTGAGTTATGGACAAGCAAGCATGGCTATGGAAAAACTAGCTAAGGAGATTTTACCCACCAGTATGGGTTATGAATGGTCGGGTATTGTAGCTGAGGAAAAAGAGT